>NZ_DHXT01000023.1:0-4505 GCF_002413825.1 Rhodoferax sp. UBA5149
AGCGCGGTGTTTGTGCCGGTGGTGCTGGGGCTGGCGCTGATCACCCTGCTGGGCTGGTGGCTGACCGGTCACCCGTTTGAAGTCGCCGTGATCTATGCCGTGGCGGTGCTGGTGATTGCCTGCCCCTGCGCACTCGGGCTGGCGACGCCGGCGGCCATCATGGCCGGCACCGGCGTCGCCGCGACCTATGGCATTCTGATCAAGGACGCCCAGGCGCTGGAGCTGGCGCACAAGGTCGATATCGTCGCCTTTGACAAGACCGGCACGCTGACCGTGGGCCGCCCCAAATTGACGGCCTTGCTGCCGACCGCCGACATGGCTGCGGACGATGTGTTGCGCGTGGCGGCCAGCCTGCAAAGTGGCAGCGAGCACCCGCTGGCGCGCGCCGTCGTCAGCCGTGCGCAGGAGCAGGGTTTGAGTTTCGACGCCCCCGACAACGTGCGCGCCGTGCCCGGTCGCGGCACCGAGGGCGAGGTCGGTGTGCGCAGCTTTTTGATCGGCAGCTTGCGCTGGATGGATGAACTCCACATCGACCTCGGCGCCATGACCGCCCAAGCCACCGCGCTGCAGGCCGAAGGCGCCACCGTGTCCGCCATGGCCGAGCGCACCACGCAAGGCCTGACGCTGCGCGCCCTGCTGGCCTTTGGCGACGAGCCCAAACCCGGCGCCAAGGAAGCGCTGGCCGCGCTGCGCGCGCGCGGCATCAAGACCATCATGATCTCCGGCGACAACCGGGGTGCGGCCGAGGCCATGGCGCGCCGCCTGGGTCTGCGCCCGGAACAGGGCGAAGTGATGGCCGAGGTGCTGCCCGGCGACAAGGCCACCAGGGTGATGGCGCTGAAGGAAGGCGGCCACACGGTGGCGATGGTCGGCGACGGCGTCAACGATGCGCCGGCACTGGCGGCGGCCGATGTCGGCATGGCGATGGGCAACGGCACCGATGTCGCCATGCACGCCGCCGGCATCACGCTGATGCGCGGCGACCCGCTGCTGGTGGCGGCCGCGCTCGACATCTCGGACCGCACGGTCGCCAAGATCCGGCAGAACCTGTTCTGGGCTTTTGCCTACAACGTGGCCGGGATACCGCTGGCCGCGCTGGGCTTTTTGAACCCGGTGGTGGCCGGAGCGGCGATGGCGATGAGCTCGGTCAGCGTGATGAGCAATGCGCTGTTGCTGAAGCGCTGGAGGCCGCGGAAGTCGTAAGAAAAATATGGCTCTAGCCCTCGCAGAATAAGCGCAATACGCTATCAAATTCGTAGTAGATGTTCAGTTGATTTTGGGATACGGTCTTTGCGGCAACCGCGCCAGCCGCTGTGAGCCGGTTCCAGGCGCTTCGTCACCCTCATTGATTTTTCTCAGGTGGCGGATTCGGTTTGGCACTATGCTTTACATGAGCCTTTGGCCCGGCGCGCTTCGGCTTGGGGCAGCACTCTCTCTCAACCACCCGTGAGGCGATCATGTTTCCATGGCTTTGGATCTGGAATCCGCAAGTTCATTTTCCCTGGAGCGGTAGCGTCGCCCAGCGGATCGAACCCAACACCAATTGGTTTTTTGACGCCATCCGTCCAGCGGCGGGCGACGGTGATATCGAGCGCAAAGCGTTTGAGCTTGCTTCGTATGGCAAGCAACTCGGCCTCGTCACCGAAGTCCTGCTGGGTCTGATCCAGCAGGACGCGGTCACCCCTGATCAGTCGGCGCGGGCACTCGAACGGTTGAAGGACATTCACCACCAAATTGAGACCATCAAGGCCGAAGACAGCGACGCGCTGGTCAAGTCAATTTCCGAGCAACTTGAGCGCCTTCGCGTGCGCCAACCGCTGGCGTTCCAACAGCTCGCCAATACCCTTGCGCGCACCTTGTGATCGGAGCCGATCAGGCCGTTGCGTCTCGTCAGCATCGACTGACAACACGGCGGGTCGCCGTCTGATTGACACATGAAGCGCCGGGGTGGACCATGAACCGCGTAACAGGAGTGAGGAGTGCACCGATGCAACGCTTTGGGCGCCATGCCGCGCAAATTCTCAGGCATCCCGCGGCATTCACGGTCCGAACGCTGCAGGGATTCCAGGCCAACCAGGGCCTGCTGCTGGCCGGGGCCGTCGCCTACTACGCCTTGCTGTCGATTGTGCCGATGCTCATTCTCACGGTGATTGCCCTCTCGCACTTTGTCGATCAGGGGGCGCTGCTGCAGACCGTGGGCCGCTACCTCGAATGGCTGGTGCCGGGGCAGTCCGGCGTGATTGTGGCGGAGCTGGCGAACTTCCTGGCGCACCGCGCTGTTCTGGGTTGGGTCTTGCTGGCCAGCATGCTGTTCTTCAGTTCGCTCGGCTTCACAGTGCTGGAGAACGCGATGTCGGTGATCTTTCATCACCGGGTGGCGATACGCCGGCGCCACTTTCTGATCTCGGCCGTGATCCCTTATGGCTATATCCTGTCGCTCGGGCTCGGGCTGTTGCTGGTGACGCTGGTGGCGGGTAGCCTGCAGGCGATGGGCCAGCAGCAGGTGGCGTTTTTGTGGCGCAGCTGGTCACTCGATGGCCTGTCTGGCATGCTGCTGTATCTGCTCGGCGTGGCCGGTGAGATCTTTGTGCTCACGTCGGTGTACCTGGTGATGCCGGTCGGCCGGCCTTCTTTGCACCACGCCCTGCTGGGTGCGGTCGCAGCCGCTTTGCTGTGGGAGATTTCCCGCCATGTCCTGGTGTGGTATTTCTCCACGCTGTCCCAAATCGGCACCGTTTACGGCTCGCTGACCACGGCCATCGCGGTTCTGCTGAGTCTTGAGCTGGCGGCGACGCTGCTGTTGCTGGGGGCGCAGGTGATCTCCGAATACGAGCGCTTCGCGCATGAGGCGCTTGACGCCCCAGCGCAGCCCTTCACGACCGACGCCCTGTGAATTGACCGGCTTGCCATTGCGCCGACGGTAGGTTTATTTCATGTTGCTTGATTGGACAAGCTGACGTGCCGATCCAAAAGCCTCAACATACACGCATTACGTGCTTATTGATGGACGGAACAATGAATTTAGCAACACAAGGTCTGCAGCGATTTGTGGAGGCACAAGACCGCGTCTATGAATCGGTGTGCAACGAACTGGCACTCGGAGAAAAAACCAGCCACTGGATGTGGTTCATCTTCCCGCAGCTCAAGGGCTTGGGCCGCAGCCCCATCGCCAAACACTTTGGCATCGCGTCGGCGGCCGAGGCGCTGGACTTCTGGCAGCATCCGGTGCTGGGTCAGCGTCTGAAGGAGTGCACGCAACTCGTGCTGGCACAGCCGCATACGACGGCGCATGACATCTTTGGCTCGCCCGATGACCTTAAATTCAAATCGTGCATGACGCTGTTCGCTCAGGTCGCCCCGGACGAGCCGATGTTCAAACAAGCGCTGACTCGTTTTTTCGGGGGCATGGTTGACGAGAGCACGCTCAGACTGCTGTCGTAAATTTGTCCAGCTGGCGGGATTCGTTCACAAGCCTTGAACCTGCGCCCATGCACACCATCTAAAGACATTATTGTTTTGACGCAAGGGCCTTGGCCTCGCGCTTATTTTGATGGCCCTGGCTCCTGTCTTGCTGATTTCTCTTCTCTTGCATGCCTTCGTCGGTTGGCGTGTGGCGCCGGATCTGTCCCAGATTGCCGCACCGCTAGGTGTGGCGCTGTGGCTGGGTTTGCTGCTCTGCGCCTTGCTGGTGCCGATGGGCATGCTGGCGCGGCGCGTGGCCAAGCCACCGCTCTCCGAGGTCCTGACCTGGCTCGGCTTGCTCTGCATGGGTTTGTTTTCGTCCTTGTTCGTATTGACGCTGCTGCGCGAGATCACCTTGTGGGTCGGCTACGGGATGAACTGGCTGTGGCCTTCGGCCCTTGCGCTGCAAGCTTGGCGAACCCATAGCGCCGGGGCGCTGCCCTTGCTGGGCCTGCTGGTCACGGCGTGGGGCTTCTGGAACGCACGACGCACCGCCGCCGTGGTGCGGGTCGATGTGCCCATTGCCAACTTGCCTGACGCCTTGCACGGCTTCACGGTAGCCCAAATCAGCGACATTCACGTCGGCCCCACCATCAAGCGCCGCTATCTGCAGCGCATCGTGGCACAGGTCAACCGCCTGGGCGCCGACCTGGTGGCCATCACGGGCGATCTGGTGGATGGCAGCGTGCATGAACTACGCGACCAGGTGACACCGCTGACCGAGCTGACTTCCACCCACGGCACGTTTTTTGTCACCGGCAACCATGAGTATTACTCCGGCGCCCATGACTGGATTGACGCCCTGCGGGGTCTGGGCGTGCGGGTGTTGATGAACGAGCATGTGCTCATCCATCACAGCACCGACAGCCAGGATCCGGAGCCCGCCATGGTGCTGGTGGCTGGCGTGACCGACTTCAGTGCCCATCACTTCGACGAAAGCCACCGCAGCGACCCGCAGCGGGCCATCGCCGAGGCGCCGCCAAACGCCGTGTTCAAACTGCTGCTGGCGCACCAGCCACGCAGCGCCGCCGCTGCCGCGCTGG
>NZ_DHXT01000023.1:4691-4857 GCF_002413825.1 Rhodoferax sp. UBA5149
CCGCCGCCGCTGCCGCGCTGGCGGGCTTTGACTTGCAGCTCTCGGGCCACACGCACGGCGGCCAGTTCTGGCCCTGGAATCACTTCGTCAAGCTGCAGCAGCCCTTTACCGCGGGCTTGCACAAGCTGCAGTCACTTTGGGTCTACACCAGCCGCGGCACCGGCTA
>NZ_DHXT01000013.1:0-9211 GCF_002413825.1 Rhodoferax sp. UBA5149
AAGATTGCAACACTACACTAGCTTGCAGGCCACAGGGGTGCACGCAACGCTCTATCGGGCGGTGGTAGAGGAGGCCGTGAATGATGGCCAGACGATCATGGAGGCGCTCATCCGGGCTGCCCGGCGAGCCTTGCATGATCAGGAAGCGAGCGCCCGAACCTTGCGCGAGCGCCAGGGTCTGGTGGAATCCCGCCAGTACTTGAACAAGTACGAGCCGGTGATGGTGGAGCGTTATCCCAAGGTGCTGCGGGCCGCGTTCGCGGCCAGCGACAGTCAGGCCGCTGCCCTGGCCTCGGCCAGCGTTCATTTTGACCAGCTCGAGCTCATGGATGAAGCGCAAATGCTCGAGCGAGTCGAGCTTGCCCGCGCGGAGCAGGTCGTCATGGTGGCCGTGGAGTTGAGTTTGGCCGAATTCAATCCGATGATGTGCGCCGCCGCCGGTTTGTCGACCGTTCGTGCTGATCGAAATCCGGTCCGACCCGAGATCTATGTCCGGGCGCTGCAGACCGTGATGAAGCAGATCCAGTTGTCCGCCGCCGTGCGCGCGGACCTGATGTGGCACATGAGCGAAGCTTTGGGCAAGACCCTTGCTGCGTTCTACGCAAGAATGTCCACGCAACTGCGAGCGCAGGGCGTCCAGCCCGCAGGTTACGCTGTGAGGCAAACCACCATGCATGCGTCCAGGAAGCGGCGCACATCAGCACCACGCGACGAATCGCTGCTGACGCTGGACAAACTCCGCAAGCTCTTGTCCGGCGAGCTCGAACGGGTGGATGCCAGGTCCGGTCCCGAGTCGTTTGCGGAACAGTTTTCGCGTGAATTTGAGGACCTGGCCAGGGACAGTGAACCGGCTTCATCGGACTTCCACGCCACGGTGCCCGCCGCCTTTGAAGTCCTGCAGGAGATGAGGCAGGTCGAGCAGGTGATTGAGCGCATCGGCACCAGGAAGGCTGCGGCGATTGAAGCGCCCGCGCCAGTCAGTGGTTCGTTGAACGCGGCGCGCTCGAGCCTGCGTCACTCGGCCCGGGGCTTGGGTCAGTCGCTCAGCCTGGAGGTGGTCACGCTTATGGTCGACAACATTGCCATCGATGAGCGTCTGCTCGGACCCGTGCAGGATGTCATCAGAAGTCTGGAGCCCGCGCTATTGCGGCTGGCCTTGGTCGATCCCCGTTTCTTCAGCGACAAGCAGCACCCGGCACGACGGCTGTTGCAGGAAATTACGGATCGCAGCCTGGCTTATGAATCGGTTGATACGCGTGGTTTTTCTGGCTTTCTGGAGCCCTTGCAGCGCGCCGTGGGGTCCATGGGTGGCATGCAGATAGAAGATGCGGAGCCGTTCGAGCAGATGCTGCAGGGCATGGTTCAGGTGTGGGACGAGCGAAAGCAGCATGGACAGCTGGAAAGCGCGGTGAAAGCCTTGGCGCACGCCGAGCAACGCAATTTGTTGGCGGAGGAGATTGCCCGAGAACTGGCTGCCCGACCGGACGCTCAGAATATACCGCAGGGGGTTCTTGAATTCCTGTGCGGCCCCTGGGCGCAGGTCATCGCTCATGCACGAATGGCCGATGGCTCCGGGTCGGCTGATCCGGGTCAGTACCGTGAGCTGGTCTTGGCCTTGTTCTGGAGTGTCCAGCCTGAGTTGACGCGCAAGAACATCGTCAGATTGACCCGGCTCGTGCCCAAGTTGCTGGGTAAATTGCGGGAGGGTCTTGAGCTCATTGACTTTCCGTCCCTGAAGACCAGTGCTTTTTTCGAATTGCTGATGAACCTGCATCAGCAGGCTTTCAGACCGCCGGTCATGGCCGAAGCAGCACCACCGGCCGACGGCGGGCGTTCGGGCTTGTTCGAGACTGCCGATTCATGGGTTGCGCCTGCCGAAGCCGAGGCTTCCGGATTCATGGAAATGCCCGCGGCGCTCGTTCAAGACGCCACTCGGCTGACGAAGGCGATAGATGAGTCCACCGTGGCGCCCGCTGACGACGCGTTGCCTGTCGGCGCATGGGTGGAGTTGCTGGTCAAAGGCGAGTGGATCCGGACGCAACTGTCTTGGGCCAGTCCGCATGGCACCTTGTTTTTGTTTACCAGTGCCACTGGCAATACCCAGTCCATGACGCGACGCTCGCGCAATAAACTGCTTGCGACCGACGCCATGCGAATTGTTTCCGGTCAAGCCGTTGTGGATGGCGCGCTGGATGCGGTGGCGCAGACCGCCATGCGCAACAGCATGGACATCAAGCTCTGAGCAGTTTTTTTCGCACCAGCTCAATGTGGTTGCGCAGGGCATAAAGTTCATCCGCATAGGATAGGGGCACGTTGATTTGGCCAACGCGCGTCTCCAACTGATTGAGTTCATCGACCAGACCCTGCGCGGAGTCGATGCTGGTGCCGGCACGGTCTTCGATGTCGCGCAACTGCCCATACCAGCGAAATACCCGTGAGCGAATTCTGAACTCGTACAGGGGCGGCACGATACGGCTTAGCGGCAGCAGCACCGCAACGATGATGCCCAGTGCCAGCCACATGCGTTCCATCAGGTTGGCGTAGAAAAAAGGCAGGTAACGCTGCAACAAGGGCGTGCCGTCACGGATCGTGCGCTCGGCCTCCCTGGACAGGGGGAATTCGGTATTGGCGGCGTTGGGGAATTCATGGGCCCGGTTGAACCAGCCCGCGGGGCTGTGAAACGCCAGCGACGCCTGGGAGAACAGCTGCAACACGGCAGGATGCACACCTTCCCTGGTCATCAAGGTGGTGGTGGGGGCGACCAGGTGCACGTCCTGTGCCGGAACGTCACGGGCCAGGTCGACCACGCCGCGCGGCAGGGTCACGGGCGTCAGAAACGCGAAACGGCGCGAGTAGGCTTCGCTCTGTGCAAAATCCATCAATTTCACACCCGGTGTTTGCAGCAGCATTTGCACCATGGGCGATTCAGGTGCCGAGGCAAACACCAATGCATCCAGCTCGCCGTTCAAGAATGCCACCGTGGCCGGTGTCTGCTCCAGCCGGGAGAGTGTGAGGGTGCTGTCGTCAATGCGATTGATGTCGAACAATTTGCCCATCAAGCTGGGCACGCCGCTGCCCGCCGTGCCCACGTTGACACGCAGACCTTTGAGCTGGGTCAGCGCCGTCAGGGTGGCGTCGCCGTTGACCGTCGCGGTCACTTTTTGTGCCGCCTCGGCGCGATAAAACAGCCACACCGGTTCGACGAACAGGCTGCCCAGCGATGCAAGTCCTTCGTGGGCATTGGTCGGCAGTGCGCCGCTGCCACCCTGCACAAAGCCGAGATCGGCCTTGCCTGCCGTCAGCCATTCAAGGTTCTGGGAGGAGCCCTCGCTGGGCAGCAGTTGCACTTCAATGCCATAGGCGGCCATGGCCTTGGCGTAGCGTTTTCCGAATTCGGCGTAGGCGCTCTGGGCCGGTCCGGTCGCCAGCGTCACATGTTTGGGCGGCGCCGGGTCAAGCCACCAGTAGGCCAGCACCAGCAAGCCGATGGTCAAAAAGACAAAGGGTCCGGCCGACGTCAGCATGTCTCGCAATGACAGCAAGGTGTAGCGGATGTTTTTTGGCATGGGGTGCGGCATCGCGTCGATTCAAGGCCTGGCAGGTCGCGCCAGGTCTGCCGCTGCGGGCCAGGTCATGCCCCCTGTGGTGATGCCCCTGGCCGCCATCACGGCACGCACAACGGCGCGGGCCGTGACCTCGGCCGCCAGGGTGCTGAGCAGCATCATGCCGGCTGATCTGCCCGCTTTTCCGGTACCCAGCGCAAACAGGGTGTCGCCATCCGACAGCGTGTGCACCGGGTTGATCGTGCGGGCCAGTCCGTCGTGCGCCACTTGGGCCAGGCGGTGTGCTTGCGCTTTGGTCAGTACCGCGTCGGTGGCAATCGCACCGATGGTGGTGTTGGTGCCCGCCAGCACGGGCTTGGGTGCCTCACCGGCGATGATGGCGTCGCGACTATTCAGCAGGGACAGGCCGTCCGGCGTTCGGGCACCCGCCAGCACTTGGCCGGTGGCCGGGTCGATGACGTCACCCAGGGCGTTGCACGCAATGATGGCGCCGACCGTGATGCCGTCCACCGTGATGGAGGCGGTGCCAATGCCACCCCGCATGGCGCGCTGCAGACCAAAGATCTTGCCTACCAGCGCACCGGCACCGGCACCGATGTTGCCCTGGGCCGGCGCGCTGCGGCTGGCCGCCATGCAAGCCTGATAGCCGGCGCGGGCGTCAGGCCGGATTCTGGCGTCACCCACCGGCAAATCAAACAGCACAGCGGCCGGGACGATGGGCACCAGCCCGAAACCGACCGCCAGCCCGATGTTGTTTTCTTCCAGCCATTGCATGGCGCCACTGGCGGCATCCAGACCCCATGCGCTGCCACCCGCCAGCATGATGGCGTGAACACGGTCCACCAGGTTCGAGGGATGCAACAGATCGGTCTCGCGCGTGCCAGGTGCGGCGCCGCGCACGTCCACCCCGGCCACAGCACCCTCGCGCGCGATGATCACGGTGCAGCCGGTGGGGCGACGGGTATCGGTGAAGTGGCCGACCTCGATACCGGCGACATCAGTGATGGTGTCGGAGGAAGGCGCGTGGGGCTTGGTGCTGGCGGTGTTCATAAGCACCGATTATGCGCAGCCGGAATTAAAGCGGGCGAAGTGCGCCGTGGCTCAGTCCAGACCCTCCATCCGAGGTTGGGCGAGACACCTGCGGGTTTAAATTAAATGGACCGCTAGCCCCCGTGGAATATGCCCTATTAGCTATATTTTTTATAGCAAAAAGGAAATGAAGCAACTCTCGCCGGCAAGTTCAATTGACGCAGGAATCAATGCCCCAGAATCTTCGACAAAAAGTCCTTGCTGCGCTCGTTTTGCGGATGGTTGAAGAAGTCGTGCGGGTTGTTCTGCTCGACGATCTGGCCCTGGTCCATGAAGATCACACGGTCCGCCACGGCTTTGGCAAAGCCCATCTCATGCGTGACGCACAGCATGGTGATGCCGTGGCTGGCCATCTCCACCATGACGTCCAGAACCTCCTTGATCATCTCCGGGTCGAGCGCCGAGGTCGGCTCGTCAAACAGCATGATTTTCGGTTTCAGACACAGGGCGCGGGCAATCGCGACCCGCTGCTGCTGGCCGCCGGAGAGTTGCAGCGGGTATTTGCCGGCCTGCTCGGCAATGCGCACCCGCTGGAGCTGGACCATGGCTCTTTCTTCTGCTTCCTTTTTGGGCATCTTGCCCACCCACATCGGCGACAGCGTCAGATTCTCCAGCACCGTCAGGTGCGGAAACAGGTTGAACTGCTGAAACACCATGCCCACTTTCTTTCGAATGTCGTCAATGGCCTTGACGTCGTCCGTGACCTCAACCCCATCCACAAACAGATGGCCTTCCTGGTGCTCCTCAAGCCGGTTGATGCAACGGATCAGCGTGGATTTCCCGGAGCCTGATGGACCGCAAATGACGATGCGCTCACCGGGCGCGACGTTCAGGTCAATATCGCGCAACACGTGAAAGTTGTTGCCGTACCACTTGTTGAGTTTGTCGAATTTGATGATGGGTTCTGACATGATGGCCTATCGCTGCTTGCCTTGGTTGACCTGTTTTTCAACCCAGATGCTGTAGCGGGACATGGAAAAACAAAAAACGAAATAAATCATGGCAATAAAGAGGTAGCCCTCAATCTTGAATGGTCGCCAGTTTGAATCCGAATTCAAGGCCAATGACAAGGCGCCCGTGAGTTCGTACAGGCTCACGATGGTCACCAGCGAGGTGTCTTTGAAGGTCGAGATGAAGCTGTTCATGATGCTGGGCACGACCATGGCCAGCGCCTGTGGCAGCACAATCTTGCCCTGGGTCTGCCAGTAGGACAGACCCAGCGTCGCGGCCGCCTCGATTTGTCCCTTGGGAATGGCTTGCAAGCCGCCGCGAATCACCTCGGCCATGTAGGCAGCTGCAAACAGTGTGATACCCGCCAGCACGCGAATCAGCACGTCAATGGTGAAACCCTGCGGCATGAACAGCGGAAACATGAACGACGCCATGAACAGCACTGAAATCAAGGGCACGCCGCGGATCAACTCGACATAGATCGCGCAGAAGGTCCGGATCGCTGGCAAGTTGGAGCGCCGTCCCAACGCCACGGCCAGGGCAATGGGAAAGGCCATCACCATGGACAAAGACGACAGCAAAATGGTCAAAGGCAAGCCGCCCCAGCGATCCGTTTCCATTTTGCTCAAGCCCAGAACGTTGCCATACATCAGTGTAAAAACAAGGGTCAAAACGACGATCCACAGCATGGCGAGCCATGCGTGCCAGAAGGCACGGGTGCAGCTCGCAACCAGAAGACCCAGCATCAACAGGGTCGCAAGCAGGGGCCGCCATTGCTCCTCATACGGATATCGTCCGAACAGGATGATTCGGTATTTTTCGGTCACAACGCCCCAGCAAGCCCCAACGCCGTCCACCCGGCAGGCATCGAAGTTGGGGAGCCAGGAGGCCCGAAAGATGGCCCAGCTGAGCAATTGAGGAATCAGATACAGAAGGGCGCCACCGATGACGACGGTCATCAGGGCGGTCATCCAGTCGCCGAAAAGATTGAAACGTATCCAGGCGACAAGGCCTTCGGTTCGAATCGGCGCCGGTCGCGGTGCAATGGGCTGAAAAATTTGTGCGGTCATGGTGTCGATCTGGATCAGCGTTCTTTAATCGCGGCGCGGCTGTTGTACCAGTTCATCAGCAGCGAGGTCGCCAACGAGGTGGTCAGGTAAACCAGCATGACAATGGCAATGCATTCCACGGCCCGCCCGGTCTGGTTCAAGGCCGTGTTCGCAATGGACACCACGTCGGGATAACCAATCGCCACGGCCAACGAGGAGTTTTTGGTCAGGTTCAAAAACTGGTTGGTCATGGGCGGAATGATGACCCGCAGGGCCTGCGGCAGCATGACCAGCCGCATGGACTGGCCTGGGTTCAGCCCCAGTGCGGCAGCGGCCTCGCCCTGGCCAGCTGCAACCGACTGAATGCCGGAGCGAACCACTTCGGCCACGAAGGATGCCGTGTAGACCGTCAGACCCAGGAGCACTGAAAGAAACTCTGGCGTCAGCGAGCCGCCGTGTTCAATGGAGAACTCGCCTTTGCTGGGGAATTCAAAAGCAGTGGGTGCGCCCCCGGCCACCCATCCCAACAGACTCACTGCCAGACAGATGGCGATCGGAACCCAGAACATGCTCTTGAGTTGGCCGGTGGCTTCAAATTGCCTGCGCGCCCATTTCAGGTAGACATAAGCCAGCGCCGCGCCGGCAATCAAACCGATCATGGCCCAAAATTGCCCAGCGGCCCACACCGGAATCGGAAAACTCAAGCCCCCCTTGCTGAGGAAAAAGGGCCCAACTTCCCAGGCCTCCGAAGCGGCAGGGAGGACCTCGGTAAACAGCAAATACCACATGAGCAATTGCAGCAACACGGGTACATTGCGAAATAATTCCACATAGGCATAGCACACGCCACGCACCAGGGCGTTGCGCGAAAACCGGCCAACGCCCAGCAGCGTGCCCAAAACAGTCGTCAAAATGATGCCCAGGATCGCGACCCGCAAGGTGTTGGACAGCCCCACCAGAAAGGCCTGCCAGTACGGCTGTGCCGAGTCAAAAGGGAACAGGCTTTCGCCGATATCAAACCCGGCGGGGCCGCTCAGAAAATCAAATCCGCTCTGAATGCCGCGGATTTTCATGTTGAGCAGTGTGTTGTGCGCGAGAAACCAGACGGCGGCAACAATCAGTCCGATCGCCACAAGCTGATAAATCAGACCTCTAAATGCTTGACTGCGCCAGGACCAGTTCTTTTTCCGAGGGGGCGACTTTGGTGTCATGGGCGTACGCTTCTCAAGCCAGCTGCAACGCTGGGGCAGGTCGAGATCAACGGATCGGGTAGGCGTACATCAGGCCTCCCTTGTTCCACTGGTTGTTCAGTCCACGCGGCAAACCAAGTGCCGACGCGGGGCCTACGTTGCGCTCAAAGCTCTCGCCGTAGTTGCCTGTGGCTTTGATGGCGCGGGCCAGCCACTCTTTGTCCAGACCGAGCAGCTTGCCGGTGTCTTCATTGCCGCCACCCAGCAGGCGCTGCACCACGGGATCCGTGCTGGCCTTCATTTTGTCGACGTTGGCCTGGGTCACGCCGTACTCTTCCGCTTCCAGCAGGCCGTACATGACCCATTTGACGATGGCAAACCACTCGTCATCACCGCGGCGCACCATGGGGCCCAGGGGTTCCTTGGAGATCAGATCAGGCAGGATGACGTGTTCTTTGGGATTCTTGGCCTCTTTCATTCGAATTGAAGCAAGACCCGATGCGTCGGTCGTGTACGCTACGCATCGGCCAGAGAAATACGCCGCATTCGCCGCCTCAAACTGCTCGAACACGACGGGCTTGATGTTCAGCCCGTTGGCCTTGGAAAAGGACGCCAGGTTCTTCTCCGAAGTGGTACCCGACTGCACACAGACTGTCTGCCCTTTGAGTTGTTTGGCGCCTTTCAGTTTGCTCTTGGCGGGTACCATGAAACCTTGGCCGTCGTAGTAGTTGGCAACGGTCGAGCTCAAACCCTGTGACGCGTCGCGCGTCAGGGTAAACGTCGTGTTGCGGGCCAGCAAATCGACTTCACCGGATTGCAGTGCGGTGAAGCGCTGCTGGGATGCCAAGGGCACATACTTGACCTTTTCGGGGTCGCGCAAGGTGGCCGCTGCCAGTGCCTTGCAAACATCCACATCCAGTCCCGACCACTTGCCACCCGAATCAGCGGCAGAAAAACCATGCACGCCGGTACTCACACCGCAAATGATCTGGCCGCGTGCTTTGATCGCGTCCAAGGTTTTCCCGGCATGCGCGGGTGCTGCCATGGCGGCACCCAGGGCGGCCAGGAGAAGGGTCCAGGTTTTTGGCTTGTTCAGATTCACGTGTACGACTTCAGTTGATCAGTGCTGCAAGATTTTGTTCAAGAAATCCTTGGTGCGCGGTTGGCGGTTTTCTGGCTGGCCAAAAAACTCATCCTTGGAACAATCTTCCAGAATATGGCCACCCACGTCAATGAAGATCACGCGGTTGGCGACCTTTCGCGCAAATCCCATTTCGTGGGTGACGACCATCATGGTCATGCCCTCTTTGGCAAGCTTCACCATCACGTCAAGCACCTCACCGACCATCTCGGGGTCGAGCGCGGACGT
>NZ_DHXT01000013.1:9347-19020 GCF_002413825.1 Rhodoferax sp. UBA5149
GACCATCTCGGGGTCGAGCGCGGACGTGGGCTCGTCAAACAGCATCACGACGGGGTCCATCGACAGCGCTCGGGCAATCGCCACGCGCTGTTGCTGCCCCCCCGAGAGTTGACCAGGAAACTTGTCTTTGTGCGCCATCAGCCCGACACGGTCCAACATCTTGAGACCGCGGATTTTGGCTTCGTCGGGGCTGCGACCAAGCACCTTGATCTGCGCAATCGTGAGATTTTCGGTCACGGACAGGTGCGGAAACAGCTCAAAGTGCTGGAACACCATGCCCACGCGGGAACGCAGCTTGGGCAAGTCTGTCGCCGGGTCATGCAAGGGCACGCCATCCACCTGAATGCTGCCTTTTTGGATTGGCTCCAGCGCATTGATGGTCTTGATCAAGGTGGACTTGCCCGACCCGGAAGGACCACACACCACTACCACGTCACCTTTGTTGACCTTGAGAGAGCAGTCGCTCAGCACCTGCACCGGGCCATACCACTTGGACACATTTTTCATTTCAATCATATTGCTCTCCGATGCTTAGCGAACGATCGCGATCTTGGCCTGCAGTCGCTTGACAAGCCAGGACAGGGCAAAACAAATCACGAAATAGACCACGGCGGCCAGTAAATACGCTTCCTCCGGGCGGCCATATATCTTGCCGGCGGTGCTGAAGCCCTTGAGCATGTCGTAGGCACCAATGGCATAGACCAGGGAGGTGTCCTGAAACAGGATGATCGTTTGGGTTAGCAGCACCGGCAGCATGTTGCGAAACGCTTGCGGCAACACCACATAACGCATGTTTTGGCTGTAAGTCATTCCGATGGCCTGACCCGCATACACCTGCCCACGCGGGATGGACTGGATACCCGCGCGCATGATTTCGCTGAAATACGCGGCCTCAAAGGCGATGAAGGTGATGGTGGCTGACAGTTCCGCACCCATCGGCCGGCCGATCAGGAGGGGGATCAACAGAAAGAACCACAGGATGACCATCACCAGCGGAATGGATCGCATGCCGTTGACATAAACGATGGCGGGTAGCATGAAAGCCTTTTTGCCTGACAGGCGCATCAGCGCCAGCAGCGTGCCCAAAACGATGCCGCCGAGCGTGGCGACCAGGGTCAGCTGCACACTGAAGCGCAAGCCGCTCAGGACAAATTTGCTGAAGATATCCCAATTGAAAAAGCCGAGGTCAAGGCCCAACATGTCAGTGCCCTCCGCCTGTGCCACCGGCAACAATAAAGCCAGGGATCTGTGTCTTTTTCTCAATCAGGGCAAATACCCGATTGACCGCGAACGCCGACAGCGCATACAGCGCCGTCACCGCCAGGTACACCTCCACGCCGCGCGAGGTTTCCTCTTGCGCCTGCATCGCAAACATGGTGAGTTCGGCAATGGATACCGCAAACGCCACGGATGAGTTCTTCAGCAGGTTCATCGATTCGCTGGTCAAGGGCGGCAAGATGATGCGAAACGCCATCGGCAGAATTACGTAGCGATAGGTCTGCAGGGTGGTAAATCCCAGCGCCATGCCGGCATATCGCTGGCCCTTGGGCAAGGTCTGGATGCCGGCCCGTACCTGCTCGGCAATGCGGGCGGAGGTGAAGAAGCCCAAGGCGAACACCACCAAAATGAACCCCGGCACTTGCTGGAAGGCAGGAAACATTTTGGGCACGACAAAGTACCAGAGAAATACTTGCACCAGCAAGGGGATGTTTCGAAAAAATTCGACCCAGACGTTGGCCAAACGAACCAGCCACGGGCTATCTGGCAAGGTCCGCAGGGTACCCATGAAGCCACCGATCAATACCGCTACGACCCAGGAGCAGCCCGCCACTGCGAGGGTCCAGCCCCAAGCGCTAAACATCCATTGAAGATAGGTGCGGCCACTGCCATCGTCATTGAGAAATACTTGCCAGTCCCACGTCATGTCGTGCTCCGTCAGGGTTAAAAAAAGACCCCGCTACGGCAAAGGCCAGGCGGGGTCGGTTTCATAAGACGCCTGCTGGTTTATTTCTTGGCGTAGTCTTCCATCGGCTTGTCGTTGGGCGTGGCCCAGGCGGCTTTAATGCTTGCGCTGGCAGCCAGACCTACCTTGGTGTTCTTCGGGGGAATAGCCTGCATGAACCACTTGTCGTAGAGCTTGGCGATCTCTCCGGACTTGGCCATTTCACGGATGGTGTCGTCGGCCAGTTTTTTGAAGGCTGGATCACCCTTGCGCATCATGATGGCGATCGGCTCGACGGACAGTACCTCGCCCACGATTTTGAAGTCAGCCGGATTTTTGGCGTTGGCAATATTGCCGGCCAGGATAGAGCCATCCATCACGAAGGCATCGGCGCGGCCGGATTCGAGCAATAAAAAGCTTTCAGCGTGGTCTTTGCCAAAGACTTCCTTGAAGTCGATGCCATTGGCGCGCTGGTTTTTTCGCAGCATCTGCACCGATGTGGTGCCGGTGGTCGTGGCTACACTCTTGCCATTCAGCTGGGTAATGCTGGTGATGCCCGAGGTGGCCTTGACGGCCATGCGCACTTCTTCAACGAAGGTGGTGAGCGCAAAGGCCACGTCTTTCTGGCGGGTCGCGTTGTTGGTGGTTGAGCCACACTCAATGTCCACCGTACCGTTTTGCACCAAGGGAATGCGGTTTTGTGAAGTCACAGACAGGTACTTCACGGCCACTTTTTTACCAACGACTTTTTCCAGATTGGCAATGATGCGCTGGCAAATCTCCACGTGATAGCCAGCGTACTTGCCGTCGCCCAAGGTGTAGGAGAGCGCACCGGACGAGTCACGCACGCCCATGGTGATTTCGCCTGAGGCCTTGACTTTGGCGATGGTGTCCGTTGCCTGCGAATAAGCGCCGACGCCCATGGTGGCTAAAACGGCAAGAGCGAGAAACTGTTTCTTCATGAAATTTCCTTGTTGAAAGCGTTGGTAAGGCAAGACAAAAGATGGTTGGTGAATCGCTGTGCAGCCCAAGCGACGTAGTCTAAGCACATAGCTTGCCTGAAAGAATTTTTCACTTGATCACGCCACATCAGTACTTTACTGTGGCCCGTGCTTGAAGGTGTCAGGGTTTACTCTTGCAATCCATGCAAGAAGTTCATAACCCGATTCGCTTCGCGTCCCGACGGTGACAATGGGTGCCTTCTGGTGCATGTTAACTCCCGTATCCTTTGCTCGCGCCGGGTTTTAAGTTACTGTTCACCTCTGATCAAGAAAGCATTGCCATATGAACCAGTCTTCAAGTTCTTTGGACCCCAGGGTCAAGCCGGATGTTCGGGCTCACTATCGTTTCTGGCCGAAGCGGCTGCCCCACGCGATCACGCTGCCGGTCACATCGTTGTGGGACAACTTGGAGACCAGTGCCCGTCGTTACCCGGAAAAAGCGGCGCTCGTCTTTTTTGGACGCGTCTTCAGCTATGCCGAGGTGCTACAAAAAGCAGAGCGGCTCGCGGCCTGTTTACAAGGGCTGGGGGTCAAAAAAGGTGACAGGGTGGTGCTCAATATGCAAAACTGTCCGCAATTGGTGATTGCGCACTTTGCGATTTTGCGGGCGAACGCCGTGGTGGTGCCGGTCAATCCCATGAACCGTGTCGAAGAGCTCAAACACTACATCGTCGACCCGGACGCCAAGTTTGCCATTACCACGTCCGATCTGGCTGCTGAACTGGCGCGGGCCAGCGATGCCCTGCCACCCGCACAAAGGCTGTCACACCTGCTGGTGACGCATTTCACCGATGCGTTTGACGCCCATGTTGCGGGTGACAATGCGCCGCCTGCCGCCTGGACAGACTGGCTCCAGACGCGTCACGCGCTCCCCAGTCTGCGGGATGGCCAAGTGCTCAGCTGGGAGGCGGCGTTGAGTGTTACTTCCGCCGCGCCAGCATTGACGGTGGGTCCAGCCGATCTGGCCATTCTTCCCTACACCAGTGGCACCACCGGCTTGCCCAAGGGATGCATTCATACCCATGCCAGCATCATGCACAACGCCATAGCCAGCGGCCTGTGGGGCAATGGCTCGGTGGAAAACGTGGTTCTCACGGTCGTGCCCATGTTCCACATCACCGGCATGGTGAGCCTGATGCACACCAGCATTCGGGCCGGCGCCACGCTCATCATGATGCCGCGTTGGGACCGCGAACTGGCGGGTCGCCTGATATCACGCTGGCAGGTGACGCACTGGACCAATATCCCGACCATGGTGATTGATCTGCTGGGTAGCCCCAACTTTGAGAGTTACGATCTTTCCAGCCTGGTCTACATTGGCGGCGGTGGTGCGGCCATGCCGCAGGCGGTGGCGCAACGCCTGTTGGAGCAGTTTGGTTTGCGTTATGTGGAAGGTTACGGCCTGACGGAGACTGCGGCACCGTCCCACAGCAATCCGCCGGACGCACCCAAACAGCAGTGCCTGGGGATTCCCTTCATGAGCACCGACGCGCGGGTGATTGACCCGGACACCTTGGCAGAAATGCCAATGGGTGCGCAGGGCGAAATCATCATTCATGGCCCGGAGGTCTTTCAGGGCTACTGGAAGCGGCCGGACGCCACGGAGGCGGCCTTCATTGAATTCGAGGGCAAAAGTTTCTTCCGCTCTGGCGATCTGGGGTATGTCGACGCGGACGGCTATTTTTTCTTGACGGACCGGCTCAAGCGCATGATCAACGCCTCCGGCTTCAAGGTCTGGCCCGCCGAGGTTGAGGCGCTGATGTTCGGGCATCCGGCGGTGCAGGAAGCCTGCATTATTTCCACCAAAGACAGCTATCGGGGTGAATCGGTCAAGGCGGTGATTGTCCTGCGCCCATCCCACAAAGGCACCGTCAGCGAACAGGACATCATCACCTGGTGCCGCGACAACATGGCGGTCTACAAAGTGCCGCGTGTCGTGCAGTTTGTGGATGCCTTGCCCAAGAGCGGTGCGGGCAAGGTGATGTGGCGCTCATTGCAGGAAGCGGAAGGCAAGTGAGGCAGTCATGCGACACTGCCTTTGACCGACCGTAACCGCATGGGGATCGCCCAAGCTGAATAAGTCTGGGTGGTGGTGGTATTTTTTTGGAGACTAACGTGTTTCATACATCGATCGCGGGCAGCCTGCCCAAACCGGCCTGGCTTTCGCAGACGCAACAGCGCTGGCCTCAATGGAAGGCGTCGGGCGCCGAATTGCAGCAAGCCAAGACTGATGCGAGCCTGCCGTGGATCACCCTTGGAAGAGCATGGCAGTTCGTTCCAAAAAATAGCGTGTCAGCGTCATGAGCCGCGAGCACGCTCACACAATTTCCTCTGGTTCGGCGCTGCCAGCCGTGTCACCCGAGAAAGCAGGCTTATGTCCGCAGCGCACCCAGCGGCTGATGGAAGTGCTGCAAGCCGAGGTGGATCGCCAGCGCCTGCCCGGCGCGGTTGTGCTGATTGCCCGGCACGGCAAGCTGGCCTTGTTTGAAGCCTTGGGGGCGCAGGATCCGGCGACCAGCACCCCGATGGCGCGGGATGCCATTTTTCGCATTTACTCCATGACCAAGCCGATCGTGTCGGTGGCGGCCATGATGTTGATGGAGCAGGGGCAATTGCTGCTGAACGACCCGGTCGCCAAGTACCTGCCCGAATACGCGACGCAGAAGGTGGCCAGTCTGACTGACGGGTCTGTGAATCTGCAGGCCGTGCGCCAGATGGCGACGATTCAGGACTTGTTGCGCCACACGGCCGGACTGACCTATGAATTCATGGGCAATGCACCGGTGCAGCGGCAATATGCCCAGACCCGGATCGGCTCGCGCGAGCGCAGCAATGCCGAGTTTTCCCATGAACTGGCGGCCTTGCCGCTGATGTTCGAACCCGGCACCCTGTGGGAATACGGCCGTGCCACGGATGTGCTGGGGCGTGTCCTTGAAGTGGTGAGTGGCCAGACACTGGGGGCCTACCTTAAAGAGCACATTTTCACGCCGCTGGGCATGACCGACACCGGATTTTTCGTGCCAGCGCAACACCACGGCCGCATTGCCGAGCCTTTTGCCAGCGACCCCGAGGGTGGCGTGCAGATGCGGGTGATCGACGTGCGCGAAGACGCGGCGCTGGAGTCGGGCGGCGGCGGTCTGGCTTCGACGGCGATGGACTACGCCCGGTTTTTGCAATTCATGTTGAACAAGGGCGAACTCGATGGCGTGCGCCTGTTGGGGCCACGAACCGTCGATTTCATGACCGCTGACCATCTGGGGGACATTCCCGTGAACAGCGGGGCATCGCGCGCCTTGTTGCCGCTCGGCCATGGCTTTGGCCTGGGCTTTGCGGTCCGCAAGGACTTGGGCGTGGCAACGGTGCCGGGTTCAGTCGGTACTTATTTCTGGGGTGGCATGGCGGGCACGACTTTCTTTGTCGATCCGGCCGAAGACCTGTTTGCTTGCCTGATGTTGCAGGCCCCCAACCAGCGTGAGTACTACCGGATGCTGTTTCGCGATCTGGTGTACGCCACGCTGGTGGACTGACGGACTCTCTAATATTTATAAAATAGACTGCTAGCCCACGTTCTATAGGCGTCAGCAGCTATCTATTTTATAGCGGTAGCCAGTCTCAAGCCTCGGCCACCTGCAGCACCAGTTTGCCAAAGTTTTCGCCCGTAAAGAGCTTGATGAGGGCTTCGGGGAAGGTGTCCAGTCCTTTCACGATGTCTTCTTTGCTTTTCATGCGCCCGTCCTTCAGGTAGCCCGCCATTTCAGCTACCGCCAGGTGGTAGCGATCGGCATAGTCAAACACCACGATGCCTTCCATGCGGGCACGGTTGACCAGCAGGCTCAGGTAGTTCTTGGGGCCTTGCACGGCCGTCGTGTTGTTGTACTGGCTGATGGCGCCACAGATGATGATGCGGGCGCCGCGGTTGATGCGGGTGAGGACGGTGTCCAGAATCTCGCCACCCACGTTGTCGAAGTAGATGTCGACACCGGCCGGGCAATGTTGTTTCAGTCCTTCCTTGACGGCGCTGGGGCCGGCCTTGTAGTCGATACAGGCGTCAAAGCCCAGTTCTTTGACCACCCAGTCGCATTTGGCCTGGCCCCCTGCGATGCCGACCACGCGGCAACCCTTGATCTTGGCCATTTGGCCGACGGTCTGGCCGACGGCACCGGCAGCGCCGGACACCACCACGGTTTCGCCCGCCTTGGGCTGGCCCACGTCCATCAGGCCAAAATAGCCCGTCATGCCGGGCATGCCCAGTACGTTGAGCCATTGCGTCAGGGTGCCCACGTTCAGGTCAATTTTGACCAGTCCGCTGCGTTTGAAGTCGGCTTCTGCCAGCGTCAAATACTCCTGGATGCCGAAGCCGGCAGCGACGTAGTCGCCAACGGCAAAGCCCGGGTTTTTGGACGCAATCACCTGGCCGACGCCCCCGGCACGCATGACTTCGCCAATACCTACCGGTGGAATGTAGCTTTTGCCTTCATTCATCCAGCCGCGCATGGCGGGGTCGAGCGACAGTGCCAATGTTTTGAGCAGCACGCCGCCCTGGGCGGGCTCCGCGACCGCCTCGGTGGTGCTTTGCCAGTTGGCGCGGGTGGGCATGCCGACGGGGCGGGCAGCCAGGCGAATCTGGTGGTTGGTCAGGGTGGCAAGTGTGGACATGGAAAACTCCGGAATGTGAAACCGTTGAATGCTAGCGGCAGGCGACACGTGGGTGGGTAGCGAAAGCGACAGCCGTACAGCCGAAGGGGATAATGCTTGCAGCCGCGTTGTGCGCACTGAAGGAGAAATTGTCATGCCTGCGACATTGACCCAGCCCGTGCTGACCACCCTGATCACCGGCGCCTCGTCCGGCATTGGCGAAGCACTGGCGCATTGTTTTGCCGATGCCGGTCATCATTTGGTATTGGTCGCCCGCAGCGGTGACAAATTGCGTGCACTGGCAGACGAGTTGGGGCGCAAGTATGGCGTTGTGGTTCTCGTGCAAGTGGCTGATTTGTCAGAGCCCGGCGCGCCAGCAAGGCTTGCGGCCACCCTCCAACGCAAGCGCCGCACGGTGAACGTGTTGGTGAACAATGCCGGGGTTTTGGGGCAGGGCAGTTTTGTCAGCATGAAGCCCGCGCTTCATCAGCAGATGATCGATTTGAATATCAGTGGCCTGACGGCCATGCTGTCAGCCTTCGTGCCGGGCATGGTGGCGCGCGCTGCCAGTGGGGCGATGGGGCGCGTACTCAATGTCGCCTCCATTGCGGCATTCCAGCCGGTGCCTACCCTGGCCACTTATGCGGCGAGCAAGGCGTATGTGTTGTCATTGACGGAGTCGCTGTCCGAAGAACTCAAGGGCTCGGGCGTGACGGTCACCGCTTTGTGCCCTGGCATTACCGCCACCCCCATGCTGAGCGAGGCCAAGAACGTTAACGCCAAGGTCAGCCAGATCCCGGACTTTCTTGTGGGGGACGTCACCGATGTTGCCCGGCAGGCCTTCGACGCCTGCATGAAGGGTGATGTGATTTGTGTACCCGGCGCGATCAACCAAGCGGCGATGATTGTGTCGCGCGGCAGCCCCAAGTGGCTGGTGCGGCGATTAGGCGGTCTGTTGAGCGGCGCTTTGCGGGCTTGAACAGCTGGCGCCGCCACAGCCATGAATGACTTCGTGGGGTAGCGCTTGGGGCGCGTGAACAATGCCCGTGACCGGGTCGAAGCCTGCGCCGCGCAGGTGCAAGGCGAGTGCCGCGTCCATGCTTTGTGCATGTTGCGGAAACCAGATGCCGAGTTCGTGGGCCATTTGACGCACCACACCCAGATCCCCGGCCTGCCCGCGTTTGCCGCCTTCGCGCATCACCTGCAGAATGACATCATGCTGCGTCGAATGGCAGTTGCTGGATGAGAAATGGGTGCTCTGCATCCATTGGTCTTCACGTCCGAAATGATCGTCGGTGTGTTCAATCAAGATACGCCAGGCGGTTAGCAGATCGTCGTCGGATGCGTTGACGACGGTGGCCAGCAAGTCGACAAATTCATGGTGTGTGTCGTCCATGAAGGGCAAATCGAGCGCGAGCGAATCAGACCATTGCAGTGTGGACATGCTGATATTCCCTGAAAAATTTCTCACAGCATACGGTAATCCGGTGTCGGGAGTTTGACGAGAGTCATAAAGTTATGAAGCGGCCATCGCCGCAGTGGCGCCTGATTTACCGGGTAGCACAAGATGAATTGCCGACGTTTCAATCGTCACGGCAACGCGATTCAGTGTGAATGGATACGCTATCCCCTGTATTGATAACGATTGATTTCAATCAAAAGCCTATTTTATTCATGAGATACGATTTTGTGTTGTGAAAAATTCATGTTGCGGGCCATATTTTGTGGCATGTCCTCATGATGAAAGGCCAACAATGTTTCAAGTACGAATTCACGGACGCGGCGGTCAGGGGGTTGTGACTGGCGCCGAGATGCTGTCCATCGCGGCGTTTCTCGGAGGTCGGCATGCACAGGCCTTTCCCAGTTTCGGCTCGGAGCGTACGGGGGCGCCGGTGGTGGCGTTTTGCCGCATGGACGACAAGGAGATTCGACTGCGCGAGCCCATCATGCAGCCCGATGCGCTCATCATTCAGGATCCGACCCTGCTGCATCAGGTGGACGTGCTCAGCGGCCTGAAAAAAGACGGCTACATCCTGATCAATACCACCCACACATTCGAGCAGCTCGGTTTGGGGGAATTCGTCAAAGACTTTCG
>NZ_DHXT01000013.1:19311-21073 GCF_002413825.1 Rhodoferax sp. UBA5149
GCGGTCGCGCTGGGCAACATGGAAGCGGCCCGCGAGGCCTATGACATCGCCCTGCAACAGGAACAGAAGACGGAGGCCCCCCATGCTTAAACAATGCGAAGGTTCGCACGCCGTGGCGCAAGCGGTGGCCTTGAGCCGCCCGGAAGTCATTTGCGCCTACCCGATCTCACCCCAGACCCACATCGTGGAAGGTTTGGGCGAGATGGTCAAATCCGGCGCTCTGACGAGCTGTGAGTTCATCAACGTCGAGTCCGAGTTTGCCGCCTTGAGCGTGGCCATTGGCGCGTCGGCCGCCGGTGCGCGCGCCTACACGGCCACCGCCAGCCAGGGCTTGTTGTTCATGGCCGAGGCCGTGTACAACGCCTCCGGGCTGGGTCTGCCGATTGTCATGACGGTGGCAAATCGCGCGATTGGCGCTCCCATCAACATCTGGAACGACCACACCGACAGCATGTCCATGCGCGATGCGGGCTGGCTGCAGATTTTTGCCGAGACCAACCAGGAAGCGCTAGACCTGCATATTCAGGCCTTTCGCATTGCCGAGGAGTTGTCGCTGCCTGTGATGGTGTGCATGGACGGCTTTATTCTGACGCACGCCTATGAGCGCATCGACATACCGGATCAAGCGCAAGTGGACCGTTACCTGCCAACGTATGAGCCGCGCCAGGTGCTGGACCCGAACGCGCCCGTGACCATCGGCGCCATGGTCGGGCCCGAGGCCTTCACCGAGGTGCGTTATCTGGCGCATGCCAAGCAAATGCAGGCGCTGGACCTGATGCCGAAGATCGCCGAAGAATTCAAACAGGTGTTCGGGCGCGACTCAGGCGGCCTCATCAAACCCTATCGCCTGGATGACGCCGAAACCATCGTCATCGCGCTGGGCTCGGTGCTGGGCACCATCAAAGACACGGTGGATGACTTGCGCGAGGAGGGCGTGAAGATCGGTGTGCTCGGCATCACCTCGTTCCGCCCGTTCCCGATCCAGGCGATTCGCGATGCCATCGCGGGGGCCAAACGCATTGTGGTGATCGAGAAGTGCTTTGCCGTGGGTATTGGCGGCATTGTTTCGCGAGACGTGCGCAGCGCGGTGCAAAGCCGACCGCAGCAGGTGTTCGCGGTCATCGCCGGCCTGGGTGGGCGCGCCATCACCAAGGCCTCGCTGCACAAGCTGCTGCTCGAAGCCGTGGCCGACAAGCTCGAACTGCTGACCTTTCTGGACCTGGACTGGTCCATTGTCAACCGCGTGCTGGAGCGCGAGAAAAAGCAGCGTCGCTCGGGCCCGGTAGCGGAAGGCATTCTGCGCGACATCGGCACCGTGGCATCACGCATAGGCTAAGGGGTTATTCATGGAACAAACGATAGTCAAGTTCTACCAGACCGGCACCTTCACCGTGGGCAACCGCCTGCTTAACGCCGAACAGCGCAGCGTGCAGGCCAGCACCCAGCGCAGCAACTCGCTCAACTCCGGCCATCGCGCCTGCCAGGGCTGTGGCGAGGCATTGGGGGCGCGCTACGCCATCGACGCCGCCATGCAGGCCACGGACGGGCAGTTGATCGCCGCCAACGCCACCGGCTGTCTGGAGGTGTTTTCCACCCCCTACCCCGAAACCTCCTGGCAAATGCCCTGGATTCACTCGTTGTTTGGCAACACCGCCGCAGTGGCCACGGGCATTGCCGCAGCCATGCGCGTGAAGGGCCGCAGCGAGGTGCGCGTGGTGGCCCAGGGCGGCGACGGCGGCACCACCGACATCGGCTTTGGCTG
>NZ_DHXT01000013.1:21315-22772 GCF_002413825.1 Rhodoferax sp. UBA5149
ACCGGCGTACAGCGCTCCTCCGCCACACCGCCTGCGGCACGCACCGCCACCACGATGCCGGTGGGGCCGCATCCGGGCAATGTGTTCGGCCAGGGCAAGAACATGCCCAGACTCGCCATGGCGCATGAGATTCCCTACGTGGCCACCGCCACTGTGGCGGATCTGCATGATCTGGAATACAAGGTTAAAAAGGCGATGTCGATGCGCGGGGCGCGCTACATCCACATCTTCGTGCCCTGTCCGCTGGGCTGGGGCGCGGCCTCGCACGACACCATCAAGCTGGCGCGGCTTGCCACGGAATGCGGCTTCTTCCCGGTGTTCGAGGCCGAGCGCGGCGAGGTGACCGGCGTCTCGAAAATCCGCCGTCAGGTGCCGATCGACGACTATCTCAGGCCGCAAAAGCGCTTTGCCCACTTGTTTGGCAAACAGCCCGACACCGTCACCATCGCCCGGTTGCAGGCCATCGCTGACCGCAATATTCGTCGTTACGGTCTGTTGGAACAGGAGAGTTGAACATGGACAAACCATTTGCCATCACCCTGGACGTCGGCAGCTCGCTGGCCAACCACACCGGCTCTTGGCGTACCTCGCGCCCGGTCTACGTGAATCGTTTGCCCCCCTGCAACCACCAGTGCCCGGCGGGCGAGAACATCCAGGCCTGGTTGTTTCACGCCGAGTCGGGCGACTACGAAAAGGCCTGGCGCGTGCTGGTGGAGGACAACCCGTTTCCCGCCATCATGGGCCGGGTTTGCTACCACAGCTGCGAAGGCGCCTGCAATCGCGGCAAACTCGATGCGCCGGTCGGCATCAACTCGGTGGAACGCTTTTTGGGCGACCAGGCCATCGCGCTGGGATGGAAATTTGCACCTGCCGCCACTACATCGGGCAAAAACGTGCTGGTGGTCGGTGCCGGCCCCTCGGGTCTTTCCGCGGCTTATCAGTTGGCCTGCCTGGGCCATCAGGTGACGGTGTTTGAGGCCGGCCCGTTGCCGGGCGGCATGATGCGCTTCGGCATTCCCCAATACCGCTTGCCACGCCAGGTGCTGGATGCCGAAGTGCAGCGCATTGTCGATCTGGGCGTGCGCATTCACTACAACGTCAAAGTGTCCAACGTGCTGGAATCCAAGCAGCAGGGCGGGTTTGACGCGGTCTTTCTGGCGGTAGGCGCCCACATTGCCAAGCGCGCCTTCATTCCGGCCGGCGACTCGGCCAGGGTGCTCGACGCGGTCTCGGTGCTGCGTTCCATGGAGGGCGAAGACAAGCCCATGCTGGGCCGCCGGGTGGTGGTTTATGGGGGAGGAAACACCGCGATTGACGTGGCGCGCACCGCCAAACGACTGGGGGCGACCGAGGCCATCATCGTCTACCGTCGCAACCGCGAGAAGATGCCCGCGCACGACTTCGAGGTGGAAGAAGCCCTGCAGGAAGGTGTCCTGATCAAGTGGTTGTCCACCATC
>NZ_DHXT01000019.1:0-26287 GCF_002413825.1 Rhodoferax sp. UBA5149
CGCGATTTCGATCACCTGCTGTGGGCCTGTGACTTGAATTTTGTGCGGGGAGAGGATTCGCTGGTGCGCGCTTTGTGGGCCAATAAACCGTTTATCTGGCAGATTTACCCGCAGCATGACGATGCCCACCACGGCAAACTTGACGCTTTGTTGAACATGCTGAAGGCCCCGCCCACACTGCGCGCTTTTCATCACGTCTGGAACGGCGTGGCGGGCGCCGATGGCATCAATCAGGCGGTTTTGCCCGCGCTTGAGCTCATCCCATGGCAGCAAACCGTTACGAAAGCTCGGCAGTTGCAACTGCAGCAACTTGATCTTGTGACCCAGATCATGGGGTTTGCGTTAAAAAACCATTAAAATTCAAGGCTTTGCGAAATTTGACCGGACATCTGTCTGGTCCATGTCGCTCTCGCCGCCAAGCAAGCGGCCAACCTTCACACAATCGCTATGAAAACCGCTCAAGAAATTCGCGCCGGCAACGTCATCATGCACGGCAAAGACCCGATGGTCGTGCTCAAGACTGAATACAGCCGCGGCGGCCGCAACTCGGCTACCGTTCGTATGAAACTCAAAAGTCTGATTGCCAACTTCGGTACCGAAGTCGTGTTCAAGGCCGACGACAAGATCGACCAGGTCATTCTGGATAAAAAAGATTGCACCTACTCCTACTTCGCCGAGCCGATGTACATCTGCATGGACACCGAGTACAACCAGTACGAAGTCGAAGCCGAGAACATGGGCGACTCGCTGAACTACCTCGAAGACGGCATGGAACTCGAAGTCGTGTTCTACGAAGGCAAGGCGATCTCGGTGGAAATGCCGACCAGCGTCGTGCGTGAGATCACGTGGACCGAGCCCGCCGTCAAAGGCGACACCTCCGGCAAGGTGCTCAAGCCCGCCAAGATTTCGACCGGCTTCGATGTCGGTGTGCCAATTTTTGTGGCGCAGGGCGACAAGGTGGAGATCGACACCCGCACCGGTGAATACAGAAAACGCGTGTAAATTCGTCACGCATCCCCGCGTTCGATAAAAAAAGGCTTCCAAGGAAGCCTTTTTTATGGGCATCTCAATACCGCTCATGGGGCGCCATGCATGAATCCAGCCTGCAAACCGGTGTAGGCTACGGCCATGAGCAATTTCCCCGACGAGCGGCGAGCGCCCGATGCAACACAAGGTAATGGTTTGGCGGCATCCGCGCTGGCACTGCGCCGGGTAGCCATCGACACTTACCGCGAAAACGTGGCCTACCTGCACCGGGATTGCGCCACCTACCGGGCCGAGGGTTTTCAAGCCCTGTCCAAAGTCGAGATTCGCGCCAACGGACGACGCATTCTGGCGACGCTGAACGTGGTCGATGACCAACGCATCGTGGGTTGCCATGAACTCGGGCTGTCAGAAGACGCGTTTTTACAGCTGGGCGTGGACGATGGTCACACGGCTTCGGTGTCTCAGGCCGAGCCGCCTGAATCCATCGGCGCGCTCTACCGAAAAATCGCCGGTGAACGGCTGGATCGTGAGGATTTTCGGGCCATCATCCGCGACATTGCCGGCTTGCGCTATTCGAAGATTGAGTTGACGGCCTTTGTGGTGGCCACCAACCGGGATGAACTGGACCGCGAAGAGGTCTATTTCCTGACCGAGGCCATGGTGGCCAGTGGACGCACCCTCGACTGGCACGAACACCTGGTGGTTGACAAACACTGTATTGGCGGCATCCCCGGCAACCGCACCTCCATGCTGGTGGTGCCTATTGTGGCGTCGCACGGCATGCTTTGCCCCAAAACGTCTTCACGCGCCATCACCTCTCCCGCAGGTACCGCCGACACCATGGAAGTACTGGCCAATGTGGAACTTCCGGTCGAGCTGCTGGCAGATATCGTGCGCGAGCACCGGGGCTGCCTGGCTTGGGGCGGTACCGCCAATCTATCCCCGGCGGACGACATTCTGATTTCAGTCGAGCGGCCCCTGGCGATCGACTCCGCGGGACAGATGGTGGCCTCGATCCTCTCCAAGAAAATTGCCGCCGGATCAACCCATCTGGTGCTCGACATCCCCATTGGTCCCACCGCCAAAGTGCGCTCGATGCCGGAGGCGCAACGCCTGCGCAGACTGTTCGAGTACGTGGCCGGCCGCATCCATCTGTCACTCGATGTGGTCATTACCGATGGTCGCCAGCCGATCGGCAACGGCATTGGCCCGGTGCTCGAAGCCCGCGATGTGATGCGGGTACTGGAGAACGACCCGCGCGCGCCCAACGATTTGCGGCAAAAGTCTTTGCGCTTGGCTGGCCGCCTGATTGAATGCAATCCGGACGTGCGCGGGGGTGACGGATTCGCCATTGCACGGGACATTCTGGATTCAGGCCGTGCTTTGGCCAAAATGAACGCCATCATGGCGGCGCAGGGTCAAAAACCTTTTGATCACAACAAGCCCCAACTCGGTGCGTTGACATTTGAAATTCAAGCGACTGAGTCAGGTGTGGTGACTGGCATCGACAACCTGCAGGTCGCGCGTGTGGCCCGCGTGGCGGGTGCGCCGAAGGTCATCGGTGCCGGCGTTGACCTGTTCCGCAAGTTGGGGGATGCGGTGTCGACCGGCGATCTCCTGTACCGGGTTCACGCCGGGTTTCAGAGCGACCTTGATTTTGCACGCCATGCTTGCGCCAAGGCAACCGGGTATTCAATTGGTCGAGCCAATGAGGTACCCCATGTTTTCGTGGAATTTTGATGAAACCCAAGGCCTTGTCAAAACCTGTGTTGCTGTGTTTTGAGGATGAGCAGGCGAACGGCGCACGCATTGCGGCTGCTGGCCATCTGAATCTCGCCAAAATCGAACGCCACCGCTTCCCTGACGGTGAAATCAAGCTGCGCCTGCCCGATACGCTGCCTGAACACGTGGTCATCCTGCGCACGCTGAACGACCCCAACGAAAAATTGATCGAACTGCTGCTGGCGGCGCAAACCGCGCGTCAGCTCGGCGCCAAGCACCTGACGCTGGTCGCACCTTATCTCGCTTATATGCGTCAGGATATTGCTTTTCACCCGGGCGAGGCCATCAGCCAACGCATTGTTGGGCGTTTTCTGGCCGACCTCTTCAATGCCGTCATCACCGTTGACCCTCATCTGCATCGCGTAGCAACGCTGCGGGATGCCGTGCCCGTCGCCAGCGCCATCGTGCTCAGCGGTGCGCCGCTTCTATCTGATCTGATTGCGGCGCGCCGACAGCAGCCTTTGCTGGTGGGCCCCGACGAAGAGTCGGCTCAGTGGGTCGCACTGGCGGCGTCACGTCATGGGTTCGCGCATGCCGTTTGCCACAAAATCCGCCACGGTGACCGGGCGGTGGAAGTTGCACTTCCAGAACAGGCGGTTGCCGGCCGTCAAGTGGTTCTGCTGGATGATGTGGTCAGCACCGGCCACACCGTGGCCCAGGCGGCGCGCCTGCTGCTGGCCGCTGGCGCGGCTTCAGTCGATGTGGCTGTGACGCACGCACTTTTCTGTGGCGACGCCCTGCAACTTATTCTGGACGCAGGCGTCGGCGAAGTGTGGAGCACCGACTGCATCGAGCATTCGAGCAATGCGGTCAGCATGGCCACCACCATCGCGGAAGCATTGGAGTCGATACATGCGGCGTAACCGTCAGAGGCACTTGGAGCCCGGACGCGCCACGACCCGTTGCGCCTTGCCACTGCGTCCCTTGGGAACGGCTTGCCCCAGTTCGACAATCACGTGAATCGGTGCCAAGGCCTGGGTGGCTGCGAAACGCTGAAGTGCTGCACGGCAGCGCCCCTTGGCGGCCGCCGCCTGGTCCCCATGCAGATCAAGCCTTAGCACCAGCGTGTGATCATCGCGCTGGCACAACTGAAAATCGGACACCCCCGCCTCGTCTTCGAGTACCGTGGTCAACGCCAGCGGCACTAGCGTGACGGGTTGCCCATTCCTTCCGGCCATCACCAGCGGATCGTCACGCCGACCCTGCACCTCGATCACCGGCAGTGCCGAGCCACATGCACAGCGCTCATGCTGGACCGTTATTTGGTCACCCAAGTCATAACGGATCAACGGCTGCACATGATTGGCCAGGTTGGTCAGCAAAGTGGAATATGACAGTTGACCTGCGGGCATCGGTAGACCGCGCTCATCGACCGGCTCAAGAATCACCCAGTCGGTATTGGCATGCATGTGCCCGTGACTGCACTCCCAGCCAATCGACATGAATTCCGACGCGCCATAACTATTGCGCACGGTGCACCCCAGCGCCAGCTCCACGCGTCGCCGTACCGCCGGGCTCAGCGTTTCGCCCCCGGTCCAGACTTCCTTCGGCGCAAAGTGCAACGCGCCGCGACCGGCAAGGTCTGCCAGCAACGCAGCAACTGTCGGATAAGTGGCAATGACGGTTGGTGCGAAAGCATTGAGTTCGTCAACCAGGCTGCCAATTGACTGCAAAATGGAGAAGCAACACAGGCATTGCGCCATCCATGGATTGAGCTGGCGCAAGCGTTGCATGGTCACAATGCTGGCGAAATGGCCATTGATCGCGCCAACAAAGGCGATGCGCTCGGCCATCAACAGCGGATCAATCCAGCGCTGCAACGGTCGCGGCGTGCTGCGCCGTAGCGCCTCCAACGCATCGTAAACCGCCATCGCCCGCGCATCCTGCACAAACACGCCGGGTTGATGGCTCGTACCAGAACTCTCCCAAACCAGGTACTTGTCCAGATACGGCTCTCCGATGCGCTGGGGGTTGGCGGTGAAGGCCTCCAGTTCGGCCAATTTGAGTTGCGGGTCGGTTACCCAATCATCGAAACGCGCCATCAACTCGTTCCTGGAAACCATCGGCAGAGCGCACAGTGGCGTGGTGCCGGGCGTCTTGCCCTGCAGGCGTTCGCGGTAAACCGGTGACTTCCTTGTTGCAACTTCGAGCAGCTTGACGAGCCGGACCTTCTGTCGCGCTGCGAGAGCGTCCGGCGTGGCACGCCCACAGGCAAGCACATCCAGCGCAACGGCACCCAGACGCAGTGGATCGAAAACTGAAATCATGGCCTGCCCATGGTCTTGGGCAGGCCGATAGTTCGGGCCTTGAGTTTCACAATCGGGTCCAGCGCCATTTGGTCAACGTGTTCATGCCCCATTACCTATTTGACGATGCTAAGCCGACCATGGACTCCTGCATTTGAGTTTGATCAAGTCACCCACAGCCCCACGATCGAAAAAAAGGAGATTCGCACTTGCAATGGTCCGGGTCTGGAGACCGAAATTCATCAGCTTGCCCTTGATTTTTCTCAAAATATGAAACAGGGCAGCGACTACTATTTCATTGGATTTTTAACAAAACGGAGGGTTACCATGACTGACATGACTACAGCTCACAAAGACAAATTGATGAGCGATCTGCGTACGGGTGTTGCCGATGCTGAAGAGTTGCTGCGCATGACTGCCAACCAGGTAAGTGAAGGCGCGGCCGATCTGCGCACTCGGGTACAGGCCAGAATGAACCAGGCCAAGGCCGAACTGGTGCATTTGCAGGAGACCGCCGTCGTCAAGGCCAAAGCGGCCGGCCACGCGGCCGACGAATTCGCTCACGAGAATCCATGGAAATCAATAGGCATTGCTGCCGGTGTAGGACTGGTGATCGGTTTGCTGATCAGCCGCCGCTAGTCCCCACAGGTCATGATCGATCCTGTTCGGGAGAGCGGTCTTTTCGCCTCCTTGTGCCGGGTGCTGGCCACTGTGCTTGAAATGGCGCAGGTGCGGCTGGATATTCTGGGCACGGACGCCGAGCTTGAGAAACGTCGTTTTTTTGACGGGCTGCTCTGGGGGGCGGTCGCTTTGATGGTTCTGGGTGTCGGCCTGGTGCTGCTTTGCGGCTTCGTCATCCTGCTGTTTGGGGACGCTCATCGTCTGCCGGCGTTGGGCGTGATGGCGCTGCTGTTTCTTGTCTTGGGTGTGCTGTTGATACGCGAGGCGCGACAACGTCTGAGCAACCCGAGCGGCATGTTTAAAGCTAGCCTGGCTGAGCTGGAACGAGATCGCGCCGGGCTTCAGGCATCAGGTCAACATGAACAACGATGAACTTGTCTTGCGCCAGCAGCTTTTGCAGGTGCGCAGTGCGCAATTGCGCCTCACCTTGGCGGATCAGGTGCAGGTCTTCAAAAGACCTCTGGCCGTGGCCGATCAGGCGCAAAGCGGTCTGCAATGGCTTTACCGCAATCCCTTGTGGCCGCTGGGCGCCTTGGTGGTTCTGGGCGTTCTGCGGCCGCGACGCGTGATTCTTTGGGGTGGCCGCGTGTGGTGGGCCTGGAAAACGTTCAACCGGGCGCGAAACTTGATAGCAAGCATACCCTTGCCACGGCGCTGACTGTCGTATTTTTTTCGCACACAATGGTGTCTATGAAAAAAACACAGCACCTTACCGAACGCCGCCTGGCCGATGCCTGGGCCGAGTTGCAAAACCACTCTGATCAGGGCAACCCGCTGGAGGCCGACGCCTATCGCCTGGCGTTTGCCGACCCCGAGTTCCTGCTGAGACGTGAAACACGCGGCATCCGTTTTCAGCTGGAAATGCTCAAGCCCGATCTTGACCAGACTGAGCAGGGCATCGATAGCACGATCGTCGTTTTTGGCAGCGCCCGTTTTCTCTCACCCCAGGACGCGCAAACCAGTCTGGAGCAAGCGCAGTTGAGCGGCGACGCGAGCGCGCTGGTGGTGGCCCAGCGCCAAGTACGAAATGCTCATTATTACGATCAGGCGCGCTTGTTTGCCCGACTGGTGGCAGGTTACAGTGCGCACCGACGACGCGAGGAGCGTCTGTTCATCGCCACGGGCGGCGGCCCTGGCATCATGGAAGCCGCCAACCGCGGAGCGCACGAGATGGGCGCCCTGAGCGTGGGCCTGAACATTGCCCTGCCTCACGAGCAAAGCGCCAACCCCTACATCACACCCAGCTTGAGCTTTAAGTTTCACTACTTTGCGCTGCGCAAGATGCACTTCATGATCCGTGCCAAAGCCTTGGTGGCCTTCCCTGGCGGGTTTGGCACACTGGATGAATTGTTTGAAGTCATTACCCTGGTGCAAACCCGCAAAGCCAAGCCAGTGCCAATTGTTCTTTTCGGAACCGACTACTGGAAGCGTCTGTTCAGCACGGATGTGATGCTGGAAGAAGGCGTGATTTCACCCCAGGACATGGACCTTTTTACCTACGTCGACGAACCCCAAGCGGCGTGGGATGTCATTCAGAAATTTTACGGCCTTTGATTTTCATTCGGCAAGGGACCCACAAACAAAAAAGCCTGCTATCAGTTAAGTAGCAGGCTCTTCAATGCCCATAAGGCGTATTTGGTGGGATGTGCGGGGGTCGAACCCACGACAAACGGATTAAAAGTCCGCTGCTCTACCAACTGAGCTAACATCCCAACGGTCTTTGCAAGGTAATTTTCATTACTCTGCAAAGCCTTAAATTATAGCCTTAATTTCAGGGTTTTCGAAGGCCGTCAGAAATTTGATCAAGAATCCAGCCTGCAGCACATTGACCGAATGTGGCGGTCACACTGACCACTGAACCGTAGCCATGGCAATTGAGCGTTCCGTCCCCCTCGACCGCACACGACGCATCGGGAGATTTCACCGCCTCACGGCTGAAAACGCAAGCCACCCCGATTTTCCTGCCTTCACGCGGTGCATCGTGCTCCTTGCGCAGTCGATAGCGCACCTGAGCTAGCAAGGGATCGTGGGTCGTATGGGCGAGATCATCAATGTCAACCAAATGGGCATGGCGCTTGCCACCAGCCGCGCCCACCGAGATGAAGAGGGTCCGGGTGTCGCGCGCCCAAGCCGCCATTGCTGTCTTCGCTTTGACCTGATCGCAGGCGTCGATGACAGCATTGACCCCCTCGGGCAATAGCGCGGGCCAGTTGGCCGACTCCACAAATTCCTCGATGCACCTTACGTCACATGCAGGATTGATCGAAAAAATGCGGTCTCGCATCGCCAATACCTTGGCCTGACCCAAGGTAGCGTTCACCGCGTGAATTTGACGATTGATATTGGACTCGGCCACATGGTCCAGATCAACCAGCGTCAGGCGGCCCACCCCGCTGCGAGCCAGCGCCTCCGCGGCCCAGGACCCCACGCCCCCAATACCAATGACCGCCACATGAGCAGCGCCTATGCGCTGCGCCCCCAAAACACCGTACAGACGAGCCAAACCACCAAATCGCCGCACCATATCCACGCCAGACGATTCAATCGTCACGTCCGATTTGTGCGTAGACAGTTCACTTGCTTGCATCGTCATATTTCACGCCGTCGGGCGCTACTTGAGACGCGACAACCGCTCTTTTGCAGCCCCAGCGGCCTCTGACTGGGGATAGGCCTTGATCAGATCTTCCAGTGTTTTTCGGGCGCCGCGTGCATCCTTGAGTTCAATCTGGCAATTGGCGATGGACAAGACCGCCTCGGGGGCTCGTAAATGCTCCTGATCCCTCGCAATCAAGGCACGAAAGTTGATCATGGCCTCTTTGTAGTCGCGCGTAGCGTATTGTGCGTTGCCAAGCCAGAACAACGCGGATGATCCATAACCGCTTTGCGCATAGCGCTTCAGAAAATCCACAAAAAAGGTTTGCGCCGCAGAGAAATCGCCTTTTCTAAAAACTGCCAATGCAGCTTCGTAATCTCGTTTTTCAGCTGGTTCGGCCAAAAATTCACGGCCGTCAAGCGAAACTTTTACGGGTTCAAACTGACGAAGACGATCGTCCACACCCTGGACAATATCTTTCTGTCGCCGCTGCATATCGGCAACGTCACGCGACAATTGCTCATTCAAGCCCCGTATCTTTGCCATCTCGGATCGTAAGGTTTCAATCTGGTTTTGCAGTTCAAGCAAGCTCCGACGAAACGACGCACTGTCCTCACCGGCACGACTCGCGCCTTGCTCTGATTCCAACCGAACGGCATCAACACGCTGACGAAGGTCGAGTATCGCCTTGCGCGCTTCCTCATCATCGAACAGTCCGGCACCGGCCGTTGCCGCCCCCAAACAAAGCAACACGAACACAGCCGTTCGACGAAACATTTTCACAGCATCAATTTCCATAATGACTATCGATAGCTAATTTCGGCGCGCCGGTTTTTGGCCATTGCCTCCTCATCGGAGCCCTGCACCGCGGGCTTTTCCTTGCCAAAACTGACCGCCTCCACCTGGCTATCAACTACCCCGAGAAGGCCCAGCGCGCTGCGCACCGCTTCAGCGCGCTTCTGACCCAAGGCAAGGTTGTATTCGCGGCCACCGCGTTCATCCGTGTGTCCTTCAATGGCAACTTTGCGGCCTTTGTCCGCCTTGATATAGCGTGCATGAGCCTCAATGACGGACTGAAATTCCGGTTTGATAACAAAACTGTCGTAGTCGAAATACACAATCCGCGGCCCCGCAGGAACAACGGCTTGCTGAGCCGATTTTCCGATATCCACCGGTGTCACGCCCCCTTTGCCAACCGCGCTACCAAGACCTTCCGAGCCCTGCTGCGACACCGTCGTCCCGGCCTTGTCCACAACGGGCACATCGTCCAGCTTCACAGCCGAACCGCACCCCGCCATTAAAACGGTCACACCGAGAACCAATAAAAAATGTTTCATCAAGTTACCTTTTATCAAACTTATTGCTTCTGAAACGGACCCCAGTCCGGTTCACGAATATCGCCACCTTGACCCGTCAGACGGGCTTTAATTTTGCCGTCCAGTGTCGTCGTCATAAGCGCCTCCCGCCCTTGTTGCCGGGTTGCGTAAACAATCAAACGGCTGTTCGGAGCAAAGCTGGGACTTTCGTCCGCCGAACTATCCGTAATGGCGTTCACGGCGCCGCCTGCAAGTTCCATCACATACAGTTTGAAGGCGCCACTCACCCGGGAAATGTAAGCCAGCCAGCGACCGTCAGGACTGATGGCGGGAGAAATGTTGTAACTGCCGGAAAACGTCACGCGCTCTGGATTTCCGCCCGTTGAAGGCATTTTGTAGATCTGAGGCGCACCGCCACGGTCACTGACAAAGTAAATATATTTACCGTCTGGTGTGTAGGCCGGTTCGGTATCGATACTGCTGGACTGAGCCAGCCTGCGCGGCTCCCCGCCGCTGGCGTCGATGGCATACAGCTGGGAGCCTCCATCACGGCTCAGCGTCACCGCCAGCGTACGTCCGTCGGGAGACCACGCGGGCGCGCTGTTGGAGCCTCTGAAATTGGCAATCAGGCGACGTTTGCCGCTGACAACATCGTGGGTATAAACCACCGGTTTGCGAGATTCAAACGAGACGTAAGCCAGTTGACTGCCATTGGGCGACCAGGCTGGCGAAATGATGGGCTCGGGGCTTGCCAGCGCCGACTGGGCGTTTTCGCCATCTGCATCAGCGACCCACAGCTGGTAACGCTGGGCCGCCTTGGTGACGTAGGCTATACGCGTTGAAAAAGCGCCTTTGTCGCCGGTCAATTTTTCATAAATGAAATCGGCAATCCGATGCGCTGCCAGGCGCAAGTCCGCCGTCGTCACGGCATAACTCTGACCGCCCAGGTCCTGCCCCCGAACCACATCCCACAAACGAAATCGCACGTCATACCGACCATCAGCCAAACGACTCACGCTGCCGGTCACCAAGGAGTCAGCCCCCTTTTGCCGCCATACCGCCACATCAGGTCGAATAACCTCGTCAAGAGCAGAACCCGCTGTATCAACGCCACGAAATTGCCCGCTGCGCTCAAGATCTGCTTGCACGATGGCGGCAATCTTTTGCGGCGCGCCATCCTCTCCGCGGAAGGCTGAAACGGCGATCGGCAACTGGGTCAATCCCACGCCGGAGACCTCGACCCGAAATTGGGCCAGCGCAGGGACGCCGACGAGCAGCATCAACCCGACCCAGAAAACCTGAAGCGCGTCAGACAGACGGAGGAATGGGCGAAATGTCATTTTTCTGATTCAAGCAATACAAAGCGAAATACTTTCCAAACGCAGCCTGGGCCTGCATGGTACACACCGCAAAGCCCATTGCACCGTCCAAAAAACCCAGACGGAAAAAGTAACTGCGCAAGAATGCTACCACCCCTGCCGTACCGGCCCGTAACATAGAAGTTTTTTGACCACTTTCAAAACGCTGCCGCGCCCACGCTTGGCTGTACTGCTCCAGCTTGCGCCAATAGTGGGAAGGCGTTGGATAGCTATAGTGCAACAATGGGTGGGTCAAGCGACTCGGGCTTCCCTGCCTGAACACCACACGCTCATGAACCAGATCGTCGCTGAAATGGGCAGCGCCTCGCTTGAACAAACGTAACACATAGTCAGGCGTCCACCCACAATGACGTATCCAGCGACCGCAAAACTGTGTCAAACGAGGAATTTCATAGGCAACCCCAAGCCCCTTCGCAACGACCTGCCGGATCTGCTGCGCGAGTTCGGGTGGCACCCGCTCATCGGCGTCAATCGACAAAACCCATTCGCCACCGGCCAAGGCAAGCGCCCTGTTCTTCTGCGTGCCAAAACCCGGCCAGTCGTGCGTCACGGAGACCCGCGCGCCAAGACCGCGCGCAATATCGGCAGTGCCATCTGTGCTCGCATTGTCCAAAACAATCACCTCGTCTGCAAAGTCCAGACTCCGAAGGCAATCGGCGATATTGGCGCACTCGTTGCGAGTGATTACGATGACGGAAAGGAGCATAAGATGAGCAGGAGTGTAGCAAGTTGGCGTCATAATACGTGCCTGCTTACCCCTTGCGGGCCGCCTCCGATCACTTTTGGCAAAGCCAAAAGCCTCGAAAACCAATCACAGATGACGCAACCCATTTCTCCCAGCAATCGAGACCTGTATGCCCGACTGCTGTCCTATGTCAAGCCTTACTGGAAGGCTTTCGCGCTAGCTGTTGTCGGAATGGTGGGGACAGCGGCTACAGAACCGGTGTTTCCGGCCATCTTGAAGTCCCTGTTGGACAACGGCTTCAAGCCCGCCGATTCCCGCATGGTTTGGCTGATCCCAGGCGGAATTGTCGCGCTGTTTTTGGTAAGGGGAGTCTTCTCGTTCTGCACCAGCTATCTGATGACATGGATTTCCACCCATATTGTCACTGATCTTAGACGACAGATGTTTGCCAAAATACTGAAGTTTCCTACCCAAAACTTTCACGATCAATCTTCCGGACAGTTGATCTCCCGGCTGCTCTACGACGCTGACAGCGTTAATGGCGCAACGACCACGGTGCTTGTTACTGCCATACGAGAGTCACTGACCGCCATTGCACTATTGGGCTACCTACTTTACTTGGACTGGAAGCTCACCCTCATCACTCTCGCCATAGGTCCGCTCATCGCACTCATTGTGAAAGGCTTCGGCCAACGTATACGTACCGCCAGTCGTACCTGCATGGAGTCCATGCGACTTATTTCACACACAATTGAAGAAACAGTGACGGCAGACAAAGTCATCAAGATTTTTGGCGGACAAAAGCAACAGACCGAGCGTTTTCACCAAGATACCGAGCGCTTCCGGAGGTCCATGATGCGAGAAGCCGTGCCGGCTTCGGCCATTACTCCAATCACACATATGGCGGCGTCACTTGCCGTTGCCGTCATCACTTTTCTCGCACTGAGTCAAACCACAGGGCAGGCGGGCGCGTCTGCGGGTGGCTTTGTCTCGTTCATCACGGCCATGCTGTTGTTGATTGCGCCGATAAAACAGCTCACCACTATTAGCGCCACACTTCAGCGCGGCTTCGCGGCCTGCGAAAGCGTATTTGAACTGATCGACACGCCAACTGAAGACGACACCAGCCCTCGCAAATTGGCGCACGCTCAAGGTGAAATTACCTTTGAACATGTGAGCTTTTGCTACCCTGGAGCGGACCGCGCTGCACTTGCCGATGTCAGCTTTCATGTTTCTGCCGGGCAAACTATCGCACTGGTCGGCGCTTCAGGCAGTGGCAAAACCACCATCAGTGCGCTGATTCCACGCTTCTACCGATCTACCACTGGCCACATACGGATAGACGGCATCGACATCAATGACCTGACCCTGGCCAGCCTTCGTCACAACATTGCACTGGTTAGTCAGGACATCGTCTTGTTCAACGACACCATTGAAGCCAATATTGCCTTTGGTGCGTCCGGCACTTGCACCCACGAAGAAGTGATAAGCGCGGCTAAAGCCGCCAATGCTTGGGACTTCATTGAGCGGTTACCCGACGGCCTGGGTACGTCTATTGGCGAAAGTGGCGCCAAACTCTCGGGAGGTCAAAGGCAACGTATTGCCATTGCACGTGCTCTGCTGAAGAACGCCCCAATCCTGATTTTGGACGAAGCCACTTCGGCCCTGGACACAGAATCCGAGCGTCAAGTGCAGACTGCATTGACTACACTCATGGAGAACCGCACTACCCTCGTCATTGCCCACCGCCTCAGCACCATTGAGCGTGCAGATTGCATTCTGGTGCTGAACCATGGGCGCATTATTGAACAAGGAACCCATGTCGAACTGTTGCGCGCTGGTGGCTATTACGCCAACCTGAGCCAAATGCAGACATGAACATTCCTATCCTCATGTACCACCAGATCGACTCACCACCTTCGCGTGGCACGCCGCTACGCGGGCTAGTAGTCTCGCCAAGGTCGTTTGCAGGGCAAATGTTTCTGCTCAAGCTGCTTGGCTACCAGGGACTGTCAATGCGCGATCTGGAACCCTACCTTCAAGGCCACCGAAGAGGCAAGGTGGTGGGCATCACATTTGATGATGGCTACCAGAATAATGTGAGTAACGCCTTGCCCGTTCTGAAAAAGCATGGTTTCACCGCAACATGCTATGGCGTCAGCAGCATGATTGGCGGCTGCAACAGCTGGGACCAGCATATCGGAGTGGCAGAAAAGCTCTTAATGACCATAGAAGACTGGCGGACATGGCGGGACGGCGGCATGGACATCGGCTCGCATACCCGCACGCACGAGGATCTCACCAAGTTGACCGAGGATGCTGCCTTTGATCAGATCGAGGGCTCAAAAAGGGAGCTGGAAGGCCTCCTGGGTTACGAAGTTCGGCACTTCTGCTATCCGTATGGCTGCTTTGATGCGACGCACCGCGATATGGTGCAACAGACTGGCTACATCACGGCGACCACGACGCGACGCGGACGGGTTCACGCTGATGATGACACCTTCGCACTACGTCGAATCCTAGTTGCCAACGCCACGAATCTGGCTCTGTTTGCGGCCAAAATTATGACTGAATATGACAACCGGCGCGGATGAGTATCCACGCCCCGACTGTTTTCTAATTCCCACATTTCCTCTATACCGTGATGGCGATGAAACCCTTCGTTCTATACTGTAAAAGCTACTGCACCGACTTGAAGCGAGTCGTTCGACTGGCTAAATCAATCCAGCAATTCAATGTGGAAGGTATTCCTTTTTACGTCTCCGTTCCCCGATCCGAATTGCCATTATTCAAAGAACATTTGGACGGACTGGATGCAGAGCTACTTGCGGACGAAGAAATCATCCGAGCATCCCCCGGCATCATTCCTGCTCGAATCTCTGAGATGCCGGGCAGCCTTTCCCAACAGGTCATCAAATCCGAATTTTGGCGACTGGGTATTTCGGTGACCTATTTGTGCATAGACTCTGATGCGCTCTTCATTCGTCCCTTTCACGCTTCAGAATTCATAACATCCGAAGGGATCCCTTATACGGTCATGGATGAAGGGCACAGCCTTCTTGAAGACGCCCTACGCCACAAAAGAGGCAAGGTCCTACACGATTTTCGAGTCGAAGCACAATTACTCCAAAAGATCATTGGCCGCCCTGGACGCGCCTATAGTTTTGGGCCGTTCCCGCTGGTATGGCATCGTGCAGTTTGGGAAAGTTTGGACTTGCAGTATCTCCATCCGCTCGGCATGAGTTTCGCAGACGCGATTCTCAAAGCTCCCATTGAGTCGCGCTGGTATGGCGAAGCATTGCTCCGCTATTCTGCGATCGCATTAATGCCTTGCCAGCCATTTTTTAAGGTCTATCATTATGCGTGGCAATTCGATCAGGACCGCCGCGCCAACATCGGACTGGATCAGCTAGCGCAGCTCTATGGTGGTGTCATCTACCAATCTGCCTGGGAACGCGATATGGATTGGCCTAGTGAAGGCGGCAACTGGCTGTCCCATGTGGGACGCCGCTTGCGACGCAAATTGGGACGTATCTGAATACTCAGCGATAGCGAACCTCTTCTCCACACTGAACAACTTGGAGTTTGAGTTCAGGGCTGTAAAACCGCCTCTTGGGGACTTTGGTGCGAGCTTCGCTCCGGAAATCAGCCTCTGCCCAAGATGACTTGGCCAGACGCTTACTCCCAAATTCAGCTTATTTCCAGTACAGGTGTCGCCGCAAGTATCGAGGTATCCGGCGTCTGAGTCGCTGATCCTTGAAGTAATGATCTGTTTGAAGCAGCGCCGAAGTAAGCAAAGGTGCAGAACCGGTCAAACGGATCTCAATAACCGGATAAAGGCGCTCAAGCAGGGCGAAGACGTTGTGCTCCCAGAGCACGCGGCGCTTGGCCTCGGCCAGGGCTTGGGTATTCGTACGATCGATATCACTTTGAAGAACCGATGCAATGATGGCAATGGCTTGCTTTGGTTTGGTGATGTCAATGGTAATGTAACTGCCTTGGGGAAAGTAGTCTGCAACATTGGGACAGCCACTGAAAATCGGAAAACATCCGCGCAAAAATGGATCCGCCAGCTTTTCTGACCAATAGTCTATATGTGACGAATTTTCCAGCGCGATGTGATATCGGTAATCGGCGAGCGCCTCGTCTTTATCGCCAAGGGGCCGAATACCGCGCCCAAAAAAGTCAATCTGATCGCCTAGGGCTTCCCTCAGTTGCTCGACGAAGTGCAGTCTTTCCCGGTGGCCGCGTGTAACAGATCTGTCTGAACAAATCACCGAACAGAGTTTGGTCTTAAATGGATTGCCCGCTACAAAATCTGCGAAACTTAGCATCGGCACGAAAGGGCCGCGTGGCCCTTTAAATAAAACACCGGCAAACCAATTGATGGCAACCTGACTATAAATAACGCCGGGGTGGCGAATTAACCGCTGTGTAGTAATGACGCTGCCGAACTGCGCCAGAAATTTGGGCTGGTACTTATGAAAGCTTTCCGCTTCACCCGTGACAAAAATCCGACGCTCCAATGGCACGTTAGTTACGAGTTCGTCCCCGGGCCAACCTTCATATACCACCAGCCAATCCGGCGTGCTCGCTGGCTCGGCATCAATGGTGTAGCAAGTCTCTCCCCACATGCCATCATCTGTTGGCATTTGCCTATGCCAGGGCCAAGCCACGCCAGAACTGCTGATAAAGTTAACTGTCCTATTCGTCATAAATTATGCGTGATTCGATAAATTCTGGACTGCACGAAGATCGCTGCGCAATAGACGGCTACCGTTTGAGCTTGATTAATGTGTCGAAATGCTTTTGCCCAATGCGGTCTGGAAGGAAAGCAAGCAGTGCCGTATTCAGGCGATAGTTCCAGTCAAGTTTGAGATCGAGCCGGGTCTGGATGCTTTGCCAATGAAGCCATTCTCCTATGCCGTGATAAGGTAATCGTTGGTACAACCAGGCTAGCATGAACCGGAATAACTGTGCCGTGGTTTCAGGGTGCAGAGCGGCATAGCCTTCAATGATCTGGGCTGCGTTGTCGAGGTCGTTCTGATTGATAGCGGCAGATTTGATGCGGTCAAGCAGTTGCGAGTCGCCCAATAGTTCTGCGCAATAAACACTCCGAATTTTCCGCGTCACATGATCCAGCACATCGCTTTTATAGCGGCTGGCCTGCTGCGGATGCCAGCGATAAAGGAGCAAACTCTCTGGCAGATTGGCAAACCTTACACCGACATGGGAAAGTCTGGTCCATAAGTCATAGTCTTCAGCCACACTCAGCACTTCATCGAACCGGTGATGCTTGAATATCTCGGCACGGCCCATGACGGTTGATAAGCCGAAGCAATTGCCTCGCATCAATGCAGTTTTTATTTCCTGGTCCGAGCCCGGGTGCTGAACGGTTTGCCGAACTTCTTCGTCAAAGCAAGTGAAGGCGCTTCCGCATATGCCAATGCCCGCGTTGTGCTCCAAGTACGCGACTTGCTTCTCAAAACGCTCCTGTTTACACAGGTCGTCCGCGTCGCAGAAAGCGATGAAGCGGCCTTTGGCCAGCTCAATACCTATATTGCGGGCCGCACTGACACCCACATTCTTCTTGAGGTGCACAACATGCAGGCGGGTGTCGTGAAATGAGGCCAGCACTTCAGGCAGACTGTCTGTGGAAGCATCGTCTATCAGAACAATCTCGAAGTTCGGGCAGGACTGGGCAAAAAGCGAATCCAATGTTTGCCCGAGCCATTGCGCACCATTGTGGATTGGCACGACGACCGAAATTAGCGGATTGTTACGTATCGTTGAGCTGGAGTTCATGTCAGCATCCAGCGAGCCGGAACCACGTCTGAAGTGTCGTTGGCCGGGTCCGCAAACCAGCGGCTAGGGGCATAAACCACCTGTTCGCCCGATTCGCAAAGCCAGGCACCCCACCAACTGAAAGAGCTGTTGGCAATGACGTGATGCCGGCACTGGCGCATGAGCTCGAGGTCGATGTGGCCTTTATCCGTGGGATTGGCATCCACATAGCGCACGGGCACGTCGAGCACCAAGTTGGCCCGAGCCCAGTCCGGCTCATCCGAGAAGACAAAGACATGGATATCTGGAATGCGGGCCTTCAGGGCATTGATGGCGGCAAGGTAGTAGCCCATGTCGCACAGGCCGTGAAATTGCGCCGCAGCTGTGTTGCTGACATAGTCACCTCTGCGAATGTGCAGGGCCACGCTGCGCGTGCTGCGAATTTCGTCCAGCAAAGGCGTATCGACTGGCAAGGGCACTGTCAGCTGGATGTCCTGCAACATGTGTACCTGGTTCCAGGCGAAATACTTTTCAGACTGCCAGTAACCCACTAGGTAGACCGGACGGGTAATTTGGTCGAACCGCCGATCAAAGGCAAAGCTGCGCGGCCAGAACAGGGGGTAGGAATAAATGGCTGGCGCGAATTGCGAAAGATTCGCACGGATGCGTCCCCAGCGCGAGGAGCGCCAGTCGGGCAATTCGTGCAACTGCTGCGGGCTGGCCACCGTCGCACGAACGCGGTAGAGATCAAGCTGAAAGGGTCGATCGCCGTTTTCATCCAGGCCGCGCAGGTCAAGCGCAACATCACACCCCAGCCGGTCTGCCAGCGAACGAGCAGCCGCGTACTGAAAGAGCTGGTTGCCCAGCCCTCCTTCGATTCGTGCAATTACCTGCGTGGGCCACATGCCATTAGCTTGAAAGACGGTTCACTCAGTCCAACCCAGCTGAACCCCATACAAGCACGTAGTTTCCTGGCGCGCTGCATGGCTTTTCCTCCAGTATCCTCGTATTGGAGATCAATGTTTGAATTTCCTCAAGGGTCATTTTCCCCTTGGAAAAGACGCTGTCTACCCGACCACTGTTCATGGTCAGATAACCGCGGGCAGCCTTTTGCAGGACCTTCTCAATGTACATACGCTGAACTATGGCAGGCAGCTCAGAGAAGGCGTAGTTGCTGATCACCAAGTCATACTCTTTCTCGCCATTGTGAGTGTTCAACGTCTTCGTTCGATACGAGGACTGAAGTAAATGGCTTTCAAGGTATTTGGAGGCAAGGCCAAGTACGGGGGGCAGGTCGTACATGTCATACGACCTGAAACGGTACAACTGGTCAAGCACCAACCTCTGCCCCCCATATCCGACGCCAATTTCGGCCACATGACCACCTTCGAGACTGGTCCCAAACAAGCTGTGCAGATCCGACGCAACCTTTGCATATCGCAGGGTGCTCGGGCTGATGCGACAACGATCATTAAACTGGATGACATTGGCACCTCCAACCAGATCGTTGACGGCAAATCTATCCAACAGGTCCAAAAAATGCGGCGCTTGCTCGCAAATGAGCGCCAGGTATTGCCGCCCCTGCTCTTCAGTCGTGTGTTCTAGGATCTGCTGGTACACCGGACTTTTCTTGAAATGATGGAACAGGGAATGATCCGTCAGCGTCTGCTCGACAAAAGCGACATAAGCCCCATTGTCCGAATCGGATCTGAGCCCTTCCCGTGAGATGAAGGTCTGCCGCTTGTCTCGTCTTGATTTGAATAGCATCGTGTGTCCGTCTGAAATCAGTTAAATAAGAATCAAGGAACCTGAAAACCCGGCCTGTTACGCATTGCCCTTGGTAGCCAACATGTCTTGATGTGCACGCGCTAGCCCCTCATCCAGCGTGACCTTTGTCACCCAACCCATTCCGGTCAACCGTGCAGAGTCCATCAGCTTGCGCGGAGCGCCATCGGGTTTGCTGCTGTCAAAGGTGATGCGCCCTTGGTAGCCCACCACGCGGGCCACCGTGGCCGCCAGTTCGGTGATCGTGACATCCGAGCCGTAGCCCACATTGATGTGGCTAAGCTGTGGCTGCACCTGGGCTAAGTATTCATCGGCAGCCAGGTTCATGACGAAGACACTGGCGGAAGCCATGTCGTCCACATAAAGAAATTCACGCCTGGGCGTGCCGGTGCCCCAGATGGTCACCTCAGGCGCACTGGCCACCCTGGCTTCATGAAAGCGGCGCAGCAGGGCCGGTATGACGTGGCTGTTTTCCGGGTGGTAGTTGTCCCCCGGTCCGTAGAGGTTGGTCGGCATGACGCTGCGGTAGTCGCGTCCGTACTGCCGGTTGTAGCTCTCGCACAGCTTAATGCCGGCAATCTTGGCCACGGCATAGGGTTCGTTGGTGGGCTCGAGCTTGCCGCTGAGCAGGGCATCCTCAGCCATGGGCTGGTCGGCAAGCTTTGGGTAGATGCAACTTGAGCCCAGGAACAGCAGCTTTTGGACGCCGTGCACATGCGCCGCATGAATGACGTTGGCCTGCATCATCAGATTCTGGTAGATGAATTCGGCCGGGTAGGTATTGTTGGCCAGGATGCCGCCCACCTTGGCTGCAGCCAGATAGACCTGAGTTGGAATTTCACTGGCAAAGAAGTCGTTGACTGCGCGCTGGTCGGTCAAGTCGAGTTCGGCATGGGCGCGAGTGACGATGCGCTGTGGCTCATGCCCCTGCGCCAGCAGGGTGCGCACGATGGCCGAGCCCACCATGCCCCGATGACCAGCCACGAAGATCTTGGCAGTACGGTCCATCAAGTCTATTGCTCCCGCGAGACCGGCACCGCATAGCCATGATGCTTGAGCAGCGCATGCTTTTTCGCACGCTCCAGGTCGTTCGCCACCATTTCCTGGACCATCTCGTCCAATGTGATCAGCGGTATCCAGCCGAGGTCTTGCTTGGCCAGGCTGGGGTCGCCCAGCAGCGTTTCCACCTCGGCCGGGCGGAAGTAGTGTGGATCAACGCGTGCGATCACATCGCCCACCTTCAGGGCCGGCGCCTTGTCGCCCTGGATGGCGCTGACGACTGCTTTCTCTTCAACGCCCTGCCCCTCAAATCGCAGGCTGATGCCCAGCTGCGCAGCGGCCTTCTCGATGAAGCTGCGCACGCTGTATTGCACTCCGGTGGCGATGACGTAGTCTTTGGGCGCGTCCTGCTGCAGCATCATCCACTGCATGCGCACATAGTCCTTGGCGTGGCCCCAGTCGCGCAGGGCATCGAGATTGCCCAGGTAAAGGCAGGTATCCAATCCTTGGGCAATGTTGGCAAGCCCGCGGGTAATCTTGCGCGTGACGAAGGTCTCGCCGCGGCGCGGGCTTTCGTGGTTGAAGAGAATGCCGTTGCAGGCGTACAGGCCATAGGCTTCGCGGTAGTTGACCGTGATCCAGTAAGCATAGAGCTTGGCCACGCCATAGGGACTACGTGGATAGAAAGGCGTGGTTTCCTTTTGCGGAATTTCCTGCACCAAGCCGTACAGCTCGGACGTCGATGCCTGATAGAAACGGGTTTTCTTTTCCAGACCGAGGATTCGAATCGCCTCCAGCAGGCGCAGCGGGCCGATGGCATCGACATCCGCCGTGTACTCGGGACTCTCAAAACTCACCGCCACATGACTCTGCGCACCCAGGTTGTACACCTCGTCGGGCTGCACCTGCTGCATGATGCGGATCAGATTGCTGCTGTCCGTCAGGTCGCCGTAGTGCAAGACGAAGTTGCGATGGTTGACGTGCGGATCCTGGTAGAGGTGGTCCACCCTCTCCGTGTTGAACAAACTGGCCCGACGCTTGATGCCGTGAACGATGTAGCCTTTTTCCAGCAAAAATTCAGCCAGATACGAGCCATCCTGCCCCGTGATTCCGGTGATGAGCGCGACTTTGGGATGAGTTGTCATGGATTTGGTATTCGGTCACAAGCGATTGAATGGATAGTCACCACCAATTCATTTTACCGAGCGGGCGAGCACTGTTCACTCCAGGCGATCAGTTGCGCCACAGCCGCCTCGGTGGTAAATGGACTCGATTGGCCGTTGTCTTCAAGACCTTTTGTTCGCCACCGATCAAAAAGCTGTTCAAGGGCTGCTGCCAGCGCACTGCTGACAGCAGAACTGCCTGTCCCATCTTCATCAGATAAAACCACTGCATGTCCCTGACCGCGAATCAACGCCGCCATCTGTGGATTGCGATGAACAACTGCCAGTATCGGCCGCTGCATCCATAGATACTCGTACAGCTTGGATGGGAAGTATTCAGAGCAGATGACATCCTCACCGTGCAACAACAGCAGAACGTCCACAGATCGCATTCGATGCAATATCTGTTCACGTCCACTCAAACCCGTAATAGGGTCCGCTTCAATGCGACCAAATTGGCGCGTGCATTGATGCACACGGGAACCAACAAGAAGGTCGGATGAAATCCTGTCCAACGGTCCGCCGTACACATGCAATTCAGTAGCCTCCACCAAATCAGGCCTACGTACACTGAGCAGCTCCAGTGCCGCCACGATTGGCCCCAAATGCCTTGTCGGCGAAAGCGAGCCAAAATGGCCTATGACAAATTTCTGGCCGGGCTGGTAAGGTGGTAGCACCGCGAAAGGCTTGTCGATGCCAGGCAGCATCATTTTCCCCCGCTCTGCCAACTGGGGATGCCGTTGGCGGGCGCTGGCCAAGGCCTGCTCGGTAAACCATATCGCGATATCGGCATGCGTGCAAATCAGGTGCTCGACTTCTGCCTGCATTTTTTGACGGCGTGTGACCGGCACCTCCCCTGGTACCACCATCGGGTCATGCACCTCGGCCAACCAGGGCGTACCCGTCGCCTGCTTCAATGAGCGGGCCGCCAGATGGGCTGCAAACGCGCCGCCGGTCGAATAAATCAGGTCAAACGGTTTCTGTCGGGCCAGCTGACGACCTTTCAGATAGGCGCTCAACCACCACGACCAGGAGCTTTCAACCGGACGCAGAAACTTTTCGATCAGCATCCAGGGAAGCAAAAAAATGGATGCCAATAGCATCGCCAGGCGATAACGGATGCCACTGCCCAAGCGACGACGCAACACGTGCCGCAATTCAAACCGGAAACCGGCCGGCCCCATCGGCCATAACTGGTGGTGCTCGACAAGGGGGTCATGCGTTCCAGACACGCCACTCAACACCACCACCTCGATCCCCGCACGACGGAGATGAGGCAACTTGTCTGTGATGGTGTGGCTGGCGGCCCGGCCATCCATGTTGAAAGCGTGGCTGATGACAAGCCAGCGTTGTCGGGAATTTGCGGTCATGGGGATGGCGAGAGCCGAATGGATTGGAAATAGAAAAAACAGCTTCGTTCAGAAATCTAGTGCTTCGAAGCCACCTGCGAATACAGCTGTTCATATTGTAGGGCGGCCCTCTCCCACGAATGCAGATCGGCAAACGCCATTCCATGGCGACGCAGAGTCTCCGCGAGGTTCGGATTGTCCAATACTGAACCGATGAGCTTGGCCAGAAGCTGCGCATCTTTCGGGTCTGGCAGCAGCAGCGCTTCTACACCATGGGTGAGTTGCCGGGATATGCCGCAATGCTGAGGTCCGCTCACCACCACCGGTAATCCATGCGCCATGGCTTCGAGTACTACCATGGCAAAGCTGTCCTCCAGCGTAGGATGGGCCAGACAGTCGGCAGCCCAATAAGCGGGCGAGAGATCGTCAAGTGATCCAAGAAAATGAACTCGTCCCCGGAGTCCCATCCGTTCAGCCTGCTGGCTGTACCTGGGTGCAAACCTGGGGTTTCCAACCACGATCAACCGGGTATCTGAAGATAAATGCGCCAGGGCCTGCAGCAGGGTGTCCAGACCCTTACGCACGTAGTCATTGGCAACAAAAAGAACCCATCTACCATCCTGCGGCAACCCAAGTTGCTGCCGTGCCGCTGAGCGCGAAGTGGGCTGTTGCGCTCGGTTCGTTCCGGGGAGAATGACCGTCACCGAACCCTGGCTGTCTGGATAAGCCTGCTCACACTCCATGCGCAGGTTCTCCGAGGTCGCCACGACTTTTCTCGCCGGGCTGACCTTGAAGCGGGTACCTTCGAGCAACACGTAAGTGAGAAGTCGCGGACTCAGGGCTACCTTGACCCATTGCAGGAAGTGGCGCGTCCTGCTACGGGCAAATAACAGGTTGCATCGTATCGGTCGAACATGGATCGTCTGAATCTCACCGTGCCAAGTGTTCTCGTGGGAATGCACCACATCAAAACCACGTCGGGTTTGCAGCCAACTTGCCATGGCAAACACAAGCTGGTTGATCCAGCGCGGCCTGGGGCCGAGGCTAAAAACTCGGTGATAGGTCACCCCCTTCACCGGATGATTTGAATTCTGTGCAAATACATGAATCTCGTGACGCGAGGCGAGCTGCTCAACCAGCGCCACGCCATAGCTCTCGGCACCCCCGCCCGATCTTGAAAATACCCGACTGATGACGGCAATTCGCATGGGTCTAAAGAAGCACAATATCGTACTGTTCCTGTCCCATGGCAGCTTCGCTCTGCAATGACACCGGCTTGCCGATAAACTCGCTCAAGCCCGCCAAGTGCTGGCTTTCCTCATCCAGAAACAGCTCGATCACCTTGGGTGACGCAACCACACGAAACTCGCGCGGGTTGAACTGACGGGCCTCGCGCAGTATCTCGCGAAAAATGTCGTACGCCACGCTACGTGCGGTCTTGACAATGCCTTTGCCTTCACACGTCGGGCAGGGTTCACACAGCATGTGCGCCAGCGATTCGCGGGTGCGCTTGCGCGTCATCTCCACCAGCCCCAGCTGCGAAAACCCGCCCGCCATCGTTTTGACGCGGTCCCGCACGAGCTGTTTTCGGAACTCCGCCAAGACCGACTCCCGATGATCCTCCCGCACCATGTCGATGAAATCGACAATGATGATGCCCCCCAGATTGCGCAAACGCAGTTGCCGCGCAATCGCCTGGGCCGCTTCGAGGTTGGTCTTGAAAATGGTGTCGTCAAAATTACGGGCACCGACAAAACCGCCGGTATTCACATCGACCGTGGTCAAGGCTTCCGTCTGGTCCACGACCAGATAGCCGCCTGACTTCAAGTCCACCCGGCGTCCCAAGGCCTTGGCGATTTCCTCGTCAATGGCGTACAGGTCAAAAATGGGCCGCTCCCCCTTGTAATGCTGAAGCTTCTCGGAGGCTGCGGGCATGAATTCGAGGCCAAAAGCCTTCAGCGCTTCAAATTGCTCCCGTGAATCCACCTTGATGGTCTGCGTGCTTTCTCCCACCAGATCGCGCAACACACGCTGCAACAGGTTCAAATCCTGATGCAAAAGGGACAAGGGCGGCAAACGCACGGAGGCATCCTTGATACGGGTCCAAGCCTTGCGCAGATACCCGATGTCTTCAGATAATTCCAGATCAGAGGCATCCTCGCCGTTGGTTCGCAAAATGAATCCACCGCCCTGGGAGCCCGCCAGGTGCTGCAGACGCGTACGAAGCTCGTCACGCTGGTGTTGTGGGATTTTTTGCGACACTCCAATATGGTCATCCTGTGGCAAAAACACCAGCATTCGACCCGCAATGCTGATCTGCGTGGACAAGCGCGCACCTTTGGTACCGATCGGGTCCTTGATGACCTGAACCGTCAGCGCCTGCCCTTCAAATATCTGCTTTTCGATCGGGATCTGGGCTTGCGTGTTACGCGCCATGCTGGGCGGTTCACCATCCGGCTGGCGGTGCCAGACATCGGCAACATGCAAAAACGCGGCACGCTCCAGCCCGATGTCAATGAACGCCGACTGCATACCGGGCAAAACCCGGGCGACCTTGCCCAAGTAGACATTGCCAACCAGGCCACGCTCCAGAGTGCGCTCGACGTGCAGCTCCTGCAGCACACCATTTTCAACAACGGCAACACGGGTTTCCTGCGGAGACCAGTTGATCAAAATGTCGTCTTGCATGGGAGACCTGATTAAACCTTGAAACCAAAAGACCGCAGCAACTGCGCAGTTTCATACATGGGCAGACCCATGATGCCAGAGTAGCTGCCGCTCATGTGTGAAATAAACGCGGCCGCCCTGCCCTGCACGGCGTAGGCACCGGCCTTGCCCATGGGCTCACTTGAGGTTGCGTAGGCTTGAATCTGGCGCGGGCTCATGGCAGCGAACGTGACGCGCGATTCACTGAGTGCTTGTTCACGTTTGCGCACGGTGCCTAGCGCCATCGCCGTCAGGACCCGGTGCGTCTTGTTGGAAAGCTCCGTCAACATACGTCTGGCATCCGCTGGATCGGCCGGTTTGCCATAAATCGTACGGCCCAAGGCCACGGTGGTGTCCGAACAGAGCACGGGCGCGGTTGGTAACCCCCTGCGTTTGAGTCGCGCCAAGGCGGCGTCAAGCTTGAGCTGCGTGACCCGTTTGACGTACGCCGAAGGAGCCTCGTTAGGCAGCACGACTTCCAGCGCTTCGGCGTCTTCATCGGCTCCTGGCAATAGCAATTCATGACGCACGCCGAGCTGCTCCAGCAATTGGCGCCGACGCGGACTTTGCGAGGCAAGATAGATAAACTTGTTCACGGTAAAAACTGGAAATATCACTCGCGGTGATAAGGATGATTGGCATTGATGGACCAGGCGCGGTAGAGCTGTTCAATCAGCAGCACCCGGACCATGGCGTGAGGCAGGGTCAGATCAGACAATCGGATGCGTTCATGCGCCGCCTGTTTGAAAGCGGGGTCGAGCCCGTCGGGCCCACCGATGACCAGGGCGACGTCGTCACCCTCCAACTGCCAGTGTTGCAGCTTCGCGGCCAG
>NZ_DHXT01000019.1:26542-33455 GCF_002413825.1 Rhodoferax sp. UBA5149
CCTTTGGGCAAAGCAGCTTCGATGCGGGCTCGCTCAGCCGCATACAAGGTTTCCACCGTCTTGGAGCCACGTGGCTCGGTCTTGACGGCTTTGAGTTCGACTTTGAGCTCGTACGGAAAGCGCTTCGCGTAGTCGTCCCAAGCCGTTTGCGCCCAGTCAGGCACACGCTGGCCGACCGCAACAATCACCACCCGCACAAAAAAGACCCGGTCAGGCTTTGCGCGCTGCCGTCTTCTTGGCCGGGGCTTTAACCGGTGTTTTCTTGGCGGCCACCTTGACGGCAACCTTCGCTGGCGCTTTGGCCGACGTTTTCTTGGCGGCAGCCTTTGCCGGGGCGTTGACGGTTATTTTCTTCACGGCAACTTTCACCGCAGCCTTCGGAGCGGGTGTCGGCTTGGCGGCCACGGCGGGCGCCCGGGACGGGGCCTGCTTCACAGCAGTTCTTTTAGCCGCCGGCTTCGCGGCGGCAGACTTGGCAGCCATGGTCTTCTTCACCTGCGCTTTGGACGGGAAGGCTTCGGCCACACCCTTTTTGGCGGCATTGGAGCGCTTCAAATTACCCTCCACTTCGAGCGGCTTTTTGGTCGCCTTGACCGGCTCGGCGATCTCTTTCTCGCCCGGCTTGGCAGCACCAAATTTGAGGCGAACCGGTTTTTCACCCCACAGCTCTTCCAGGTTGTAATACTGGCGGAAATTGGGTTGCATGACGTGCACCACCGCCTGCCCGCAATCCACAATAATCCACTCGCCATTGGTCTCACCTTCAACCCGTGGTTTGGGGAAACCAGCATCCCGCACCGCATCGCGCACGCTGCCAGCCAGCGCCTTGGTCTGACGGTTGGACGTACCTGATGCAATGATCACTCGCTCAAACAAGGCCGAAAGATGCTCGGTATCGAACACCTGGATGTCCTGGGCTTTGACGTCTTCCAGACCATCGACAATGGCACGCTGAAGTTTCTGAATGTCTTTTTTGGCAAGGGTTGAGTTAGTCATCAAGTAGTCTGGTAAAGGTGGTGGTTGTCAATATAACGCGCAACTGGCTCAAAAACCAGTGGGGAAACGCTTTGATGCGCTGCAATTCGGGCCCGAATATCGGTTGCGCTGACAGGCATGGTTGGCATTCTGAGCCGCCTGAAACGCGATTCATGCGACTTCTGTGCAATAAATCGGGGTCTGGCCCCCGTCAAATCTTCACGTTCAGCTACACAAATTATAGCAAGCTGCAACACGTCCTGCCACGCGTGCCAGGTGGGTAGCGCGCGGGCCTGGTCTTCACCCATGACCAAAAACAGCTCGGCATCGGGCCATTGCAGTTTGAGTTCGCGCAAAGTATCTACCGTGTAACTCGGGCCCGCGCGCAGGGTTTCACGGGGGTCAACGACCACGCGGGGCAGCTCAGAAAACGCCAACTGCGCCATCGCCAGACGGTGATGGGCGGGGCTCAATGGCCGGGCCTTGTGCCAAGCCTGGCCGGTGGGAATAACGCGCAGCTCATCAAGTTGCAAATCTGCCACAGCCGCCTGCACCAGCGCAGCATGCGCGGTGTGGGGCGGGTCAAACGCACCGCCAAACACACCTATTCGCCTCGCCGCCACGGTCCGGGCGGGCGTCACACCCATCTCACACCCATTCCTTGCGCACCAGGAACTTGCTGTACAAATCCGCTTCTGGTGACCCCGCTTCAGGCACGTTCTGATACGACCAGCTCACCAGCGGCGGCATGGACAACAGAATGGATTCGGTTCGCCCGCCCGACTGCAAGCCAAAGTGCGTGCCGCGGTCCCACACCAGATTGAACTCGACATAGCGGCCACGCCGGTAGAGCTGAAACGCACGTTCGCGCTCGCCATACACCATCTCCTTGCGGCGCTCCACAAGAGGTAAGTAGGCCGTCAAAAACGAATCCCCCACCGACTGCATCAAGCCGAAGCTGTCATCAAAGCCCAACTCGGAAAAGTCATCAAAAAAGATGCCGCCCACGCCGCGCTGCTCGGCACGGTGTTTCAAATAAAAATACTCATCGCACCAGATTTTGAAGCGCGGGTATTTGTCATCGCCATAAGGCGCCAGCGCGGTCTTGCAGGTGGCGTGGAAATGCACCGCGTCTTCCTCAAAACCGTAGTAGGGCGTCAAATCCATACCGCCGCCAAACCAGCACACCTCTTGACCGTCGCGCCCTTTGGCCGCCAGCATGCGCACGTTCATGTGAACCGTCGGCACATAGGGATTGCGCGGATGAAACACCAGCGACACGCCCATGGCCTCAAACGGCGCGCCGGCCAGTTCCGGCCGGTGTTGCGTGGCCGAAGGCGGCAAGCTCGGGCCGCGCACGTGCGAAAAGCCACAGCCCGCACGCTCAAAAACAGGGCCACCCTCCAGAATCTGGGTGATACCGCTGCCCTGCAGCGTCTCGCCGGGCGCCTTTTGCCAGGCATCGGTCAAAAATGCAGCGCCATCCAGTTTCGCAATGGCGGTGGTAATGCGTGCCTGCAAACCCTGCAGATAGCGGCGCACCGCGTCGGTTCGCGGTGCATTCAGATTTTGCGCAGTCATGGCGTTGCGTGTTTGACGGCGCGATGGCCAATGTCAGTGCGGTACTGCATGCCATCAAAATGAACGCCCAGCGCCACCTCGTAGGCACGCTGCTGCGCTTGGCGCACGTTGTCGGCCAGCACGGTCACGCACAAAACGCGCCCGCCGGACGTGACGACGTCGCCGTCTTTCATGGCGGTGCCTGCATGGAAGACGACGGCGTCGTCTTCTTGCTTGGGCAGCCCGGTGATGACATCACCCTTGCGCGGCTGCAGCGGGTAGCCATGTGCCGCCATGACGACGCCCAAGGCGGTGCGGCGATCCCACTGCAACTCGACCTGGTCCAGGTGGCCATGCGGGCCCGGCTCGGTGGCAGCCAGCATCACATCGACCAGATCGGTCTTGAGTCGCATCAAAATTGGCTGGGTCTCGGGGTCGCCCATGCGGCAGTTGAACTCCAGCGTTTTGGGATGGCCATTGGCATCGATCATCAGCCCGGCGTACAGAAAACCCGTGAACGGAATGCCGTCTTTTTCCATGCCCCGGATGGTGGGCAAAATGATTTCCCGCATGGCGCGGGCGTGCACATCGGGCGTTACCACGGGCGCGGGCGAATACGCGCCCATGCCGCCGGTGTTGGGGCCCAGGTCGTCATCCAGCAGGCGCTTGTGGTCCTGGCTGGTGGCCAGTGGCAGCACATTCTTGCCGTCGCACATCACGATAAAGCTGGCTTCTTCACCGGTCAAAAATTCTTCAATAACAACGCGCGCGCCACCTTCGTTGTGGGTCACGCCGAGGGTGTTGTCCAGCAGCATGAAGTCAACCGCTTCGTGCGCCTCGGCCAGGGTCAGGGCCACCACCACTCCCTTGCCGGCGGCCAGACCGTCGGCCTTGACCACAATCGGGGCGCCCTTTTTATCGAGGTACGCGTGGGCCGCCACCGGGTCGGTGAAGGTCTCGTAGTCCGCCGTGGGAATGCCATGACGCTTCATGAACGCCTTGGAGAAGGCTTTGGAGCTCTCCAGTTGCGCGGCCGCCTGGGTCGGGCCAAACACACGCAGGCCGTGTTTGCGAAACTCATCGACCACGCCCGCCGCCAGCGGACCTTCAGGCCCGACCACCGTGAGCGCAATCTTTTTAGAAACCGCCCACGCCCGCAGTTCGTGGACACCCGTGATATTGACGTTTTCCAGCCGGGCGTCCAGCGCGGTGCCGCCATTGCCCGGCGCCACGTAAATCGTTTGTACCTTGGGCGACTGCGCCAATTTCCAGGCCAGGGCATGTTCACGGCCACCGCCGCCAATCACGAGGATATTCATAGCGCTTCGCTGTCAATTTCTGCGTTGTGGTAAATGTTTTGCGTGTCGTCCAACTCTTCGAGCACATCCAGCAGTTTTTGCATGCGCACGGCATCGTCGCCCGTGAGCTCAATCGGGTTTTCGGCGCGCATGGTGACCTCGGCCATTTCAGGCTTCAGACCGGCGGCTTCCAGGGCGTTCTTGACCGCCTCGAAGTCGGCATAGGCGGTCAACACCTCGATGGCACCGTCGTCGTCGGTGATCACGTCTTCGGCGCCGGCTTCCAGCGCCACTTCCATGACCTTGTCTTCATTGGTGCCGGGGGCAAAAATCAGCTGGCCGCAATGCTTGAACTGGAACACCACCGAGCCTTCGGTGCCCATGTTGCCGCCGTATTTGGAAAACGCGTGGCGCACTTCAGCCACCGTGCGCACCTTGTTGTCGGTCATGGTGTCGACCAGGATGGCGGCGCCGCCAATGCCGTAGCCTTCGTAGCGAATTTCTTCGTAATGCACGCCTTCCTGGTTGCCGGTGGCCTTGTCGATGTTGTATTTGACGCGGTCCGCCGGCATGTTGGCGGCCTTGGCGCGCTCCACAGCCAGGCGCAGACGCGGGTTGGTGGCCAGATCGCCGCCACCGGCGCGGGCCGCCACCGTGATTTCACGAATGATGCGCGTCCACACCTTGCCCCGCTTTTCGTCCTGACGACCTTTACGGTGCTGAATATTGGCCCATTTACTGTGTCCTGCCACGGGGAATCCTTCAAAAATTCGTTACGCTAGTCAATCAATTGTACTTTTTGAGGAAACCCGACATGAGCACCCCTGACGACACCCTCCAGCATGTCCATCTGGTCGACCACCCGCTGGTCCAGCACAAACTGACGCTGATGCGCAAGAAGGAAGCCAGCACCAACAGCTTTCGCACCTTGCTCAACGAAATCAGCATGTTGATGGCCTATGAAGTGACGCGTGACATGCCGATGCAGGAGGTGGAAATCGAGACGCCGCTGGAGACCATGACCGCCAAAGTGATTGACGGCAAGAAACTGGTGTTTGTGTCGATCCTGCGGGCCGGCACCGGCATTCTGGATGGCATGTTGACGATCGTGCCCGGCGCACGCGTGGGCCACATCGGCCTGTACCGCGACCCCAAAACCCTGCAGGCGGTGGAGTACTACTTCAAAATGCCCAAAGACATGCAGGAACGCGACGTGGTAGTGGTCGACCCGATGCTGGCAACCGGCAATTCAGCCGTCGCCGCCGTGGAGCGCATCAAGGTGCTGAAACCGAAGTCCATCAAGTTTGTCTGCCTGCTGACCTGCCCCGAAGGCATTGCCACGATGCACAAAGCCCACCCGGATGTGCCGATCTACACGGCAGCGATTGACCGCCAGCTCAATGAGCACGGCTACATCCTGCCGGGGCTGGGGGACGCGGGTGACCGGATTTTTGGTACCCAATGAGTCTTTAAATAAAATCGACCACTAGCCCCCGTATTACTTGCGCAAGCAGCTATTTATTTGATAGCGAATAGACGCCGCAGCGCTTCAAGCTGCGGTCATGGGCGTTGCGGCGCAATCATTTCCGCATAGTCGTACAGCGCGCCCAAAACTTCTTCGCCACGCGCATCGGCGGCTTCAGAAAGCTGGTCAATCTCGTCAAACAGAGCCTCCACGGTGCGCGCGCCCTCCTCGCCGTCAAACAGCCGGGCCACGCGATGCGCCTCCCAACGCGCGGCCTCGTCCGGTGTCAGGCTCGCCGGGAAATTGCGGGCCCGGTAGCGAAACACCAACTCGTCCAGGCGCGGATCGTCAAACGCGTAGCGCGCCGCCACCAGCTTCTCACTGGACAGGTGGCGCAGCTGGTTGAGGCGGCGGCGGTCCGCGTCGTCCAGGAAGCCGCCGTATAAATCCTCGTCCACGTCGGGTGTGGCATCTTTTGGGCGCTTGAACACCTCGGGCCAGATGCCGCTCATGTCAGGCAAGGCCTGGGCTCGCAGCGCATGGTCCAGTTGGGCGTCCAGTTGCAGGCCCCAGCGCTCGGCCATCGCGAGTGACAGTGTCTTGAGATTACTCATCACCATCGGCGACTTGTTCAGGTGGATCGACTTGAGCGGTAACCGCGTCACGCCTGGCGGCAGCTCATCGCGTTTGCTGAACAAGCGCAGGCGGATATCAGCGGCGTTCATGCTCGCCAGCTCGCTCGGGTCGAAGGCCAAATCCCAGGCGATCAGCTCGTTCTTGTTGACCGGGTGCATGGCCAGCGGCCACATCAGGGCCAGACAGCCCCGCTCGCTGGGAAACATGCCGGAGATATGCAGAAACGGCCGGGCGCGGGCGACCGTTGTCGGCAACCCGAGCTCGGCCATGACGCGATCCTTTTTGTGCAGCCCGAAGCAAAACTCAAACAAGCGTGGCTGGGTGGCTCTGATCAGCCGCGCCAGGGCGATGGTGGCGCGCACGTCGCTCAGCGCATCGTGCGCCGCCTCGTGCACCAGGCCATTGGCCGCCGCCAAATCAGTCAGCTTGAAGCTGGCGCCGCCTTCGGGCTTGGCAGGCCAAACAATGCCCTCGGGCCGCAGCGCATAAGCGGTGCGCACCACGTCCAGCAGGTCCCAGCGCCCGCAGTTGTTTTGCCACTCGCGCGCATAGGGGTCGATCAGGTTGCGCCAAAACATGAAACGCGTGATCTCGTCATCAAAGCGGATGGTGTTGTAGCCCACACCAATGGTGCCGGGCAGGCTGAAGGCCTGCTCGATGTGCGCCGCGAACTGGTATTCGGGCACGCCTTTTTCCAGGCACAGCTGCGGCGTGATACCGGTGATCAGGCAGGACTGCGGATCGGGCAGGAAGTCATTCGCCGGTTGGCAGTACAGCATGATCGGCTCACCGACCTCCACCAGATCGGCGTCGGTCCGAATCGCGGCGAACTGCGCTGGCCGGTCACGCCGCACCTGGGTGCCAAAGGTCTCGTAGTCGTGCCAGAGGAAGGTGTGGCTGACAGGTGAATGCATCATGACGGACATCACCGGCGTCGCGCCGCCCGCACCCCATTCAACTCGGCCACGATCCCCAGCAC
>NZ_DHXT01000026.1:0-5645 GCF_002413825.1 Rhodoferax sp. UBA5149
CCACCGATGACCCAGGCATCGCTGTCGACCGGGCACAAGCCACAGGCCTCGGCCAGCGAATGGGCACACAAGGCGCCTTCGGCCTGCCAGTCGGCCTGGCGTGTCACCACCACGTTGAGGCGCCCCGGCAGGGGGCGAAACTTGGGCGGCAGCGAATCCCAGGTCTTGCGTCCCATGATGACCGGGCAGCCCAGCGTGGTGCGCTTGAAGTGCGCCATGTCCTCCGGCAAATGCCAGGGCAGGGTGTTGTGATGGCCGATCACGCCATTGGCGGCGCGGGCGAAGATCAGGTGCAGCTTCATTTAAATGGCCACCGGTGCCTTGATGGCGGGGTGACACGCGTAGCCGACGATCTCGAAGTCTTCATATTCGTAGTCGAAGATCGACGCTGGCTGGCGCTTGATGTTCAGCGTCGGGTAGGCAAAGGGCGTGCGACTGAGCTGCAGTGCCACCTGTTCGTGGTGGTTGCTGTAGATGTGGCAGTCGCCCCCGGTCCAGATGAAGTCGCCGACGTCCAGATCGCACTGCTGCGCCACCATGTGGGTGAGCAGGGCATAGCTGGCGATGTTGAAGGGCACGCCCAGAAAAATGTCGGCGCTGCGCTGGTACAACTGGCAGCTGAGTTTGGCTTTTTCGCCGGGTGCGGCAGCTGGTGCGACGTAAAACTGGAAGAACGCGTGACACGGCATCAGGGCCATCTTGTCGAGCTCGGCGACGTTCCAGGCGCTCACGATGATGCGGCGTGAGTCGGGGTTGCTCTTCAGTGTCTTGATGACTTCGGCGATCTGGTCAATGTGGCCGCCGTCCGGCGTCGGCCAGCTGCGCCACTGCACGCCATAGACCGGGCCCAAGTCCCCGTCAGGACGCGCCCACTCGTCCCAGATGGACACGCCGCGCTCTTTGAGCCAGTTGTTGTTGGAAGAGCCGGAAAGAAACCACAGCAATTCCTGAACGATGGAGCGCAGGTGCACCTTTTTGGTGGTCACCAGCGGAAACCCCTCGTTCAGGTCAAATCGCATCTGGTAGCCAAACACGCTTTTGGTGCCGGTGCCGGTGCGGTCGGCCTTCAACACGCCGTGCCTGTCCACATGGCGCATGAAATCCTCGTATTGGGAGCGGATCGGTTTTGTCATGTCAATAAGAACCAAAAAGAGTGTCCAGCGCAGCCACGATGTCCTCGCGTTGCGCAAAAAGGCTGGCCACCGGTTTCTTCAATCCAGCCGCCGGGAATGCGGCCAGTGCCGCAGTGTCCAGCACGATGTCCTTGCCAGAGATTTCAAACAGCGGGTTCAGGTCGCGCATGCGGGGGCCGAAAGCGGCCGCATGGCGCATCGGAATGACCACGCGGCTTTCCACCCGATCAATGAAATTGTTTTGCACATCCAGCAGAAAGGGTGTCGTCGAGCGCATGGCCACTTCCGGGTGGGAATAAACATCAAAACGAGCCATAAATGCCGCCGGTTAAAACGTCCGGTACTTTGCGAGGGGCAAGCCCTCGCGTTTGATGCGGGCGTTGTAGTGATCAATGGCTTCGGTGTTTTCCTCATTCCACTTTTGCCAATAGCGGCGCTTGACCTCATCGGCTAACAGCGCATCCACCGTTTGGGAGATGTTCATACCCAACTCGCGCGCGGCCTCCAGCACCTTGGAGTTGAGCGAGAGGTTGGTGGCTTTCTTGGGAGCTTTGTCGAACTGGAGCATTTGGCACGCCCTGTGGATGAAGTGCGCCAATTATATGCGCATGATAAGTGCGCAAAAAGTCGTGTTGCCGGTCACCGGTTCACTTTGCATAGGCGCGCTCGACGCAGGCAATTCGCAACTCATAGTGCTCGTACCAGAGTGCTTTGCCGCTTTCCTGCGCGATTTGATGCTCCGCATGTGACCGCCACGCCGCAATGGCTTCCAGGCTGGCCCAGTAAGAGACCGTGATTCCAAAGCCATTGATGCCGCGAACGCTTTCCACGCCGAGGTAACCGGGTTGCCCTGATGCCAGTTCGACCATGCGGTCGGCCATGTGCCCGTAACCGTTTTCGCCCGGCGTGCGTTGGGACGAGAAAATGACCGAGTAGTAGGGCGGCTCAGGGAGTTTGGCGAAGGCGGATGTTGTCATTTTCGAGGCTGAATTGTGGCGTGGAAAGCGCGCCAAAAGTTAGGGTGTTCGGCGGTCAAACCCGAATCACGCGCCCCGGGTTCATCAGGTTCTGCGGGTCCAGTGCCTGCTTGATGGACCGCATCATGTCCAGCGCCACGGGTGACTTGTATTTTTCGAGTTTGTCCACTTTCAGGCTGCCCACACCATGCTCGGCCGAGATCGAGCCGCTAAAGGCGTGAACCGAATCAAACACCAGCGTATTGACCTGTTCTTCATGGTCCTGTAAAAAAGCCGCCGCATCGACGCCAACGGGTGCCTGCACGTTGTAATGCAGATTGCCGTCGCCCAGATGGCCGAAGTTGACCAGGCGCACGCCGGGAATGGTCTGCTGCAGCAAGGCATCGGTGACGCGCACGAAATCGGGAATGCTGGACACCGGGATGGAAATATCGTGCTTGATGTTCAGGCCCTCTTCTGCCTGCGCCAGTGGAATACTTTCGCGCACATGCCACAGCTGCTTGGCCTGCGACAGGCTCTCAGCCACCACGGCGTCGGTCACCAAGCCTTGCTCGAGCGCGCTTGCCAGCAGCTGTTCAAACTGCGCGCTGGCATGGGCTTCGGACTCGTGGTCCGAGTTCTCCAGCAGCACGCAAAAAGGCGAATCCAGATGCAAGGGCACCCTCAGGTGCGGGAAGTGTTTGGTGACCAGACTCAGGGCGAACTGCCCCATCACTTCAAAGCCGGTGAGCCCCGCGCCCAGATGACGATGCGCCAGCCCCAGCAGGCTGATGGCCTGCTCCAGCGACGGCACGGCGGCCCAGGCGGTCAGCTGGGCGGCCGGCAGGGGGTAGAGCTTCATGGTGGCGGCGGTGATGACGCCCAGCGTGCCCTCGGAGCCGATGAACAGGTCACGCAGGTCGTAACCGGTGTTGTCCTTGCGCAGGCCCGACAGGCCATGCCAGATCTCGCCCTGCGCCGTGACCACTTCCAGCCCCAGGCACAGGTCGCGCGTGTTGCCAAAACGCACGACCTGGGTGCCGCCCGCATTGGTGCCCAGATTGCCGCCGATGGTGCAAGTGCCTTCTGCGGCCAGGCTGAGCGGGAACAGCAAATCCGCTTCCTCGGCGCGTTCCTGCAGGTTTTGCAGGATGCAGCCTGCCTCCACCGTCATGGTCAGGTTGTCGGCATCCAGGCGGCGCACGGTGTTCATGCGCTGCAGGCTCAGCACAATCTGGTGGCCCGAGCCATCGGGCGTGCTGCCCACGGCCAGGCCGGTGTTGCCGCCCTGCGGCACGATGCTGACACCGCTCGCCGGGTGCCGCTGCAGCAAATGATAGGCAGCGCAGGCTTTGACCACTCGTGCCACCTCATCGGTGCTGGCGGGCCGCACCACAGCCAGCGCTTTGCCGTGCGAGCGCTTGCGCCAGTCCTGTTCCCAGGCCGTCAGGTCGCCGTCGGTGAAGACGTGCGCGGCGCCGACGATGTGGCGCAGTTCATCCAGCAGGGTTTGCATCGCATCAACCTTCCTTGATCGCGTTGTTAAGGCGCAGGCGAACGTGCAGGGCGCAGGCCACAAACAGGGTCAGGCACAGCACGACTTCAACCATGGCCAGGTAATTGCTCGGCGCCTTATCACTGTAAGCGCGCACCGCCCCTTCGGTGAAATAAAGCCACACCAGCAGGCTGACCCAGCGGTAGGTGTACATGCGGTTTTTCAGCAGCCCGGCCAGCGGGATGCATAACGGCAACACTTTAAGCGCCAGCCAGGAGCCGCCGGGGCGAATCGGGGCCAGAAAAAGCTCCCAGGCGAGGCCCAGCACGATGAGCCCCAGCAAACTGCCGACCGCCAGGAAGCGGGTGGTGGTGACCAGGGGTGGGGCGGTATTTTGTTCTGTATGCATTGGAATGGCATCATAGCGGCCATGAGTCTGTTAGTCCCCCCACCCCTGAGCTTGTCCTTGCGCCTGGAAGCCTTGTTGAAAAGCCTGTCGCACTTTCCCTGGAAGAGCACTGCGCAAACCCTGCGCGAGCGCTTTCGGGAAGACCGGCTGGGCCTGACGGCCAGCAGCCTGACCTTCACCACCACCATTGCCCTGGTGCCTTTCATCACGGTGGCGCTGGCGGTTTTCACGGCCTTCCCGATGTTTGCCAAATTTCAGGGCGTGTTGCAGAAGTGGCTGGTGGAGAGCCTGATCCCCGACAACATCGCCCGCCAGGTGCTGGGTTATCTCACCCAGTTTGCGGGCCAGGCCAGCAAACTGGGGGTGGCCGGCGTGGCAGTTTTGTTTTCCTCCGCGCTGGCCTTGATCTTGACCATCGACCGCACGCTCAATGGCATTTGGCGCGTGCGCCAGCCCCGCCCTTTCGGGCAGCGGGTGTTGGTGTACTGGGCCGCCATCACTTTGGGGCCGCTGTTGCTGGGCATCAGTTTGACGATCACGTCCTACGCTATTTCAGCGTCCAAGGGGGTGGTGGGCGTGATGCCGGGCGGGGTGCAACTGCTGCTCGATGCGCTGCAGTTTTTCTTGATGGCAGGTGGCATGGCTGCGATGTACCACTATGTGCCCAATATCCAGGTGAAATGGGGCCACGCCTGGACCGGCGGCCTGTTTGTGTCGGTCGGTTTTGAAGTGGCCAAGCGACTGCTGACCCTGTACCTGAGCAAGGTGCCGACCTACTCGGTGGTGTATGGCGCCTTTGCCACGGTGCCGATCCTGCTGATCTGGATTTATGTGGCCTGGGTGATCGTGCTGCTGGGGGCCGTGATCACCGCCTATTTGCCCAGTCTGCTCGCCGGCCTGGAGCGCCGGGCCCGGTCGCACGGCTTGCAGTTTCAACTCGCGCTGGAGGCCTTGCAGCAGCTGGATCGCGTGCGGGCCACGGTGGGCAAAGGATGGACAATGGCGCAACTCTCCTTGCTGCTGCGGGTGGACACGCTGCAACTGGAGCCGGTGCTGGAAACCTTGTGCGAACTGGACTGGGTTGGTTTGCTGCACGAAGAGTTGGCGGATGAAGCGGCGCGTTACGTCTTGCTGGCCGATCCCGACACCACCCCATTGGCGCCGCTGCTCAACGCACTCTTGCTGCGGCGCGAAGAAAGCACCCAAAATTTATGGGAAAACGGCCGCTGGCCCTCGTTGATATTGCGTGAGGCGCTATAAATTATGTAGCGTATTAGGGGAGGCTGTTTTTGGCGAGTGAGCTGAGAAACGCATCGAGTTTTCGGATTTCCATCAAGCCCGGCGAAAACAAGCAAGTCGCTGGTTGTAGGCTGGGTGTGATTTAAGCGCGGGTGGCCAAGATGGACGTGGGTTTGTGTCCATGCTGCAAGCTGGGGCGAATGCGAGTCACCGCCGTGTTACAGGGGCAAGACCGCTTGCCTGCGCCATCAGGTGCTGTATTGCCGCCAGGGCGGGGGACGCCACCGTGAGGCTGGAAAAGTACACGGTTTGGCATGGCAGCGCAATACGCTTGCATAACGCCATGGTGCAGGGCCCTATGCCGGTTCGCTGCAATGCTGACGGGCTGGCGTTACCTCAAGCCCGGTCATAAT
>NZ_DHXT01000026.1:5686-8811 GCF_002413825.1 Rhodoferax sp. UBA5149
ACACGGTTTGGCATGGCAGCGCAGGAGGCTGGGGGCAGCGCAATACGCTTGCATAACGCCATGGTGCAGGGCCCTATGCCGGTTCGCTGCAATGCTGACGGGCTGGCGTTACCTCAAGCCCGGTCATAATCTGATCAAACAAATGGGGTGAGGCTTTCAAACCCCTATCGCGACTGCCTCAGCAGGCGGTTTAGTCCAACATGGTTTATCAACCGCGGGAGGCTTTTTTGGTTTCTACAAGCATTGCAGCGCGGCGGATAAACGCTAATCGTTAGACACTTTCACTACTGCCACGACACTGTCAGGAGACTGACATGCCCACTCCATCCGAGTCGAATCGACAACCATACGGAGTTCACATGCTAACTGCTAGCCCGATCAAGACCGCCAGCACTTTCCTAAAATCAATGAGCCACGGAAGCATGGAGGTCGCTGTCGCGCACGACGAACCGAATGGAGTATTCGTTGCCCAACCTGGAGTCTCCATGCAAGATGCCAATGTCGTTACCAGCGTCGAACAACTCAGGGCGGTCATTCCCGCCCCAAACCCGGCGGTTCACCGGAAGGTCTCACACATCCTGGATGAAGGTGCGCGCCAATTCATCAGCGAATCACCGCTGATATTCGTATCGACTTCCGATCGTCAATTCAATATCGACGTCTCTCCGAAGGGAGATCTTCCTGGTTTCGTTCGGGTTGAGAATTCATCTACGCTGCTGATTCCAGAGCGCCCTGGAAACAGGCTGACGTACGGCTTCCAGAACCTCATCGAGACCGGAAGCATCGGACTGATCTTCTTGATCCCAGGAGTAAGGGAGACGTTGCGTGTTAACGGCACTGCTGTCATCACCCGCGACCCCGCCTTGCTGCAAGAGTTCGTTTCGAATGGCAAGGCAGCGCTCCTCTGCACCCGGGTAACAGTCAAGGAGTGCTTCTTCCACTGCGGCAAGGCTCTGATTAGATCGAAGCTCTGGCTCCCAGAGGCGTGGCACGATGGGCCATCGAAAGACGCTGCAGTGAAAAGTTTGGCAGGTAGATTCGGAATCCCGGAAGCAGTTATGCGAGATAAAGCAGAGGAAGACTATCGTTGCAATCTGTGAGATGTCCACCAGTGTCTAACCCATCAATCGATTGGACCGCCAACGGCGGCCAGCACTTCAGTCATTCTTCGGCGGTGAGTGCGCCGTAGTCGTCCAATCATCGTCGACGTTAAGTCACTCAATTGCCCATATGCCAACCATCCCTTCCAAAGACAACGCAGGTGTAGTCGTACCCGCTCCTGCCCTGTACGGCATAGCCTTCGCTGTCGGGTTTGCGGCGGAGAAAATTGCACCAACCCCACTGCTGCCGTTTCCGGCCAGTGCTTGGCTAGGGATCACCTTCATCGCCGTCGCCATAGCCCTCGTTGTGTCCGCGTTCAAGGCTCTTGCTCAAGCGCATACAGCTTTCGACGCACGGAAGTCCACCACCAAGATTGTCACAACCGGAGCATTCCGTTTCAGTCGAAATCCAACCTACTTGTCCCTCACACTACTACTCATCGGCATCGCTTTCGCAATTTCGTCGCTCTGGGTGTTGGTCTCGGTCGTTCCGGTAGTCGTGGCAACGCAGTGGGGAGTGATCCTACGAGAAGAGCGCTATCTTAAAGAAAAATTTGGTGAAGGCTACAGTAGCTATGCATCGAAGGTTCGTCGTTGGCTGTGACACATAGACCTAACGCCAGCATGCCCCTGCCAATCCCTCTTCATGGCTTCAAAAACCCGGTCAGCGCCGCCAACATCGGTTCGGGCGTCTCGGTCATCTGGTGGTGGCCGCCGGGCAGGTAAACCACTTGGGCGTTCAGCGCCTTTTGAATCAAGCTCTGAGCGGCTTTGGGCGGCGTCATCTGGTCCACACTGCCCAGCACAAACAGCACCGGGCATGGCACTTGCGCCATCGCCGCCTCGCCATGGCTGTAGCTGTCGCAGGCTTTGAAGCCGGTGTGAAACAGATTGACGCGGGCGTTGCTGGCCAGCACCCGGCGTCCCAGGGCCATGGACGCGCCATAGACCCAGGTGCCCGGTCCCAGGGCCGAGGGTGGTGGTGCCAAGGTCGAGCGAGAGAAGATGTTGACCATCTCCAGCGCGCGCGTGGGCTCGTTCAACGATGCTTCCAGCAGCGCCGCGGAGACCTTCATGGGAAAAGCCGTGCCCACCAGCACCAACTGGCTGACCCGTTCTGGCGCACGGGCGGCCGCCTCCAGCGCGATCAGGGAGCCAAAGCTGTGGCCGACCAGCGCGGCTTGCCTGAGGCCTGCTGCGTCCATCAGGGCGATCACAAAATCGGCGGCGTCTTCCACCGTGGCGGGTGGTTCGCCCGCGCTGCGGCAATGGCCCGGCAGATCCACGGCCAGCACGTTCCAGCCGTGATTCGCCAGATAGCGGGTTTGCAAAATCCACACGCTGTGGTCGTTCAAGACGCCGTGGATGAAGATGATGCTGGGCTTGGCCGCATCAAACGTTTTGCCGCCGGTGTAGCAGTAGGTGCTGTGGCCGTTGACAGAGAAGTGCATAGCTTGGTCTCCAGAGCGTTCGCCCTGAGCCGGTCGAAGGGGATGGCTTCGACAGGCTCAGCCCGAACGGAATTTAAGTGGTTTTTTCCGCTGCTTTGAGTGCGCGCTTCAAGTCGTCAATCAGATCATCAGGGTCTTCCAGGCCGATCGACAGGCGGATCGTGCCCTGCGTGATGCCGCCTGCGGCCAGCGCCTCGTCGCTCATGCGGAAGTGGGTCGTGCTGGCCGGGTGAATCACCAGACTGCGGCAGTCGCCCACATTGGCCAGGTGGCTGAAGACCTTCAGGCTCTCGACAAACTTCTTGCCTTGCTCGCGGCTGCCTTTGAGGTCAAAGCTGAACACCGAGCCCGCTCCGCGCGGCAGCAGCTTTTGCGCCAGCGCGTGACTGGGGTGGGTGTCCAGCAGGGGATGCCCGACACGCGAAACGAAAGCCTGGCTGGCCAGGAATTGCACCACCTTCTCCGTGTTGCTCATGTGCCGTTCCATGCGCAGCGACAAGGTCTCGATGCCCTGCAAAATCAGCCACGCCGAATGCGGGCTCAGACAGGCGCCAAAGTCGCGCAGGCCCTCGCG
>NZ_DHXT01000202.1:0-3674 GCF_002413825.1 Rhodoferax sp. UBA5149
GGTACAGGTTGCGGGCAATCTGGCGCGCCGCCTCAGCTGACGGCGGCTCCACCGCAAACACATTCATGCGGTTCAAAATCGGCTCGGGAATAGCGCGCTCGTCGTTGGCCGTGGTAATCCAGATCACCTGGCTGGCGTCAATCGCCACCTCGGCGAACTCATCGGTGAAACTCTGCGCCGTGTCGTGCTCCAGCAGGCTGTACAGCGCGCCCAGCGGGTCGTACTGCGCGTCTGCGCTGGCCTTGTCAATCTCGTCCACCACGATCACCGGGTTGGCGTATTCGCCGTCCACCAGTGCCTCGAACACCTTGCCCGGTTTCGCCCCTTTCCATTGCGAGGACGAGCCCGACAGCAGCCAGCCTGCGGTCATGGAGCTCATCGGCAGCAGGCTCATGCCGGTGCCCAGCAGCTCAGCCAGCTTTTTGGCGAAGTGGGTTTTGCCAATGCCGGGCGGGCCGAGCAACAGGATAGGGGTGAGCTCCAGCCCGTCACGGCTGTCCTGCGCCAAGGCGACATGGCGCTTGACGTCATCCAGCACCTCGGTGAAATTGGGCAGCGCGTGGTACAGGCTTGCCATGTCGGGCACGCCCGAGGGTTTGACCTGAAAACGCTGCGGTCCGCGCTCCAGCATGCGCCGGTAGGTGGCGCGCAGGCTGTCGTGCTCGTTCTCCTGCAGCTTGGCCAGCTTGCGCTCGACTTCATCGGGCTGGAACACGCGGCGCATTTGCGCCACCGGCAAGTGAAACGGTGAAGACTGCGGAACTAGACTGCGAGATTCCATGATGGACTCCTGAGTAATTACTTCCAAGCAACAACCACAGCCTCATTGAAGCACGAGTGCGGTCCACTCTTAACGCACTAAAAGCACCTTTAAGTGACATTGTTCAGTCGAATACAAAAAAAGCCACCGCGAGGTGGCTTTTGATCGGGCAGGCGAAACTTGCGCCGCACCGCGCTCGTGTGAGGCCGGCTTCGGCCCCGGCGTGAAGGTCAGGCCTTGGGCGCCAGCGCTTGCTGCAGTTCGCCGTTCTCGTACATCTCCATCATGATGTCCGAGCCGCCAATGAATTCACCCTTGACGTAGAGCTGGGGAATGGTGGGCCAGTTGCTGTAGTCCTTGATGCCGGCGCGAATTTCGTCGTCTTCCAGCACGTTGACGGTCTTCAGCGTCTTGGGGTCCACGCCGCAGGCCTTCAAGATCTGGATGGCGCGCCCTGAAAAGCCGCATTGGGGGAAACTGGCGTTGCCCTTCATGAAAAGGACCACCTCGTTGTTTTTAACCAGCTCGTCGATGCGTTTTTGCGTGTCGCTCATGTCAAAAGTTCCAATAAGTAGATGGCGCAATTATTTCACCTTCGCCTGTAGCCCGCCGCAGGTAACCCTGCAAGGTGAAGGGCTGGAGCCTGTTTGCTATTAAAAAAGTAGCATATGGCGCTTATTCCACGAGGGCTAGCGGTCAATTTAATACATAAAAAGCAAGCCGACGGCGATCCTGCCCCTTCAGTTCGGCCCGCCCATGCGCGAAAATAGCGGCCTGATCATCACAGCTCCAACCCAAACACACCTATGAAAATCGAAAAAAACACTGCCGTCACCTTGCGCTACAAGGTGGCCGATACCACGGGCAAACTTCTGGAGGAAAGCCGCGAGCCGATGGTTTACCTGCACGGGGGCTATGGCAACACGTTTCCCAAACTGGAGGAAGCGCTGGAAGGCCAATTGCCGGGCTTCCAGACGACGGTTGAACTGCAGCCGCAAGACGCCTTTGGCCTGCGTGACGAAAGCCTGGTGCAGACCATCCCCAAGACCCAGTTCCCACCCGGCGTGAAGGTCGGCGGGCAGCTGCAGGGCCATGGGGACGACGGCCATGCCCAGGTATTCACGGTGATGAAGATCAAGGGCGACACCGTCATGCTGGATGGCAACCACCCTTTTGCCGGCAAGGCCTTGCGCTTTACCGTCACGGTGACCGAGGTTCGCGCCGCCACCGAAGAAGAGATCACGCACCGCCACGTGCACGGTGAGCACGGACACCACCACTGAGCACTGACAGATCAGATTTGCACCCGGGTCCCGAGTTCGATCACGCAATTATTCGGCAGGCGAAAGAAGTCCGCCACGCTTCCTGCGTTGCGGGACATGATGGCAAACAGGGCTTCACGCCAATGCGCCATGCCGGCGCCTTTGGTCGGCACCACAATTTCCCGACTGAGGAAATATGAAGTCTCAAACAGGTTGATCGGCAAGCCCTGCGATTGGCAGAGCTCCAGCGCCTTCGGGACATCCGGTTTGTTTTTGAAACCGTAATTCACCTGCACCTTCCAGAAGCCAGGTACCAAGGGCGTGACTTGAACGCGCTCCTCGAACGCAATCCATGGCACGTCATGGAACACGACGGTGAGGATCAGATTGCGCTCGTGCAGCACCTGGTTGTGTTTCAGGTTGTGCATGAGGGCCTGCGGCACGGTGTCCGGGTTGGCGACGGCGTAGATGGCGGTGCGCGGGACCCGGTGCACGGCATCGGCTGACAAGGCCGTGATAAAGGGCAGCAGCTCGGGGTCATCGTGGCGGATATTGTCAATCAAGAGCTCGCGACCGCGCCGCCAGGTCGCCATCACCATGAAGATCGCCAGGCCCAGCACCAGCGGAAACCAGCCACCCTGAAAGAACTTGAGCGAACAGGACACGACCAACAGCGTATCGAGGGCTAAAAACACAGCGGTGGCCGCCAGCGCCACCGGCAGCGGGTAGCCCCAGCCATCGCGCACGACAAAGAATGTCAACGCGGTGGTGATCAGCATCGTCATGGTCACCGCGATGCCGTAGGCCGACGCCAGCGCGGAGGAGCTGCCAAAGCCCACGACGGCCAGTAAAACGGAGACCAGCAGCAGCCAGTTCACTTCCGGCATGTAAATCTGCCCGATCTCCTTGGCCGAGGTGTATTGCACCTGCATGCGCGGCAGCAGCCCCAGCAGTACCGCCTGTTTGGTCATGGAATAGGCACCTGAAATCACCGCCTGGGACGCGATGACGGTGGCCAGTGTGGCCAAAACGACCGTCGGTATGAGCCAGGCGGAAGGGAACAGGCGAAAAAACGGATTCGCCAGCGCCGACGGGTCGCGCATCAGCAGCGCGCCTTGCCCCATGTAATTGATGGTCAGGGCCGGCAATACCAGGCCGAGCCATGCCAGCTGGATCGGTCGTTTGCCAAAGTGCCCCATGTCGGCATAAAGCGCTTCGACCCCCGTGAATGCCAGCACGATGGCGCCCACCGCCACAAACATGTGCCAGCCCTGTGAGCGCAAAAATTCAAAGGCGTTCAAGGGGTTGAGCGCCGCCAGAATGGCCGGTTGCCGAATAATCTCTGTCACGCCGGTGATGGTCAGCACGGCAAACCACAGCATGATCACGGGCCCGAACATCTTGCCCACCAGCCCCGTGCCAAAGCGCTGGACCGCAAACAGGCCGATGAGCACCGCCACGGAAATCGGCAGCACATAGGATTTGAAGGCTGGCGTCACCACCTCCAGCCCCTCGACCGCGCTGAGCACGGAAATGGCCGGTGTGATCACGCTGTCGCCATAAAACAGGGCGGCGCCAAACACGCCCATCAGCAGCAACACCGTGCGCCGCCGCGCAGTTTTGCCGGCCGCGTTGGCGGCCAGCGCCGTCAG
>NZ_DHXT01000202.1:3940-10300 GCF_002413825.1 Rhodoferax sp. UBA5149
CATCAGGCCCCAGAAGATGACAGACACGGCGCCAATGAGATGAACGGCGTCCAGCGGCACGCCGATGGCGGGGCTGAAGACTTCCTTCATGGTGTACAGGGGACTGGTACCGATATCCCCGTACACCACCCCCATGGCGCCCAGCGTGAGTGCCGCCAGGCTTTCCCGATTCGAAGTTCTACTCATTGCAATCCATTGGCTATAAACAGGGCGCCACTATCGCTACCGGCGCATCAGGAACGCATAAGGAAGGGCGCGCTCAAACGGCTGCCAGGCGATAACCGACACCGGTCTCGGTCAGCAGATGCCGCGGCTCAGCCGGGTCACGCTCGATCTTGGCCCGCAGCTGGGCCATGTAGAGCCGCAAGTAATGCGTGTGCTCGGTGAACTCGGGGCCCCAGACATCGACCAGCAACTGCCGGTGCGTCACCACCCGGCCCGCACTGCGCACCAAGCGCGCGAGCAGCTTGAACTCGGTCGGCGTCAGATGCAGCACCTCACCATGGCACTGGACGCTGCGGGCCGCCAGATCAATGCGCAGGTCATCCAGCTCATGCACCGTGACCGCCGCCGCCAGGGCGGTACCGCGATGACGCAGCGCCACCCGAATGCGGGCCAGCAGTTCGCCCACGCTGAATGGTTTGGTCAGGTAATCGTCGGCACCGGCGTCGAGCAGCTGGATTTTTTGCGCCTCCTGGTGGCGCGCGGACACCACAATGATGGGCAGGGAATGGCGCGTGCGCACCTCGCGCACCAACTGCACGCCGTCGCCGTCGGGCAGTCCCAGATCGAGCACGATGACGTCGGGCGGACTGTGGCGCAGCAGGGCGCCGGCCTCGCTCAGCGATACGGCGGTCTGCACCTCAAAGCCTTCCACCGACAAAGAGGATTGCATCAGCGCCCGTATCTCGCGGTCGTCCTCGACCACCAGCACCCGCAGTGTCATGGCAGCTCCTGGCTGGGCTCTTTGCCCGGTTGCTGGGCATCCAGCGGCAACGCCAGTACAAAACTGCTGCCGCCGCCGGCGCGGGGCCGCAGTGTCAGCCGCCCGCCATGGGCGACGGCAATGGCTTGGCACAGTGCCAGGCCGAGACCAGCACCGCGCGGGCCCGATTGATCACCGCGGGTGTAGGCTTCGAAAATGACTTTTTGCTCGGCTTCAGCAATGCCGGGGCCCCGGTCCTTGACCGAAACCAGCAGTTCCTGAGCCTCAACGCTGACCGTCAGATCAATCGCGCCCTCGCTGTATTGCAGTGCGTTGTCCAGCAAATTGCTGATCAATTGGGCGAGCAGCACCGGATCCGCCTTCACCAGCGGCAAGTCCTCGGGTACTTTGGACTTGATGCGACGCTCGGGGTCACGTTGACGCACGCGCGCCAGCACGGCGCCGACAATCTCTTCCATCGATTCCCAGTCCCGTTTGAGCTCCTGGGCCGAGCTCGTGAGCCGTACCAGTTGCAAGGTGTTCTCGGTCACCGTGGACAGGTAGGAAGCCTCGCTGACAATGCTGCCGAGCAAGCGCTCCTGCTCCGGCGCACTCAGTTTGTCGCGCTGGGTCTGCAATGAAGAAGCGGCACCGACGATGGCCGCCAGCGGGGTGCGCAGGTCGTGCGAGATGGCGGCCAAAAAAGTGCTTTGCAGCTGCTGGCGTTGCGCTTCGCTTTGGGCCGCCAGCATCGACGAGGTCAGACGCAGACGCCACAGCGCTTGCGCCAGCAGTGCACACAGCGCCTGGGCGTGTTCCCTTCCACTTTCGTCACTTGCCAAGGCCGGGCGGACGCAGGCGGCGCCGGTCACATGACCTCGCTCGCCCAAAGGCAGATACCAGGCCAGCAGTCCGGGCCAGCGCCCGGTGCCCGGCCCCAGCACCGCTGCCTCGGCCATGCAGCAGCGCATGCCGTCGCGCACGGCGGTGTCAATACCCTCTGCGAGATCGAGTTCGCGCCCGTCATGGGTCAGGGCCAGTGCACACGGTCCGGCAAAGGCGGCGTCCAGCGCCTTGTGACCGAGGGCCACAATATCGGCGGGCGAGGTGACGCTGGACAGCTCGGTGGCCAGCGCCTGCAATTGCCGGGCGCGCCGCTCGTTCAGACGCGCCAATTCGGTCTCGCGCCGCACGCCCTTCGCGAGGTGGCTGATCACCAGCGCCAGCACCAGCATCGTGCCCAGCGCGATGAAGTGTTCCTGGTTTTCGACCTCAAAGGTCCAGCGCGGCGGCACGAAAAAGAAGTTCAATGCCGTGACCGCTGCCACGGCGCAGACGGCCGACTCAATCCAGTCCAGTTTGTAGGCGGCAATCACCACCGCCAGCACATAAATCATGGCCTGGCTGGTCAGCGATACATAGCGATCGAGCAAAAATCCGCAAGCCGTGGCTGCCGTCAACAGCAAGGCCACGACGACCCAGCTTCGGGCGGGCGGGCGGCTGGGTTCTGAAACCGAGGGTGCATTCATGATGCAGTCAGCGTACCACCGGCCGTGTCAGGATTGCATTAGGAAAGCGCTGGCGTGAAAGGTCGCCGTGCACCGCTGCAGCGTTCAATGCCGCTCAAATCCTGCCGTGACTGCACGTCCGTCAAGCCCGCTTCCCGCAGCAAGGCGCGCACTGCTGGCGCCTGGTCGTAGCCATGCTCCAGCAGCAGCCAGCCGCCGGGCTGCAAATGGGCCGGGGCCTGGGTGATGATCTGGCGGATGTCATCCAGACCGTCCGCGCCACTGGCCAAGGCTTGCAGCGGCTCGTGGCTGAGGGCGTCCAGGTGCTGGTCTTGCGCGGCAATGTAGGGCGGGTTGGCGACGATGGCGTGGTAGCGGCCCGGCACGCCTTCCAGCCAGGAGGCTTGCTGGAAATGCACATCGAGCTGCAGGCGCCGCGCGTTGGCGCGGGCCACGGCCAGCGCCTCTTCGCTGAAGTCGATGGCGCTCACCAGCAGCGCGGGCCGCGTGGCCTTGAGCGCCAGCGCGATGGCGCCGCTGCCGGTGCCGAGGTCGAGCACGGCCAGGTTCGAGGCCGGGGCGGCGAGCACGTCCAGCGCCCATTCCACCAGCGTTTCGGTGTCCGGTCGGGGCACCAGCACGCGCGCGTCGACAGCCAAGTCCAGGCCAAAAAACTCTTTGTGGCCGGTGAGATAGGCCAGCGGTTCGCCTTGTCTGCGCCGCTGCACCAAGGCGTCCAGCCGCGGCAAGACCGCGGCGTCGATTAGGTCGCTGTCGTGCGCCAGCAGCCAGGCGCGGTTGTGTGCGCCCTGGTTCAGGACGTGCAGCAGCAGCAGTTGGGCGTCCAGACGGTCCAAGCCTTGCGCCTGCAGGCTGGATAGAGTCCGGGCAAGGGTGACGGTGTCCGCCAGGTGTTTCATGGGTTATGGCTGTTTGCTATTAATTTAATAGTAACCTGCGCATATTCGACGGGGGCTGGAGGCCGATTTCATCTATAGCCTCAGTGCCTCAAGCACCAATGCCGACTTCCAGCGCGGCCAGCTGCTGCGCCGCCTCGTAGGCTTGCAGCGCCTGCACCACGTCGTCCAGGTCGCCCTCCATGATGTAGAGCAATTTGTACAGCGTGAGGTTGATGCGGTGGTCGGTCAGACGCCCCTGCGGGAAGTTGTAGGTGCGGATGCGGTCGCTGCGGTCGCCGGTGCCGATCAGGCCCTTGCGCTCGGCGGCGTCTTTGGCGGCGCGCTCGCTTCTGTCTTTCTCATGGATGCGGGCCGTCAGCACCTTCATCGCCTGGGCCTTGTTGCCGTGCTGGCTGCGGCCTTCCTGGCATTCGGCCACGATGCCGGTGGGAATGTGCGTGATGCGCACCGCCGAGTCGGTCTTGTTGATGTGCTGGCCGCCGGCGCCACTGGCGCGGTAGGTGTCGATGCGCAGGTCGGCCGGGTTGATCTGGATCGCCACCGCCTCGTCCGGCTCGGCCAGCACCGCCACGGTGCAGGCGCTGGTGTGGATGCGGCCCTGGGTCTCGGTGGCTGGCACGCGCTGCACGCGGTGGCCGCCGGATTCGAACTTGAGGGCGCCGTACACATTGTCACCGTCGATCTTGATTACCACCTCCTTGTAACCGCCCAATTCACTGGGGGACTCGCTGATGATTTCGGCTTTCCAGCCGCGGCGTTCGCAGTAGCGCGTGTACATCCGCGCCAGATCGCCGGCAAACAGGGCCGATTCGTCGCCGCCGGTGCCGGCGCGGATCTCCATGAAAGCGTTGCGCGCGTCGTCCGGATCTTTCGGCAGCAGCATGCGCTGCAGTTCGCCTTCGAGTTGCTGGAGTTCTGCGTTGGCGCTGTCAATTTCTTCTTGCGCCATCTCGGTCATGTCGGCGTCGGCGCTGCGCAGCAGGTCCTGGGCGGCGGCCAGATCGGCTTCGCGCTGGCTGTAGCGGGCCCAACGGCTGGCCACGGCCGACACCTCGGTGTGCTCGCGCGACAGCACCAGGAACTGCTTCATGTCTTTCATGATGTCCTCGCGTGAGAGCAGGAATTCAAGCTCTCCGAGGCGGTCGGCGTAGCGTGCGAGTTGTTGGCGGAGAAAGGGTTTCATGGGCGGGGAGGACAAGGGATCTTCGACAGGCTCAGCCCGAACGGTACAAACCCGTGCGGGAGAAAAAATACCGGTTACCCCGGTGCTTGGCCTGTCCTGAGTCTATCGATGGGAGAACAGTCGGCGAAGCGGTGCAAGACCGCTAACGTTCTTTGCGCAAGAAGAAATGCTGAATGGCCGAACTGGCCCGCTCGCGGGCATTGGCGTCGCCGGCCCGCAACTCCGCCATCGCGCCATGCAGCATCTTCTGCGTCAGTCCGCGGGACAGGGCTTCCAGCACGGCGTCCACGTCTTCGCCTTTGGCCAGCAGCTTGCGCGCGCGGTGGAGCTCCAAGGCGCGCCATTCGTCGGCCTGGGCGTTGAGTTGTTGAATCAAAGGCACCGAGCCGCGCTGGTCGACCCAGTGCATGAAGCTCTGCACGCCGGCGTCCACAATCGCTTCGGCCTGTGCTACCGCCGCCTGACGGCTGGCCTGCGCCGTCTGCACCACGCCGGCCAGATCGTCCACCGTGTACAGGTAGACGTCTTCCAGCGCCTTGACTTCGACTTCAATGTCGCGTGGTACAGCCAGATCGACCATGAACATGGGGCGGCGTTTGCGGCGCTTCAAAGCGCGCTCCACCGCGCCCAGACCAATGATGGGCAGGGTGCTGGCGGTGCAACTGATGACCGCGTCAAATTCATGCAGCCGGTCCGGCAACTCGGCCAAATGCATGACTTCACCACCAAAGCGGCTGGCCAGCTTTTCGCCACGCTCCAGGGTGCGATTGGCAATGGCGATGGTTTTAGGCGTTTTGGCGGCAAAGTGGGTGGCGCAGAGTTCAATCATCTCGCCCGCACCGACAAACAGAATCTTCACCTCGCTCAGGTCTTCAAACAATTGCCCGGCCAGGCGCACGGCGGCGGCGGCCATGCTGATGGAGTGCGCGCCGATTTCAGTCGAGGTGCGCACTTCCTTGGCCACGGCAAATGAGCGCTGGAACAGCTGGCTCAGCGTGGTGCCCAAGGCACCCGCCGCCTCGGAAGCGCGCACCGCGTCCTTCAATTGGCCCAGGATCTGCGGCTCGCCCAGCACCATGGAGTCCAGTCCGCTGGCCACCCGAAAGGCGTGGCGCGCGGCCAATCCGTCTTCCAGGGTGTAGGCGTGGGCGCGCAGCAGGCTAGGGGAGACACCGCCGGAGTGCGCCAGCCAGTCCAGCGTATGTTCCAACTCGGTCTTTTCGCCGGCGCAGTAGATCTCGGTGCGGTTGCAGGTGGAGACCAGGGCGGCCTCCGGCTGGTGCGAAAAAGATGCGCGCAAGCCCCGCAAAGTGGGCTCAACCTGATCGATGGCGAACGCGAAACGGCCGCGCAAATCGAGCGGCGCGGTCGTGTGATTGATACCTAAAGCCCAGACTGCCATTTGGCGATTATAAAATCACGCGCGTTGATAAATATCCAAACCCCTTATTTTTGCCAATTAATCGCCATTCATGGGTCCGCTTGAGCTTTTGAACCATCTGCTGAATTTCCTGGCCCCGGCTTTGTGGCTGGCCGTGCTGGTGACACTGGCCGCCCGTTTCTTTATGAAGAAAAGACCGGTAGCCCTCTCCCTTTATGCGCAGACAGCTATCAATTTTGTAGTGTCAGGGGCGGCGCTCGCGCTCGGTCTGTGGTTTTTTGGGCATGACGGCAAGATGGCCACCTACGCCGGCATGATGCTGCTTTGCGCCACCAGCCAGTGGCTCATGCTGCGCGGCTGGAAGGCTTAGCGCCCCCACGCTTGTCGCTTGAGCGTACTACGCTGCCCCCCGAGGGGCCGCCGGTCTTCGACAGTTACGGGCG
>NZ_DHXT01000025.1 GCF_002413825.1 Rhodoferax sp. UBA5149
GCGCGTCGATGGCATAGCCCCGGTCGTGACCGGGGCGGTCTTTCCCGTAGGTGATTTGGGTCTTGTAGCTGCTGCCATCGGCCCTGGGTCGCAGTTCGTCCAGCAGCGCGCAGACGGTGTGCACGATCTCGATGTTGGGCTTTTCGTTCCAGCCGCCTACGTTGTAGGTCTGGCACAGCCTGCCTGCCTCCAGCACACGGCGGATGGGCGCTGCAGTGATCCTTGACGTAGAGCCAGTCGCGCACCTGCATCCCGTCGCCATAGACAGGCAAGGGCTTACCGGCCAGGGCATTGACGATCATCCGCGGGATGAGCTTTTCTGGAAAGTGATAAGGCCCGTAGTTGTTGCTGCAGTTGGTGGTGACAACCGGCAGGCCGTAGGTGTGGTGCCAGGCGCGCACCAAGTGGTCACTGGCGGCCTTGCTGGCAGAGTAGGGGCTATTGGGCTCGTACCGATGGGTCTCGGTAAAGGCTGCATCACCTGGCCCCAAACTGCGGTATACCTCGTCGGTGGAAACATGCAGAAAGCGAAAGGCTGCCTTGGCTTCACCCTGCAGGCCAGCCCAATAGCCGCGCACCGCATCCAGCAGGTGAAACGTGCCGACGATGTTGGTCTGGATGAAGTCGCCAGGGCCGTGAGTGGAGCGGTCAACATGGCTTTTGGCCGCGAAGTTGATCAAGGCACGGGGCTGGTGCTCTGTCAGCAATCGGGTCACCAATGCACTGTCGCCAATGTCGCCCTGCACGAAAATGTGGCGCACATCACCTTGCAGGCTGGCCAGGGTTTCGGGGTTGCCTGCGTAGGTGAGTTTGTCGAGGTTGATGACATGCTTTTGCGAACCAGCCAGCCAGTCGAGAACGAAATTGGCGCCAATGAAACCGGCGCCGCCGGCAATAAGGATCAAGTCAAACTCCCAGCAATTTATATTTTTTCATTGCTTGCAACCAATACTTCAGCCGCCTGCTATCCCCTTGATGGGAAAAGCGATAGTCTGCAAATTCAGGCACTCGCTTCATCCAGCACTTGCCCGATCACCGCGCAAGTCTTGTCGATCTCCGCTTGGGTCAGCGTAGGATGTACCAAAAACATCAGCGACGTTTCTCCCAACTCGCGGGCCATTGGCAAACGCTCCGCAGGTCGCCAGCCGGTGTTGTCAAACGCTTTCTCCAGGTAGACCTCGGAGCATGAGCCCTGGTAACACGGCACGCCCTGTGCGTTGATGGCTTCCACAATGCGGTCACGGGTCCAGCCTGGGGCCAGGTGGTCGGGCTGCACATACACATAGCATTTGTAGTGGGCATGGGCGCAGTCGCTGCGTGCAGGGCAGCCAGCGTCACACTGGGCGCGATCGCACCCGAAGGCAGGTACGTGCACCGCCGCGTGGGGACGGCAGGCTGCCCAGATGGCCTCGGCATTGGCAGTTCGCTGTGCTGTCCAGTCCGCCATGCGACGCAGCTGAATACGGCCAATGGCAGCCTGCACTTCCAGCATGCGCCAATTGGTACCAAAGTCCTCGTGCAGCCATCTGAAGCCCGGGGGGTGTTGCTTCTCGTACACGGCGGCGTAACTCTTGCCATGGTCTTTGTAGGCCCACATGGCGCGCCACAGGGCCTCGTCATTAGTCGTCACCATGCCGCCTTCGCCACCGGTGCTCATGATCTTGTCCTGGCAAAAACTCCACGCACCCGCGTGACCAATCGACCCGACACTGCGGCCCTTGTAGCGGGCGCCGTGGGCTTGCGCGCAATCTTCAATGATCTTCAGGCCATGCTCTTCTGCCAACGCCATGATCGGATCCATATCACACGGCCAGCCTGCCAGGTGCACGCAAATCACGGCGCGGGTAGCAGGCGTCAGAACCTTCGCAATGGTGGCAGCAGAGAGATTGCCGCTGTCTGCCTCCACGTCGGCAAACACCGGCGTGGCCCCGGCATTCACAACACAAGAAACGCTGGCAATGAAGGTGCGCGGCGTCACCACCACCTCGTCGCCCGGACCAATGCCCAGCGCCTTCAGCGCCACATCCAGCGCCAGCGTGCCATTGGACAAAGCCACGGCATGACTGGTGCCCGCCCAAGTGGCGAACTCCTTTTCAAATTCGCGGCATTCGGTACCGGTCCAATAATTGACTTTATTGGACAGCACCACATCGCGAACAGCATTGGCCTCTTCAATCGTGAAACTGGGCCAGGGAGAAAAAGGGGAATTCAGCATTTAATTTCCAAACGAAACGTTATTTGACGCGCGGTTCCATTGCGCGCGCCGGGTTGCCCACCACCGTGATGCCGGGGGCCACATTCTTGGTAACGACTGCGCCCATGCCCACGACGGCGCCACGACCAATCACCAGCGGATCGCCGGGCTTACCCTGGCGCAGAATGGCGCCGGTGCCAATGTAGGCGTGGTCTTCTACCACCACGTTGCCATTGCAGTGCACGCCAGGGGCAAAGGTCACAAAGTCACCTATCACGCAGTCGTGCGCCACGTAGCTGTACAGGTTGGCGTGGAATTGCTGGCCTATGCGAATGTTGCTGGTCAGTGTGACAAACGGGCTTAGCACTGCCCCGGGGCCAATCTGCACCTCGTCCATCACCACTACATTGGCGGCCCGCACCTCAAAAAATGCCACACCGTCGGTGACGCAACGCGCCTCCAACTTCTCACGCACCGTGCTACTGCCAATGGCCAGACTGATGTGGCGCGACGCGGCTGGCTCGGCCAGCCACTGCGCGTAAGTCAACACTCGATGGCCGTTGAGTTGTGCTGCTGCCGGGTTGTCATCGACAAACACCAGATCCCAAGGCTGCCCTTCGGTCTCTCGTAACTGCTGTCGCATTAACGGCAACACTTCACGACCAAATCCGCTGGAACCAAAAATAGCAAACCGTTTCATGCGTTTCTTCCTTGTATTGGTTGGCTCACGACGTACCGCCCGTGAACTTGCTCATCGTCGCCTCACCCGCTGCGCTAATGCCCTCACGCACCAGCACCTTGCGCACGGTCAGCCATAGGATTTTGATGTCCAGCCACAGTGTGTGGTGATCTACATACCAAACATCCAACTTGAACTTATCTTCCCAACTCAGCGCGTTGCGGCCGTTCACCTGCGCCCAACCCGTAATGCCGGGGCGCACCTCATGGCGGCGGGCCTGCGCGGGCGAGTACAGCGGCAAATACTCCATCAACAGCGGGCGCGGGCCGACCAAGCTCATGTCGCCCTTAAGCACGTTCCACAGTTCAGGCAATTCGTCCAAGCTGCTGGCACGCAGAAAGCGGCCAAAAGCAGTCAGGCGATTAGCATCGGGCAGCAACTGACCGTCTGATCCGCAGGCATCCGTCATGGTGCGGAACTTGACCATGTTGAACGGCTGGGCGTTTAGGCCTGGGCGGGTCTGGCGGAAGAAGACCGGGCTGCCAAGTTTGCGGCGGATCTGCCATGTTAAAAACAAGAGCGGAATACACAAGAGCAGCAAGGCCAGGGAGGCTAAAAGGAAGTCAAAGAGGCGTTTCATCGTTGCGCCCCTTCCACCCAATCAACCCACCGATCAGACAGCAACGTGCGGTCAAACTCTTTTTGGGCTAAGACAAGCCCACGCTTGCCCATGGCCTTGAGGGCGGGGCGGTCGCTGGCGGCTTGTTCCAGCGCATCCGCAAAAGCGTTAGGGTTATCGGGCGGCACCGCAAATCCGCATTGGTGCTGGGTAATCATCTCAGCTAGCCAGCCAGGGTAGTTATTCAGCACTGGCAAGCCCGCAGCAATGTAGTCAAAAAATTTGTTGGGTGACGTGCCGTAGTAAAAGGCTGGCACGTTAGCCAGGCACTGCATGCCAACATCAGTGGCGGCCATCAGGCCCGCAAGGCGCACTTTGTTAACCGGGTCATGAAACACCACGTTGTTCAGACCTTCGCGCTGCGCACGCGCTTGCAGGCCGGGTTTGAGTTTGCCACTGCCAATCAGCAGCAGCTTGATGTCGTCGCGGCCCCGGCGCTTGAGTTCAGCAGCGGCATCCAGCACGGCCTCCAGCCCGTTGGCCATGCCGTGCGTGCCTGCAAACACAGCCAGCAAATCAGTCGCCCGCACTTGCGCGGGTCGCCACGGTTCCACAGTGTTTGAAAATATGCCTAAGTCACACCCGTTGGGCACCAGCGCTATGCGCTCACGCGGCACGCCCCGGTGCGCAATACCCTCCACAATGCCCGGCGACAAGCCAATGACCCGGTGCGCCGAGCGGTAACTGGCCCACTCCAGCACACCCATGGCCCAAAGCACCACCGGGTTCTTGATTACACCCATGGCCCGTGGCAACTCGGGCCACAGGTCGCGCACCTCAAACACAAACGGCTTGCCGCGCAACCAGCGCGCAAAAATACCCGGAATACCCGCCGTGAGCGGCGTGGTGGTAGCAAACAGAACGTCATACCGCTCGGTGAACGCCAAGCGGATGCTGTGAGCAGCAAACTTCAGGAATGTGAGGGCACGTCTAAACAAACCGTCGCTATTGGAATAGGCCAAGTCGAATTCGATGATCTCGATTCCGTCCACCAAGCCGCGCCGCCGCCCCCTCGCAAAAGGCATGATCAGCCCAGTTTCACCCCCACCATAACTGCCACACACCATGGTGACGTGATGGCCGCGCGACAGCAGTCGGCGCGCCATTTCGTAAGAGCGGATGCCGACCGAGCCCTTGGGCGTTGAAAAATGTTGATGAAAATAAAGAACCTTCATACTGCCCAGCGGTACTCCGTAGTCAAGGTGCCCGGCTGCTGAACTTCAATTTCCAGCACGGGCAAGGGGGTTTTTTCAAGGTAATGGCGCGACTCCCAGCCTTCTACCAATTCGCAGCGAACGATGGGCATGCTTGCTTGCACCGTCAGCACATGCGCACCATTCATCAGGCGCTGACCTTCCAATCGCCAGCTTCCCGGCGCCACGCGCCAGCGCAGCACGGCCTTGCGCGCAAAGCCCGCCACCTCGTCCACCACCTGCAGGTGCGAGTCGCGCAAGTTGATGCGGCGCTGGTGGCTAGCTCGGTGGCCATCGCGGTAGCCGGCGGCAAAATGCGTCGCCTGCGCCTCTTGCATCAGCGGCTCGATAAACGAGGTCTTGAGCCAGTCGCCAAAAAGAAAACGACTCAAGCGTGGCATCTGGTCGCGGTCATCAAACTGCACGGTGTTGTGGCTGGCCGTACCGCCAAAGTAGTTCAGCCACTTTGGCTCGGTGTTGTAGCTGTAGGAGCCAGCATCGCGCAGCAGGTTGTCGCCGGACAGCCAAAGGTCAAGGTGCAGTGCATCGGCCTGGCTGGGGCGAAAACGAAAGCGAGGATAGCGCAGCATGGCCATGGCCGCCCCGCGTCGCAGCACGGCAAAGCCACCGTCGTCTGCTGCGCGGTTGCCCGGTTGCGGGGCGAGCGCCTGCGGACTTGGCACGCCCAGCCACTGCAACGCGTGGTTCCAGGGGCCGTCTTGCGGATAAGCACGTTGGTCGGCAAACAAAGCCATGGCCAGTTGCACGCTGGGTCGGCAATCGCGATAAGCGCTATCGGTCAACTGCAACAGTCGGGCGCCGTCATTCGCGCCCAGATTAGGACCGTCGCCATTGAGGGGACTAACCATGCTGTGGAGCCACTGCGTGGCCGCCAGCGCGCGCTCTTGCCAACGCCCGGAAAATGTTGGCAACGCCATGTGCCGGCGCCAAACCTCGACCATGCAAAAAGTGTCGAGCATCACGCGGTGGTAGTTCAGCGAATACTGACTAAAGCTGCCATCCGCCCCGATCAGCCGGGCAGCGCGATCTTCCAACCAACGGCGACCGATTTGTTGCCACCGAGCGCCCTCCGGCATACCCAATGCAGCCAGCCAGCTGCCACCAATGAACAGCGCCGCGGCTTCCGAAGTGCCGTGGTTGTTGTCTTGCGCCACGGCGTATTGCATGGTGGGCGCAATGCGCTGCAAATGCAGGTGCACCAAGTCACGCAGACCGGGCGTGGGCTGTTGAACCTGCCCCGAAATCATCGCAGCCATGGCCAAGTGCATGACCCGTATGGACGCTTCTTGCCCACACTTCCAGTTCGGGCCACGGTAAGGTGGGTTGTGCATGCACCAGTCGGCCAGCCAATCGTTCAGTCGTGCCCGCGCTTCGCCATCGCCATTGCGGGCGCGCTGGGCGAATGCCAGCACCCAGTCCATTCGCGACAGCTCCCAAATGAGCTTGATGTCGCCCACGGCTGGGTCAAAGTCCGGTATCTGCCACCAGCCGCGCTCCGGCGCGGCCACGCGTTGGCCCGTAAACGGGTTAGCCAACCAGTCCGGCGGAGCGGCAGTCACGGTGAACGGCCAGCGGCAGAACAAGTGCGCCACCGTCTGCCACCCCGAAACGAGCGGCACGTGCACCACACCTAACGTTGTTGCCTGGAAAAATGGCCCCTTCGGCACGGCAGCTTTCAACCGACGTACCGGGTTCAAGCCCAGCTTGACGCCCACGCGGTACGACGCCGCCCGCGCAATGTTGGGCAAACCCAGCGCTAGCGCTGTGCTAACTTTTGACGTAATCCCGGTCATTGCTTGCGCAACTGCTCCGCCACATCGATGGTGACACGCGCTACTTCAAAAATCTCTTCCACCGGAATGGCGGGCGCGCCTTTTTCTACAGCCTTCAAGAAAGCCGCCGCACAGGCGTTTTGGCCCTTGTCTTGCTTCCACAAGTTCAGCTTGCTAAAGCCCGGCCAGCCGTGGCCCTTGAGCTTGCGAAAGTTGTCCAACTGCAGCACGCGCCCGGCAGCAAACACCTCTACCCGCTCTTTGGGGAAACTGGCCGCGCCATTGGCCAGGTACATGATGGTGCCAAACGAGCCGTCTTCAAAGCCCAGGGTAATACTCGCCTTGTCTTCGGTAATGAGCACCCCCGGCGCATCGCCCATGCGGCGCGCCTGCACCGACACAATGGGGCATCCCGCCAAAAAACGCATCAGGTCGATAAAGTGACAAGCCTCGCCAATAATTCGCCCCCCCCCCACCGCGTTGTCTTGCGTCCAATGGTTGGGGGGAATCGCGCCAGCGTTCATGGTCATGATGAACGACTTGGGCTCTTTCACAGCCTGCAGCAAGGCTTTCATCTTTTGCACCTGTGGCGAAAAACGGCGGTTAAAGCCGACCATCAGCTGCGGCCCTTGACCGGCAATATGCGCCAGTGCATAAGCCGCCTGCACATCGGCCAACTCTGCGTGGTGAATGGCCAGGGGCTTCTCCACAAACACGTTTTTTCCAGCCTGCAGCGCCTGCGCCACAAAGCGGGCGTGCGTGTCGTGGCGGGTCACGATAGCCACTGTGTTGATCGTCGCGTTGGCCAGCATGGCGGCCATGTCGGTGGAAGCCTCGGCAAAGCCCGCCTTTTCACCATGAATCACGCCATTGATGCCGCCCGCCGTAACGATGGTGTGAAACTGCGCCCCCGCCACCTTGAACGCCGGAATCAACATGCGTGAGGCATAGTTGCCTGCGCCAACAAAGCCCAACACCGGGCGCTGCGCGTCAAACCGGGCGCCAGATGCCAGGGTCACGTTACGAACGGCTCGCTTGGCCACCGGCGAGGTGTATTGCAGCAAAAAGCCCAGTCCACTCTTGTCTTGGGTGAGCATCTGGTAGGCCTGCGGTGCGTCTTCAAACGCAAAGCGGTGGGTAATGAGCGGTTTCACATCCAAATGCCCGCTGGCCAGCATGTCCAAAACAGCCTCAAAGTTGCGCTGCTCGGTCCAGCGGACAAAGCCCACCGGGTAGTCTTGCCCCTTGTCCTCGTAATTGGGGTCGTAGCGCCCCGGCCCGTAAGAACAGCTCACCTGAAAGCTCAGCTCTTTTTCATAAAAGTCAGCCCGGTTCAGCTCCAGCCCGGTCACTCCCACCAGCACAATACGCCCGCGCTTGCGGCACATGCGCGCCGCCTGTGTGACGGGGTCACTGGACTTGGTCGACGCGGTAATGATCACACCGTCCACTCCTTGGCCCCGGCTAAGCGCCATGCCTGCGGCCACCGGGTCTTCACCCGCGCCGGGGTTGCAAGTGGCAGCACCAAACTGGCGGGCCAGGGCCAATTTGCTTTCATCAAAGTCAATGGCCAACACGCGGCAACCCTGGGCGCGCAGCAACTGCAAGGTCAGCAAGCCAATCAAACCCACCCCGGTGACGACAAAAGCCTCTCCCAGCGTCGGCTGAGCCAGTCGAATGCCCTGTAGCCCAATACTGGCCACCACCACGAACGCGGCAGACTCGTCGTCCACCCCGTCTGGAATGCGGGCGCACAGGTTTTTGGGCACCTTGACCATATCGGCATGAGGGCCGTTGGACATGACGCGGTCACCCACCTTGAATCCGTCCACCCCCGAGCCCACCTCAGCCACCACGCCCACGTTGCAGTAGCCCAGCGGCAGCGGCTGCGCCAGCTTGGACTGCACCGCCTCTATGGTGGTCATCAGCCCATCGGTGGCCACCTTTTCAAGCACCATCTTGACCTTCTCAGGCTGCTGGCGGGCTTTGTCCAGATAGGAGGCTTTGCCAAAGCCTACCAACATGCGTTCGGTGCCGGCGGAGATCAAACTCACCGTGCTGGCAATCAACAGCGAATCCCTGGACGCAACCGGTGCGGGCGCCTCGCTCACATAAGTAGCCCCTTGGCCCATATCCTGCAATATTTGTTTCATTACTATTCCAAAAAAACTCAAACTAGACGACTGGGCCGCGCGTAATTGATAAGCACCGCGCGATAAGGCCCTTTAAACACAAACATGCTGCCCGCCGCCGCGCCCACTACGCCCACCGCGTCAATCAACTCCTGCATGTGGGTGCTATTACCTGCACCGCCCAGCATGGTGACGGGCGAGCTCACAGTCTTACGGACCAGCTTGGCAAGCTCCAGGTCATAGCCAGCCATCTCGCCGTCCCGATCAATGCTGTTGATCACAATTTCACCCGCGCCCAGTTCAACGGCCTGTTGGCAAAACTCCAACAGGTTTGCCTTCTGTTTCTCAGTGCCGTTGCGTGTGTAAATGGTGTACCCCGGTAACAATTTGTTCTTTCGGACATCCAGCGTCACCACCACACTCTGTGCGCCTACGGCCTCAGCCATTTCACGAATCAATCTAGGCCGGGCTAGCGCCGCTGCACTGATAGACACCTTTTCAAAGCCTGAAGCGATAATCTGGGTTGCCTGCTGCGCAGTGGTAACGCCACCCCCATAACCCAAGGGCATTCTGGACTCGACGGCCAAGCCCTTCAATAATGCAAAATTTGGTGTCTGAGCGTGTGCAGTGGCATCAATGTCAATCAGCATCAGCTCATCAACTTCTTTCTCGTTAAAAATCTTGACGGCATTGAGCGGATCACCCACGTATTTGGCATCTTTGAACTGCCTTGTTTTGACCAAGCCGCCATCGTGCAACAGCAAACACGGAATAATTCTGGAGCGAAGCATGGCTAAAGCTCCGCAAAGTTACGAAAAACAGCCACACCATTGGCGTGACTCTTTTCAGGATGAAACTGCATACCAAACACATTGGCATGCGCTACGGCACAGGGTAATTCTTTGCCATACTGCACCGTTGCAACCACATCATCGGGATCAGTTGCATCAAAATAATAACTATGCAAGAAATAAAAACCCTGCTGAATATCTACCCCGACAAATAAGGCAGCATCAGCCTTGGGCACAATAGAATTCCAACCCATGTGCGGTAACTTGGGGTTAGCGGGAATCAAACTCGCGTCAATTTGACGAACACGCCCTCGAACCCACCCCAAGCCTGCAAGTGAACCTTCGTCACTCGACTCAGCCAACACCTGCATACCCACACAGATGCCCAAGACTTTCTTCTTTCGCACCAACACTTGCTCATTCAGGGTTGCCACCATGCCCGAGTCATTCAAATAGCGCATGGTGGCATCAAAGGCCCCGACGCCTGGCAAGACGTACCTGTCAGCCTTTGCCAATTCACCCAAGTCATTGGTAATGACATAGGGCACCTTGAGCTGCTTGTAAATGTTAGCGATAGCCGCAATGTTGCCAGAGCCATAGTCAATAATGGCGATCATCGCTTAACCGACCTTTCAACACCCAGCAGTTTCAGTACTTTGGCACCCAGATCAAACATCCATTCCTGATTTTTATAATCTTTGTAAGTTTTTAATGGCATCTGGTGGTAGCCACGCAATTCCTCAACACTGATACCCAACTTGGAGGCAATATACGCAAAGTCCTCGTCAATAGTTTCAGGGTCATAAGCTGGTTTTTCAAGCTTGGCCAGGGCTTCTTCACGGGTCATCTGCCCAGTAAGAATCAAACTCGAATATTGCACACGCCGCGTGTCATAGCCAAAGCGGGTTGGTAGCCAATAGCCTTCATAGAAACGGGTGAAGCGTGACTCGAAGTGTTTTTGCGGATAGGGACGCCAGCCATACAACTCAGATAGAACTTGCGAAGCGTTCTCTTTGGTGTAAGGCAGATAGTTAAGCGGCTTGACCACTTGCACCCCTTTGATGTAGCGGAGATAGACCTTGTGGAACAGAACGCTGCTGAAAGGGTAGGTGTCAAGCGGCCGCGTACCAAACTGCCCATGAATATCACGCAACTGCGCCATGTCTGTGCCGTAGTAAAGCCAATCTTTGGGGTTGCGAACGCATTCGGTGGCAAAGTTGCCCCCGTTGACGATGTACTTGATGTTGTGCTTGTTCGCAAAGTGGTACAGCGTAGCTACAAATGCATGATCCTGAGGAATGTCAAGATGCGGCACCCCAGACTTGAAGAAAGATAGCTGGAAGTCTCGCATCTCCTGCCAGTTAATTACTTCAGTGTACAAATCCAACCCAAGCTTGTCCACCAGCATCTGAATGTTGTTAACTGCAAGATCTGTATTCCAGCCCCCATCAACGTGAAACACCAACGGACGAAGATCAAACTCTTTGACAGCAAGATGCAGCAAATATGAACTGTCCAGCCCACCGCTCATTCCCATAATGCAGTCAAAAGGTTTACCCTTGCCGGCCTGTTTTATTTTCCCGACCATCTCACGGAACAGTGCCTTGCCAGTGTCATTGGGATGCCAATTGGGCAAGACGTCACTTTTGAATCCGCTGCAATGGTCACAAACACCTAGTTCGTCGAAGACGATCTGAGTATCGCTTGTATCCATCACACAACTGCTACAAACTTGATAATTTTTCATTTAAGTACTCCATCGCTTTTCTTCATAAATAACTATGCCGGCTAATATGGCATTGATTTTCAGCGAAAAATCTTGACATATTTTCGATAGACGCGGTGAGCGTCCCTAGCGAACAACCATCGTTGCTTACTAGGAAGCTTGGCCAGCGAAGCATGCCAATGGTGTACAACTTGGATAGCGGGCTCATAATAAACTTGCTGCCCGACATCGCCTAGTTGTTTGCTTAGAAAAAATTCCTCTGACATTAAAAACGTTGGAGCCCAGAGCTCTTTAAACTGTTCAAAGAAGCGGGGGCCGAGTAGATAGCAGGATCCGTGTCCCTGACTAATTGGTTGAGCGACTTGCCACTGTTCTTCATCTGCGCGGTCGGACACAACGTGAAACATCATTGCCAATTTGTGAATCAGTAATCCGACATAGTAATTCGCGTAATAGAGATCGTAGAAAATCTCGCGGATGGTACTGATATTGGCAATGACGTGCGGATTCTGGTGCTGTCCGTCAACGGTGATGACATCGGGGGAAACTACCGCGTGAGCCCTCAGGCGTGACGCATATGCGGACAAGTTGTCAGCAAAGTCCGATGGAAACTCCAGGTCGTTATTACCAACAACCATCCAGTCTATATCTGAATGTTCAATGCGTAACTGTGATATTCCAAGATTCAAGCCGCGAAAATATCCAATATTCTCACCATTTAGTATTAACCGCAAACAAGAAAATTGTGACGCCATTTCCCGCAGCAGCGCAACATCGTCAAGATTAGAATTATTGTCGACGACAACAATCTGGTAATCGTGATCTTTATTGCTCAGCAATGTACGAATTGCCTTCAGCGTAAAGACGCTGTTATTAAAGTTGGTACAGACGTAACCTATTTTCATTTTAACTCGGAAAGAATGATGAGAAATTTTCTCAGCAGTAGGAGAATGCTTACGCAAGAGATATATCAGTTGGACCAATTATTTTATTTAAATAATTGTTAATATAAACCAATATTATTATTAAAATAAAAGTAACATAGATGCTATTCCAAACAAACTGACTAATCAGGAAGGAAGTGTAAATAAACCCAATTAGATGCGCAAAAACAGAGGCGGATACGGTCGGGTTTGGCGAAACCAATAGCTGAAAAAATGAAACATGACAGAATAGTCCAAATCCAATCATAAACGCAAGAGATCCAATTAATCCAAAATCATAAATCAGACCACGAAACATTGTAAAAATATTTGTCTGAATTATTTCGCCGTAATAAAAATATTCATCATAATATCCAGCAGGTACATACTTATCGCTGCCAAATAACTTGAAAATGGACATGAATGTATGAAATCCATACTCACTAAAATCATCAGAGTAATTCACAACCGACTCGCCAAACATTAGGTGTGAAAACCAGTCCGAAAACGCATACATGTGTGCCGATGAATATGATAAAAAAGACCTCGTGAGTTCTGTTTTGATGACTACGAGATCGTCTGATTCAAAAAGACCGCGCGCCAAAAAAGACATTGTCAGCACAGGAATAATAAGCAGAATATATATTAATATTGTTACAACATTCTCTTTTCGTATGAATGTAAGATCATTCTTTCGTATTTTGCTAATCAAAACTCCCGCGATAAAATATGCGATTGCAAGGAAGAGTGTCCCTTTTGCACCTTGAATGACCATCACTGCAGCAGAAGGTACCAAAACAAGTAATAATATAATTGATCCTCGTACCTTCTGAGGTCGGTCGTTATAGTACATTCCTCCAATAATCGCCGATGTGTATGTAAACACCACGCTAAGCTTGCCAAATAAATTTACATCAAGTTCATCATTATATCGGCGCGCAATATAGGAATTGGCTGTTTGCATTATGTCGAAAACAATATCATTTAGAGAAAAGCCCTGTGCCGCCGTGTTTATTACTAAGAATAAAAGGGTGAGTAAAGTTGTCCCAAAAAATGCCAGGCGCATAAAAGACCCGCCGAAGTTCGATCGATTGCTTCGCTTTCTATTTACTGCATAAGCCTTGTGCCAGTCGATGCTAAGAGCTGTTGCAGAGAACAAAAGGCAGCACAAGAATATATAGGCGACCGCCGTCCACTCTATCGGAACCGAAAATAGAACGACTAGCGGAATGAAAGTTAGGGCAAACCAAAACAAACCGAACAAACAGGCAGGAAATATCCAAGTGCCGACCAGTCGGCGCACGAGACCGGCTTGCACCAGAATCAGCAGGCTGAATAGGATCGCTAACAGTTTTTCTGCCATGTTTTCAGCTTGAACGTTGGACGTTGTTCACGCGCCGCGGATAAGACTTATGGTGAGTCATCAGCCACGTCAAATGTTTATTTAAATTCACTGGAAGTATCTTCTTGTGATGATTGCCAGTAATATAGCTTCCGCCAAGACAAAACTGATAGCGGCGCCAAGCGGCCCGGCGACTGAAGCTAGCAGAGTACTGATTGCAAGGCTAATGAGTCCGGTGCTCAGAATGGCGATAAACAAATAACGTCGTTCACCGAGCGCATTCAATCCGGCGCTACCAAACATAAAGTTAGAAACTCCAAAGAAAGTGCCAGCGCTCATTAACAGAACCAGAGAAGCGACATAGTCAGCATTCTCAATGCGTTGCACCCAAGTAATATTATGTCCTATGGTTAGATAACCAAGCACCAAGACAAGTAGTAATACAGCCAATACCGCTAGTTGAGGCCATGTCAATTTAAGAAGTGCATGAAAGACTGGCCGCCCCGGGGACCCTGCAGTCCGGGCAACACGGATAGCCTTCGGGAAAAAGAGTTGATTTAACGGTCGTATTGAAGCTTGAATTGCCTTGACCAGTTTTTCCGCCATCGAATAGGCAGCAATGCCTGCTCCCAGGCTACCTAATGCGCTGAGGATAATTACGTTGACGTCGCGATATAGGGTGACACTCAAATTACCCAGAAATACATCTTTACCTGACCACAACATCTGTTTGAGTTGTGTCGCAGAAACGCCGACGAACCGAATGCCGAATTGATGCATCGCATATAGCAGCGAACATATCGCCCCTATTAGGTAAAATCCGCCAATAGCGAGCGGTACAAGAAGGTAATCAGCTTGACCATCCACGGCATTCAATACTACGAATAATATGCATATGCGGCTTAGCACCGTAATTATGGCTACTGGCGTATTCCGCTCAAGGCCCTGATAGAGCCAGTTTGGCTGGATGGCATAACTGAGCGGAACGAGTGCCCAGAAGAGGGCGAGCACAACCAGTTTCTTGTCAATCAACAGCGCAACAAGGATGAATATGGGAGCACAGCATATGAATAGCGACAGACGCAGATAAGTGATGCCACTGAATATATGTGAAATCTGCTTGGCATCGACCTTCGGGTCCAGCCCCACTACTTGGACTACACCGTCAACTTCGAAGCTATAAAGCACGATTGCAAGAAGAAATAGTGACAGCGCCTCGGAAAGTACAATCTTTGCGTAAAGGTCGGACCCAACCACTCCCAAAGCAAAGGGAAAAATCACGAGTGGCAACACGGCATTCGATATCTGTATCGTTGCCAGTGCTGTCAGATTGACGAGCTTATGCTTCAATGAAACCTTAAAATTTTTCTTTTATTAGCGGCTGGCCCGAGTCAGCTATTGAGGATGCCACGGGTGTCGATCACGCAAACGTGCTCAGCGAACTTCTGGCTCATGTCAATAAATTCACGATGATCAACAAGCAATACGAGGATGTTGGCTGTGGTGACGCCTTCTTCTGCCGTAGCTAGGCCTACATTGGGGATATCTTCAAAAGCTTGGGGGAGACCGAGGATATGTGGCTCAACCAATAAGACGCGTCCCCAGTTCTTTTGTGCAACCGCAAGCGCAATTGCCAGGGCAGGGCTTTCGCGTAGATCGTCAATGTCAGGCTTGAAGGCCAGACCAAAGCAGGCAATAGTCACATCTTTAGCCGTTTTGTTTGGGTTGGCTTGCAAGTAGTCGGCCACGGCTAGTTTCACCTTGTCAATTACCCATTCCGGCTTGCTGTCGTTGACTTCACGGGCGGTGCGGATCAGGCGGGCCTGGTCTGGCGTCTGGCTCACTATGAACCATGGATCCACGGCAATGCAGTGCCCACCCACTCCGGGGCCTGGTTGCAGGATGTTGACGCGCGGGTGTCGATTGGCCAGCTTGATGAGTTCCCACACGTTGATGTCCAGTTTGTCGCAGATGATGGACAACTCGTTGGCAAAGGCAATGTTCACGTCGCGGAAACTGTTTTCGGTCAGCTTGCACATTTCGGCGGTACGGGCGCTGGTGATGACGCATTCGCCTTGCACAAATATTTTGTACAGTTGGGCTGCGGCTTCAGAGCATTTGGGTGTCACGCCTCCAATGACGCGGTCATTTTGCATCAGTTCGCGCAGCACGTGGCCCGGTAGGACGCGCTCTGGGCAGTAGGCCACGCGAATATCTGATGTCTCACCATGCGTTTGGGGGAATGTCAGGTCTGGCCGGGCGGCAGCCAGCCAGGCGGCCATTTGCTCGGTAGTCCCAACGGGCGAGGTGGATTCAAGGATGACCAAGTCACCTTGTTTGAGCACGGGAGCTATTGCCCGGCTGGCGGCTTCAATGTAGCACAGGTCTGGCTCGTGGTCGCCATTGTGGTCTGCCTTGAAGGGTGTGGGCACGGCTATTAAAAATGCGTCGGCTGGCTCAGGCTTGGTAGTTGCACGCAGGTAACCTGCGGATACTGCGGCTTGCACCACCATGTCCAAATCGGGCTCCACGATGTGGATCTGGCCGCGGTTTATGGTGTCCACGGCTGTTTGGTTGATGTCAACACCAATCACTTTGATCTTGCGGCTGGCAAAGACGGCGGCGGTGGGCAGGCCGATGTAGCCTAGACCGATGATAGAAATGGTTTTGTAGTTCATGACTGAGGTGATGATATTTTGGGTTCTTGTAGGGCAGACTTTAGTCTGCCTAATCGACTGAAGTCGACCCTACAAAAGCTGCTAGCGATTGCAGTATGCGTTGGCAGGCGCGGCCGTCGCCGTAGGGGTTGTGGGCGAAGGCCATGCTGTTGTAGGCGGCGTTGTCGGTTAGCAGGGTGCGCAAGTGTTGGGTGATGGCGGCCACCGTGGTGCCGATCAGCTTCACTGTGCCTGCCTGCACGGCCTCGGGGCGCTCTGTGGTGTCGCGCATTACCAGCACGGGCTTGCCCAACGACGGGGCTTCTTCTTGTATGCCGCCGGAGTCGGTCAAAATGATGTGGGCACGGTTCATGAGGTACACAAAGGGCAGATAGTCCTGCGGTTCGATGAGGTGAATGTTGGCAATTCCAGCCAATAGGCGGTTGACGGGCTCGCGCACATTGGGGTTGAGGTGCACGGGGTAGACGACGTCCACGTCCGGAAATGCCTGGGCGGTGTCGGCCAGCGCCTGACAGATGCGTTCAAACCCATTGCCAAAGCTTTCGCGGCGGTGACCGGTGACAAGCACGATGCGCCGCTCGGGGGCCAAGAAGGAAAATTGCCGGGCAAAGCGCTGCTGCAGGGATTCATCGGTCTTGAGTTTGTTGACAACTTCTAGCAAAGCATCAATAACGGTGTTGCCGGTGACGACGATGCTGCTGGCGGGCACACCCTCGTGTTGCAGGTTTTGGCTGGAGGTATCAGTGGGGGCGAAGTGCACCGCCGCCAATGCGCCCGTGAGCTTGCGGTTGCCTTCTTCGGGCCAGGGTGAATACAGGTTGCCGGTGCGCAGCCCGGCCTCTACATGGGCCACGGGTATCTGCTGGTAATACGCGGCCAGGCTGGTGGCAAAGGTGGTGGCGGTGTCCCCATGCACCAGCACGATGTCGGGCTTGAACTGGCTGAACACACCTTTCATGCCCTGCAAGATGGCAGTAGTTACGTCCGTCAGGTCTTGACCCGGCTTCATGATGTTGAGGTCAAAGTCTGGCTGGATAGCAAACAGGTGCAGCACTTGGTCCAGCATCTCGCGGTGCTGGGCGGTGACGCAGAGTTTTGCCTCAAACCGCTCATCTGCGGCCAAGGCCAGGGCGAGCGGGGCCATTTTGATGGCTTCGGGTCGGGTGCCGAAGACAGTGAGAACTTTGATACGGTCTTCCATGGGATTCATTATTCTTGACTCAAACGGCTCCGCGTCCGATAGCGTGCCTGAACGAGGCGCGCAATTGGGCTAGTTTTTTTGCGGATTCTCGCGTTTGGTCAGCGGTATCCAAAGAATGACGAATGAATACGTAAAGCAGAAGCAAGATGCCGACTGACAGCGTGGTCAAGATGGCTATAACCGCGTTTTGGGGCTTGCTTTTGCGGTCAGGTGGCTGGGCGGCATCCACTACTTGGATGATGGCGCCTTCGCGGCTTTCGTCTACGCGGGCAATCTCGTATTGTTTGGCGAACAACTCGAACAAGGTCTCGTGGTATTTGAAGTCGCGGAATTTGGCGATGTAGTCGCTGTCGCCACTGTTGGCACCGGCCGCGGCAGGTTCTTCTTTTTCAGCACGGGCCATCTGGCCGCGCATGGCCGACAACTCGGTTTGGGCCTGTTTGAAGTCGGGTGCGGATTCGGTGAGGTAGCCGCGCATGCTGGCGAGCTTGATTTCTTGCGCGGTGATGCCGGCCTTGAGTTTGGCCAATGCTTCTACCGCCGCCCCGGGGCTGGCTTTGAGAGCACTGCTGTTGACGCCACTGGACTTGAGGGCCTGCTCGGCCTTGACCAGGTTGTCTTTGGCGTTGCTCAGCTGTTTTTCGAAGAAGACGCGGCGTTGTTGAGCTTCGGTGACGGCCAGCCGATTGAGCAGGTGGCCTAGCTCTTCCACATAGCCGTTGGCCAGTTGGGCGGCAAAGGCGGGGTCTTTGTCGCTGGCGTCGATGGTGATCAAGCCGTCTTTGCCGCTGGCGATTTGGGCATTGCCGTCCAATGTTTTGCGGGCATCTTCGCGGAATTTGGTCTCATAGCGCTCGGTCAACTTGAAGCGGTCGATCAGTGCGTCTTGCACGCTGCGGCTTTTGAGAAAGGCCACGTATTGGTCAGCCGGGTTCTTCAGGCCACCGGCCGCGCCAGCCAAACCACCTAAAGCGCCCAAGCCTGCCAGCATGGCGGCAGCCCCGCTTTGCTGCTGCTGGGGCGGCATGAATTTGGTGGTGGCGGTGAAGGTGGGCGGTATGGCGAAGGTAATGCCCAGCGCCAGCAGGCCAGCGGCCAAAGGCGCCAGCACCAGCAGGCGCAGGTTGTCGACCACGACCTGCAGCAGGTCCAGCAGGCTGATTTCGTCGTCGTCTTCGCGTTCGTCGCGCTCGTTGTTTTGAGTCATGGGTTAGTTACTATTATTTTGATAGCTGCTTGCGCATATTGGACGGGGGCTAGAGGCTGATTTCTTTCAGAAATTCTCTGAAGTGGTAACAGGTATGCCCGTTGCTTGTGAATACAAAACGTCTGGGCACAGGTCGGCACCGTTTGGCCAGACAACGGTGCCAAGTTCTGTGTTTACCGTGACTTGTCTGAAGTATTCGTCTTGCAGCAGCGGCGCAAAAACGCCGGTGTAGTTTTTGACTATCCGATCCATTTCGACAATGCCGTGAAATCCATTTTCAAAAGTAAGATCCAAATTGCGATTGGGCAAAGGTTGAACACGGATGACATCAATCAGAAACATGGTTCTACTCCAGAGGATCAACAGGCTTGAGTTCGGCATTATCCCGCGCAAGAACCCAATCGGCCATCAAGTCATCTTGATGCAAAGTGGCCCATTCCATAACCAAGCCCAGTGCCAAAAAACGACTGATTTCAGGCATGACCGCCCCCGTTCGTATTCATGGGCCACTGCTTGACGGACATGGTGAAGCGGATGAGCCCAGCAACTTTTTTAATGTAGATTTCTTCCCAGACCGACAAAAACTCAAACGTGTTTTTATTACGCAACCAGTTGTCAATAACAGCCGAGCCACTTTCACTTTCGCGCACCATGTCGGTTAGCGAGATGAAATCTGCGTCCGATTGTTTGATGATGGTGACGGGCACGCTTTGCACCATCAGGATTTTGTTATTCACCATGAGTTAGTTACTATTATTTTGATAGCTTCTTGCGCATATTGGACGGGGGCTAGAGGCTGCTTTCACTCAAGAGTCTCCCAGTGGCCGGGGCGTGTTGAAAAAGGCTACTAGGGATGCGATGCTGGCTTTAAGGGCGGAGTAGGTCATTTCTCTGCCCAAGGATTGACGACCGGAACAGACAAGTCGTCAAAGTGCCGCGTGTTGCGCGTGGCCAGGGTGGCGCGACGCGCCAAAGCAATACCGGCAATGAAGGTGTCGCGCATGTCCATGGGGCGGCCACGGCTTTTGCGGTCAGCGGCAAGAAGGGCCGCGTGGGTGGCGGCGCTGGCATCGAACTGCAGCACGCGGTTTTGCAGATCGTCTTGCAGGAGCTCATCAAAGCGTTCTTGCAACAAGCTCTTACGCTGGCCTGATGCCAACAAGGCCATGCCGTAGCGGGCTTCAAACAGGGTGATGCTGTTGAGCCAGACAGATTCGGCGGGCTGGTCGTCCAGCCAAGCCACCACCTGCGGGTCGGGTTGCAGCTGCATCAAGGCAGACAAGACGTTGGTATCCAGAATGATCATGCGCCGAGGGCCATGGGTTCAATGGTTTGCCCATGCAGTTCAGCCAGGGGTTCGTTCAGGCCTGCGCCAGCAAAGCGCGCAGCGATGCGCGAACCGAGCTTGGGTCGTGTCTGCGCTTCTTCACTGACGGCACGGCGCAAGATCTGGCGAACCTCTTCTTCCATGCTCCAGCCGTGCTGGGCAGCGCGCGCTTTTAAGCCAGCCTTCACGTCGTCTTCAATGTTACGAACGATAACTTGCGCCATAAGACAACTCCAAAGTTGGATGAGAAGCAAATGATATCACGATATCACAATTAACCGTGCCTGCTCAAGACTTTACAGCTTGCTGATGGAGTTGATGGCGGCGACACCCAGGCCGAAGTTGGAGAGGATTTGCGTCCAGTCCTTGAATGCGCGGGTCACCATGTTGTAGCGGCTCTCGCGGTCAATCTGCGCGGGCACCACCACGGTGTCACCGGGCATGACCTGGATGGATTCAAAACCACCGCCAAACAGCCCGCTGTGGTCGCGCCGCGCCACGATGCTGCCATCCGCGCGCAGCACAAAGGCCTGGTCGGGCTCGGCGTCTTCGGTCAAGCCGGCAGACTTGAGAACGTCAGCCACGGTCTTGCCCGACTTGTAGATAAACACGTTTTCGTTGTTGACGGAACCAAACGCCGATACAAAGCCTGGCACGGCGGGAACAAGAATGTGGTCGCCGTCTTCAAGCGGCAGGGCGGGCAAGGCGGCCAGGGTTTGGGCTTGCGGGTCCAGCTCCAGGGCCAGGCGGCCATTGCTCTTGAAGGACTTGAGCCGGTCAATCTGGCTCTTGAGTTGCAGCGCTTGCTGTTGCTGCAGCAGTTGGGCCTGGGCCGCATTGTCTGCCCCTTTGTTGGCGATGAAGCTGCTGGTTTGCGCTTGCGACTGCGCCTCTAGCTTGTGAATGAGGGTGTCGAGGTTTTCTTGCTGGCGCGTGCGCACCGATTCGCGGTTGAGCTCGGTGCCGAACACATAGGCCTGTGGTGTGAGGCCGCCAATACGCCTGAGCAGCTGGGGCAGGGTTTCGCCGGGTAATGTTTGGTACACGCCGGGGGCGGCAACTTCGCCTTCCACGCGCACCAGGCGGCTCTGGCGGTCTTGCGGCAGGCGCAGATCGTTTTGGCTCAGGATGGTGACCACGTCACCGGCTTGCAGTGGCAGGTTGTAGGCGGGGTCGCGTTGCAGCACGGCCTTGCCCAGGTTGAAGGGGATGAGCTCGTTGCTGAGTTTGTTGCGGTCCATGCGCTCGATGACGGCATAGTCCCAGTTGATCTGGTCTGAGAGGCCCCGGATGCGGGTGGCAACATTGCTACCGGCTTCGCGTGCCACGTCTGTGTTTTGCACCAGCAGGTTTTTGCGCTTGTAGTAATCGCCGGTGATGAGCGCATCACGCTCGGGAATCAAATCCAGGATTTTCATGCCTTCAAACCAGCGGTAGCGCAGCGGCGCCGCCACGGTGCCCTGTAGTGTCACGGCGTTGGCAAAGGCCGGGCTGATGCCCAGCAGGGTGAGCACGTCACCATCGTGCAGGGGCTGGCGCAGGCCTTGCTCATTGAGCACGATTTCTTGCACCTGACGGGGCGGATTGCTCTCGCGCGTGATGCGCTCCAACAGCGCTTTTTGCGTGGTGGCCAGGGCCGGCACGCCGCCGCCCAAGGACAGGATGTCGGCCACGCTGGTGGCGCCGGTTTTAAGTTCGTAAATAGCGGCTTGGTCAAAGGCGCCAGTGACCGCCACGCGCGGACCCACGGGAGGGATGACGATGACGTCGCCCGACATCAAGGGCAGATCATGGGATTTGTCGCCGCGCGCGATGAAGTCATACAGGTCAAGGGTGCTGACGGTCTTGCCCGCGCGCTTGAGCTCGATATTGCGCATGGAGCCATTGGCGCTGGGGCCACCGCTGGCGAACAGGGCATTGACCAGGGTGCTGAGGCTGGACAACTGAAAGGTGCCGGGCTGCCGCGCCTGGCCGACCACATACACCTGGATGCCGCGCAAACGACCCATGGTGGCGTTGGCCTGGAAGTTGGTGAAGACTTTGCCCAAATGGCTGCGCAAGGTGGCTTCAAGATCACGCACCGCCACGCCAGCCAGGGTGACCACGCCGACCTTGGGAATGTTCACCTGACCATTGCGGTCAATCGTCAGGCTGGTGTTGAAGTCCACCGGACCCCAGACCTGCAAGCGCACCTCATCGCCAGCGCCCAACACGTAGTCGGCCGGTGCGGGCAGGGCGCTGTCCGCAGCGTAGGCTTGCGGGGTGTCAAAGAGGTCGCGGCCATACATGGGCAGCAAGCGGCCGGTGGTCTCTTGCACAAAACGCTGAAACTGGTTGGGCCCGGACACGCGGGCCGGTGGACGCGCACGCGCCGCCTCGGGGCCAGGGGCATCGGCGCCAGCTTTGGTGGCCTCTTGCGCTGCGGCTTGCTGTTGTATGGATTGCTGCAGGGCACTTGCGCGTGCGGCGGCGGGTGTTGCGGCAGCAGGTGCAGCGGCATCCGTGGTGACGGCACTGGCTGGCGCTGCGGCAGCGCCACCAAAAGCAGTCGCCGCCGTTTGGGCCTGCAGGCCGGCGCTGAGTGACAGAGCCAGCGCAGCCTGCATCGCTCGCAGACAAAATGATTTCAAAGGTGACTTCAACATGGGCAATCGGGGCAATAACATGGAATAACTTGAACCTTGATTTAAACCGCAATGGCAGAAAGAGAACTGGCGCCACCAAACCGGCGGTCCAGGGAGCCGTACCAGCGAATGGCTTCGTCAAGCCCATCCACTGTAAAACTGGGCCACAACACGTCTGTGAAAAACAATTCGGTATAGGCAAGTTGCCACAGCATGAAATTGCTGACGCGCGACTCGCCGCCGGTGCGGATGAGCAGGTCAGGGTTCGGTGCGTAAGACAGGCCGAGGTGGGCGGACAGGTCGGCCTCGTTCAGCGCGTCAACAGATTGATCAGGGTGGGCCGCCTGCCACGACTTGACGGCTTGAACCACATCCCAGCGACCGCCATAGTTGACCGCGATAGAAAGCGTGATGGCGTCGTTGTGGGCGGTTTTTTCCTGGGCACTACGGATCAGGGCCTGAATCTTGGCATCGAAACCGGAAATGTCGCCGACCACCCGCAGGCGCACGCCTTTGGCGTTCATGTCGTTCACTTCTTTTTTCAGGTAGAGCGCCAGCAAACCCATCAGGCTGGACACTTCGTCTTGCGGGCGTTGCCAGTTTTCGGTGCTGAAGGCAAACAGGGTGAGAAAGCGCACCCCGCGGTCAGCACAGCCCTGCACGATGCTGCGCACGCGCCGCGCCCCACTGGCATGACCCAATGCCGCTGGCAAGCCGAACTGCTTGGCCCAACGACGATTGCCATCCATGATGATGGCAACGTGCTGGGGAATGGGTTTGATAACCGGAAACTGGGCGATGGTCACTGGCTGGGGCCTCTCGGCTACTTGAATTTCTGCAATGAATAAAAAAAGGCCTCCCACGAGCGCCCTGCTTTCGACCAGTTAGCTGGTTTTTATAGAACGGCATTGTACTTGGGTGACCATTTGTGGAAAACCCCCAAGGTCAATTGGGGGTCAGACTCCCATTGCTCGCAACACCATTTGAGCCCCGGGGTACACTTCGGCACGCCCTTTCCCAAGGGCACCCCTCCAACTTACAGCCTCTGGATGAATACCATGAACCGCTGCCCGCCAATGACGCTCGTCCGCTTTTTGACCGTGCTGGCCATGGTCCTGGTCTGGGCGGCAAGCAACAGCCCCTCCCCCGCCATGGCCCAAACCATGCTGCGCCAGTTTCCGCCAGCCGCCAAGCGCGGCATGCTGGTGGTGACGGCGCCGCCCGAGGTGCTGATCAACGGCACCTCCGAGCGGCTCTCTCCCGGCGCCCGCATCAAGGGCGTCACCAACATGACGGTGATGTCGGCCGCGCTGGTGGGCTCCAGCGTGCTGGTCAACTATGTACGCAATGCGCAAGGGCTGATTCATGAGGTGTGGATTCTGAGTCCGCAGGAAGCCCAGGAGCCGCGCGCCGGCATGGAGCCGGTGACGAATTTCGTTTTTGGCTCCGACGCCGACAAGCCCAAAACCGACGACGGGAAAACCCCGTTCAACCAGCTGCCCAAATACCCCAAGCAGTAGCCGGGGCGCCACCGCGCCTCGGCCATATGAAAAACGAGGCTGTAGCCCTCGAATCCACTGCATAGCTCGCTATTTAAACAATAGCAATAAAATTGAAACACCCCATGAGCAAAAAAGTCTTTATCAAAACCTTTGGCTGCCAGATGAACGAGTACGACTCGGGCAAGATGGCCGACGTGTTGAACGCCGCACAAGGCTATGAGCCGACCGACAACGTGGACGAGGCGGATTTGATTTTGTTCAACACCTGCTCGGTACGGGAGAAGGCGCAGGAAAAGGTGTTTTCTGATCTGGGCCGCGTCCGGCACTTGAAGAAAAAAGGGGTTTTGATCGGTGTGGGCGGTTGCGTGGCCAGCCAGGAAGGCGCTGCGATCATCGAGCGAGCACCCTATGTGGATGTGGTGTTTGGCCCGCAAACCCTACACCGCCTGCCGCAGATGCTCGTCGAGCGTGAGCGCCAGAACCGCTCGCAAGTGGACATCAGCTTTCCCGAGATCGAGAAGTTTGACCACTTACCACCGGCGCGGGTGGAGGGCGCCACCGCCTTCGTCAGCATCATGGAAGGCTGTTCCAAATACTGCAGCTACTGCGTCGTGCCCTACACCCGGGGCGAAGAGGTTTCGCGCCCGTTTGAGGATGTGCTGGTGGAGGTGGCGGGGCTGGCGGACCAGGGCGTGAAAGAGGTCACGCTCTTGGGCCAGAACGTGAACGCCTACCGCGCCCGAATGGCGGGCGACGCGGCGTCGCCGTCGGGAGAGACCGCCGACTTTGCGACCCTGATCGAGTACGTGGCCGAGATTCCCGGCATTGAGCGCATTCGCTACATGACCAGCCACCCGAATGAGTTCACGCCTTCCCTCATTGCCGCCTACGAGAAAATCCCCAAGCTGGTGAGCCATCTGCACTTGCCGGTGCAACATGGCTCGGACCGCATATTGATGGCCATGAAGCGCGGCTACACCGCCATGGAATACAAATCCACCGTGCGCAAGCTGCGCGCCATCCGGCCCGAGATGGCGATCAGCAGCGATTTCATCGTCGGCTTTCCGGGCGAGACCGAAGACGATTTCGGCAAGATGATGAAACTGATTGACGACGTGGGCTTTGACAACTCCTTCAGCTTCATCTTCAGCCCGCGCCCCGGCACGCCGGCCGCCAACCTGCATGACGACACGCCGCATGAGGTCAAACTGCGCCGCCTGCAGCATCTGCAAGCCGTCATCAACGACAGCATCAAGCGCATCTCTGAGAGCCGCCTGGGCACGGTGCAGCGCATTTTGGTGGAAGGCCCGTCCAAACGCGACGCAGCCGAGCTGATGGGCCGCACCGAGTGCAACCGGGTGGTCAACTTCATCGGACAGCCGGACCTGGCGGGCAAGCTGGTGGACGTGACAATTAGCGAGACGCGCTCTTATTCGCTGCGCGGCAATCTGCTATCAGTTAGATAGCTGCTTGCGTAATAGCGACGGGGGCTAGAGGCCTAAAATATATATAGATCCGTTGGGGACGGAGGTTCAGAAAGGCATTTTCGGCATGCCTTTCATGCCGCCCATGCGCTTCATCATTTTCATCATGCCGCCGCCCTTCATCTTCTTCATCATGTCCTGCATCTGCTCGAACTCGTTGAGCAGGCGGTTCACTTCCTGAACCTGGACGCCGGCGCCGGTGGCGATGCG
>NZ_DHXT01000113.1 GCF_002413825.1 Rhodoferax sp. UBA5149
GCCCACACCACCATGTCGCCGCCATGGGTGGTGGTGGCGCCTTCGGCGGCGCTGGACAGGGTCACGACGGTGATGCCGGCGCCGGCGCCCAGCTTGATCTCACCCTTTTCAATGCCGCGCAGCGCGCGCTTGGAATTGATGATGAAGACCAGCTTGGCCTGTTCCAGGCCGATCTGCAGGCCGAAGCTGGCCGAGCCCATGCCGTAGAAGCGCGGGGTGGACCAGCCGCGGCCGGTGCGGTGCAGCAACACGCCGTCGCCGCCTTCGGCGCCGAAGATGAAGCCGGCCTTGACCAGCTTGGGCACGATGTAGATGGCCTCGGCATTCTGCAGCATGTTGCGGGCGGTGCCGAAAGCGGGGTCGTGGCGCAGGTCGTTGACGACTTCGTTGGCGTCACGCAGCAGCTCGGTCTTGTCCGAGGCCTGGGCAGGGGTGATGAAGGCGACGGCGGCGACGGCGGCGACGGACGCCAGCTTGGCCACGGACTTGAATAAGGGGGACTTCAGCATGGAAAATTCCTTCTGGGGCTATGTGGTCGTTAAAACGCCAGCCTAACCCAAAGGTTCCATATGCGGCAGGGGACGACGCCAAGCGTCGTCAGACGTTGAGGAAATCCACCTTCTGCTTGCGGGCAGCGCGGATGCGCCGGTCGGACCCCCACCAGGGCGCGCGAGCCCGGGAACGGCGGTCGGGGCCGAAGAATTCCTGCGCCACGATGAAGGGGCGGGGCGCGGCTGTCATTTTTGTCATCAACGTCCGGGGGCTGATGGGGACGGTGATGATGTCGGTGACCCCGGCGTCGCGGGCCTGTTCGACATCGTGGCGACGGGCGCGGGGCTGCAGCGCGAAGATGGGCACCAGCGGGTTGAGCATGGATTCCTTGCGCCGCGCCGCGACCGGGAAGGACATGCCGTCATACCCTTCGCTCTTGGGATCGTAGAAGACGGCGTGGAACATCTCCATGCTCAGCAGTTCGATGGCGCGGCGGGTATCCTCGACCTGGACGATGCTGGTGACGCCCATGACCGACAGGATGGAGCGCAAAAGCAAAAGCGCGTGGGTCTTGCTGCCCAACAGCAGGATGCGGTGTTTGGAAATATCTGCCCGGTCCACGCGATGCCTCACAATTCCTGAACAAAATATCGCGACGAATTTGCGCCTTTTCACCTTAATCCGGGGTAAAATGGCGTGGTTAACACGGGATACAAACCATGCGCCGCGCCCTCATTCTGCTGCTTGTTGTCATTCCCTTGTCGGCCTGCGGGCTGTTCGTCAGCAAGGAGACGCGGGCGCTGCGCAAGACGCCGGACTATCGTGCCGGCTACCAGGATGGCTGCAACAGCGCCTATGGACCCGATGCCGACAAGCGCCATGACGACACCATCGTGCGCGACGATGCGGAGTATAAAAGCAACAAGGCCTATCGCAGCGGCTGGAACCGGGGCCTTGCGGCATGCCGCACCTCGGGCACCGGCTACAGCGGCGGAGCGTTGCCGGGCACCTCACCCAACAGCGGGCCGATCCCGGACATGAATCCGGGCAATGGCGGGCTTCCTCCGCGCTAGTTGCACAAGCTGGTGATGCTGAGTGTCTTCTGCGAGCGTTCGTCCAGGCTGGTGTTGGCGCACAGCGGTGCAGCGATCGCCATCGCCTCCTGCGTGCGGCCCTGATAGCGCACGCTGACGGCCAGCAGCGCGCGGGTCCAGTTGCTGAAGGCGGTGCTCATCACCGGGCTGCCTTCGCCCAGCCGCTGGGCATCGCGGAAATAGGGCTCGGCATCCGAGACGTCGTTCTTGTCCAGGAAATACAGGCCCCGGAACATATGCGCGCGGGGGTCCCTGGGATATTTTGTCACCAGCGCGAAGGAGGTGTTCTTCATCGACTCGGTATCGGTGGGCATCTCGCGCGGCGGGATATAGGCGAGGCCGTCACGGGCATAATGGGCATAGGTGACAGTGGACACCAGGAAGGCCCAGATCGTCATCGCCGCCCAGGCGCCGGCAAGGGTGGCGGCGGCGTTGCGGCCGGGGGGTGTTTCGTCTTCGTCATTCCACAGCACCAGCATCACGAAGCCGATCAGCACGCCCGCCAGGCAGCCGCCCAGATGGGCATTGATGTCGGTGACCGCGCCGCCGCGGCTGACTGACGGCATCAGGGCGGGAAACAGCGCGAAGGCCGCCACCCGGCGCATCCGCACGGGGCTCTTGGCGCCGGCATGGAAGCTCAGCGTGAACAGCGCCGCCAGCGTCGCCATGATGGCACCGGAGGCGCCGACTGACAGCATGTCGGCGGGATTGAAGAGTGTGGACAGCAGCGCGCCGGCAAAGCCGCCGGTGAAATAGATGGCGGCGAACCAGCCAATGCCGATCATCGGCTCCAGCAGGAAGCCCACCACGATGAAGGTGACGAGGTTGCCCACCAGGTGCGCGACCGAGCCGTGCAGCGCGGTCTGGGTGAACAGCCGCCACCATTCGCCATGGCCTTGCACTTGCGCGCGGGAGGAGGCGCCCATTGCCAGCAGGCTGAAATGGCCGGGGGCCATGGGGCCGGTCCAGTCGGTGGCGCGCGCTAGCTCGGCCTGGAAGCGAGACACCAGCAGGCAGCTCAGGACCAGCGTGAACCAGGGAATGTTTGAGACGATGCGTGCCAAGAAGCCGGGCGGCGTGACGGCCTGCGGACGCGCCGGCGTTTCTTCCACGGGGCGGGGCGTTGAAACAGGCGCAGAAACGCGCACGGGCGCTGGCCCGCGCTTGCCGAAGCTGGCTGTTCTGGAAGCCGTCATCCCCACCGCCGTCTGGAGCGGTGAGGATAGGTTTTCAGGCTTTAAGGCAGGTAATCAAAGACGGTTAACAGGGTTTGAAAATAACCCTGTCATTGCCGCCTGCTGGCATAATTTCTCCCGGATCAATTCGGCGGTCCGCATGTCCCCCCGGCCATGGCCTGTGGGCTGACACAAAAGCTTTGAGATATCAGCGATATCGTGAATCTGATTGAGGCTGGGGAACAGAGCGATGCTCAAAAGAGAACTGCGTAGACTGGCCTACATGGCCGTCGGTTTTGTCGTTCTTGAGGTGGCAGTCTTTTCAGCCCATCCGGGCTGGCGACTTGCGGATCATCTCGATTACGTCGTGGTGGGCCTTATCAGTGGCTTGGCAGGCGGCTATGCGACCGATTTCCTAATTATCCCTTGGTGGAGGCGCCGGACGTCAAAGCCACAACCCTAGGTCAAACTGTACCAGTGCCCATTGCGGTGTAAGCGGGGAATCCAAGGACGTTGGATCCCCGCTTTCGCGGGGATGACAACGTTTATTCGGCAGCGGCGCGAACCGGCTGGGA
>NZ_DHXT01000037.1:0-187 GCF_002413825.1 Rhodoferax sp. UBA5149
TACAGCGCGGGCAAGAAAATTGTGGCCTGGGACGTCGGCTACGGCTTTCGCCCGAACGACATGGTGCAACAGGAAGAGCGCCGCATGCTGGTGAGCAGCACGGCAGAAGGCCGGGCCCTGCTGATGGCCGAGCACTTCAATGCCAACACGGCATGGTCTTGGATCTGGGTCAACCCGAGCAAGCCGG
>NZ_DHXT01000037.1:334-6607 GCF_002413825.1 Rhodoferax sp. UBA5149
CTGGGTCAACCCGAGCAAGCCGGCGGAGCAGGCGGGCGCGCAGGAGCCGGCCCTGGCAGTGCGCGTTTACCAGCGCGACGGCGCCGTGGACTGGCACGGTTTTGCCCGGCTCGGCGCCCACACCGGCGCCAGCGTCGGTGGGGCGGTCGCGTGGGTCGCCAGCGATGCGCTGGAACTGCACAGCTCGCTGCGCTTTTCCGAACGCGTTGACAGCCTGGCGATAGCCTCGCAAGTCAAGGGGCTGGTGGCCAGCAACCCCTGGCAGCCCGGTACCGAACACGATGTCAAGCAACTGCTGGTGGGCGGCACCTGGACTCATGTCAGCCAGCTCAGCCTGCTGGCCGAGGCCTGGTGGGACGGCACGGCACCGGCCGATGCCCAGTGGGACGCCTGGGCGCAACGCAACGGCCAGCTCCCCACACTGGCGATGCTGGGCGCACCGGCGGCGGCCGTGGCCGGCAATCTGGCCTGGCAGGCGCAAGCCTTCAGCGTCTCGCCCAGTCTGCGGCGCAGCAATGTGTTTTTGCGCCTGAGCTGGCAGCACGACGCCTGGCAACCGGCGCTGGACATACTCTACACGCCGGCCGACCAGGGCCGGGTGGTGACCGCCTCACTGATCTGGCAGGGCGACCGGGTGCAGGTGCAAGGCGGGCTGCGCGTCTATGGCGGGCCAGCCAGCGCCGTGCTGGTGCAACTGCCCGCGCGCGGCATGGCGTATGTTGCCGCCACCTGGACGTTTTGACCTGGACGTTTTGGCACGCCCCGGCGTACCAGCGGAGCCCGGCGGCGTCAGGTTGCGATGCCGCTGCGCTCCAGCATATCGTTGACCAGTTCCAGCCGGACCAGCGGGTTGTCCAGTTCCATCAGGCGCTGTTTGTCTTCGCGCGGCATCGGCAGCAACTCACACCAGCGGTTGGCGACCCAGCTGCAGTCATTGAGCAGATAGGGCGGCTGCACCGGCATGTGCCGCGGGGGCACGGCGCGGGCCTGCAGCGTGTTGATCAGATTGCCCAGCGCTGTTGAGACGCCCCGCAGGTCGTCAGGGATTTTGATCGGGAGATCATCCACCAGCCGCGTCACGTTGGCGACCCACAGGCCGTGCTTGAGCTTGCCACAGCTGACGATGCGAAAGCGCTGCGTCGCGGTGCAGCGAATCTCCATCAGACCCGACTGTGGGCTGGAGAATTCAGTGATCGCGGCCAGTGTGCCCACGGCATGGAAAGCCTCCGGCGCGAAGCCGTCGCCACCGGGTGCGCCGGGGTCGGGTCGGCGCACCTCGGCACCCTTGGTCAGCGTGACCACGCCGAACGGCGCCCCGGTCTTGTGGCACTTGCCAATCATGTCCAGATAGCGCACCTCAAAAATCCGCAGGGGCAGCGTTCCACCGGGGTACAAGACCGTCCCGAGGGGAAACAAAGGGAGTGAAAACAGGGCCAGGGATTCAGACATTTTCAGTGCCACGGTTTACATTGCCATGATCATCCCACGATCCTGCCCAGCCTTGCGCCCGCGCGGCGTTTACCTCGCTAGGCAGTTGATTTTTATCAATCGCCGTGCCTGGCCCGGCCCGCGCCTGCGCCGCGTCGACGCCAAGTTTTCACGGTCTCAACCGGCTCGACGTTAATGAGAAGTGTTATCATTTGCAAATGACATTAATTCTCATTAAGGAAATAAAAATGTTCCCCAATAAACGCATCCACCCGCTCAAGCAAGTTGCTGCTTTCGGCTTGCTCGCCAGCGCCTTGAACGCCCAGGCGCTGGAATACCCGATCGGCACGCCGCAGCAACGCTCCGGCATGGAAATCGCTGCCGTCTACCTGCAGCCGGTGGTGATGGAGCCCGAGGGCATGATGCGCAAGGCCGAAGAATCCGACATCCATATTGAAGTGGATATCAAGGCCCTCGCGGGCAACCCCAACGGTTTTGAGGAAGGCGCCTGGATTCCCTACCTGGTGGTGAAATTTGAAGTGTCCAAGAGCGGCACCGAGCAGAAGGTGGCGGGCGAGTTCATGCCGATGGTGGCCAACGACGGCCCGCACTACGGTGACAACATCAAGCTCTTTGGCCCTGGCAAGTACCATGTGAAGTACACCATTTTGCCGCCTACCGAAAACAAGCATGCCCATTTTGGACGCCACACCGACCGGCTCACCGGCGTTCGCCCCTGGTTCAAACCCTTCGAGGTCGAGTACGACTTCAGCTATGTGGGTATTGGCAAAAAGGGCGGGTACTGAGCCATGATTTCCCGTCTTCCTTTGAAATCCATGGCGCTCGCCGCCGCGCTCAGTCTGGGGGCGGTGGGCGAGGCGGCGGCGGCCACCAACGCAGAGTTGACCGATTTGGTGGAAAAGCTCCTGGCGCGGGTGCAGGCGCTGGAGCAGAACCAGACGGTGCTGACCAAGAGCCTGGAGACCGAGACCATCAGCGAGAACGAGCCGGCTTTGAGCGCCCGGCTCAAGGCGGTGGAAGCGCAGGCTCAGGAGTTGGCGGGCCCGGTGGGCAAACTCAAGGTCTTTGATGGCATCAAGGGCGGCCTGAGCTTGACCCTGGCGGCACAAAAATCCTTGGCGCCGGGTGTGGCGGACAGTCAGCTGGGCTACCGGGCGGACGCCTTTGTCAGCTTGCCGCTGGAGCCCCTGGGTGACGTCGAGCAGTCGCTGTTTGCCCAGCTCCGCCTGGGTCAGGGTGCGGGCTTGGGCGGTTTGCCGAGTTTCTCGAATTCCAATGCCGCGGCATTCCAGCTGCAGGGCGGCTTGCGTCCCGACGATTCGGTGGCCTTGCTGGCCCAGGTCTGGTACCAGGCCAGCATTGCGCTGCCCTGGGGTGGGTTCAAGCCAGCGTCGAGGCAGAAGCTGGAAATCACGGTCGGCAAGATGGACCCCTTCGTGTTCTTTGACCAGAACGCCGTGGCGGGGGACGAAACCAGACAGTTCCTCAACTCGGTGTTCGTGCACAACCCCTTGCTCGATACTGGAGGTGACGTCGGCGTCGATGCCAACGGCTTTGCCCCGGGCCTGCGCGCCTCTTTGCTGGATTCGTCGGACAAACTGGAGAGCTGGCGCCTGTCGCTGGGCGTGTTCGGCGTCGGCAGCACCGGCTCCAGCTACCAGCGCAGTCTGGGTGCGCCCCTGGTCATGCTGCAGGCTGAAACCTCCCAGCGATTTTTTGGTGGGCTGCTGGGCAACTACCGTGCCTATGCCTGGAGCAATCCGCAGGCGGCGCACTTCGATCCGGCTGTCACGGCGTCAGAACGGCACACTGGCTGGGGCGTGTCGGTGGATCAGCGCGTGGGCGATGGCATGACCTGGTTCGCGCGCTATGGCCAGGAGACCCAAGGCAGCGTGATGTTTGACCGCGCGCTGACGGTCGGCGCCGAGGCCAATGGCTCGTACTGGAACCGTGGCGGCGATAGCCTGGGCCTGGCCTTGGGCTGGCTGCGTACCAGTGACGCCTACCGCGACTTCACTGCCTCCACGACGTCCATCAACGGCGCGGAGCGCGTGGCCGAGCTGTACTACCGTTACCGGGTGGGCAAGCAGTTTGAGCTGTCGCCCAGTCTGCAGGTCATCGGCAACCCCGGTGGCGACCCCAGCGCGCAGGATGTGCGCATTGTGGGCCTGCGTTCCCAGTTCACGTTTTAAGGAGGCGCCATGGGCATGAAATTTTCTACTGCGGGCGCCCTTGTGCTGGCGTCCGGCCTGCTGCTGGCGCTGGCGCCTTTGCGGGCACAGGAGTTGCCGTCTTTCAAGCTGCTGATTCGTGCTGGCCGCTTTGTGCCGGCAACGCTGGAGGTGCCGGCCAACACCAAGTTCCGCTTGCTGATCAAGAACGAAGGGCCGGGGGCGGAGGAGTTTGAAAGCGTCGAGCTGCGCAAGGAAAAAGTGCTGGCACCGGGTGCCTCGAGCTTCCTGATTTTTCAGCCGCTCAAGCCCGGCACCTACAAGTTCTTTGGCGACTTTCACCCTGACACGGCGCAAGGCCAGCTGGTGGCCAAATGAAGGAGAACTGCCTTGGGTAGCACGCTGTTCATCGTCTGGCGCGAAAGCGTGGAGGCCATGCTGGTCGTCGGCATCCTGCATTCGTGGTTGAAGTTCAATGAGGCTGGCCGTGCCGGTCTGCGCGCGCTGTGGCTCGGTGTGGCAGCTGGCATCGGACTGGCCGGGGCTCTGGGCCGGGCCATGGTGGCCGCGCAAGGGGAACTCTCGGGCCAGGCGCTGGAGTGGTTTCAGATTGGCATGCTGCTGGTGGCAGCGGCCCTGATCGTGCAGATGGTGCTGTGGATGCGCCGTCACGGCGCCGGCATGCGGCAAAACCTGCACCAGAATCTGGCGATCGCGGTGCAGCGCTCCGGCCTGCTCGGCATCGCCATCGTGGCCGCGCTGGCGATTGCACGTGAGGGCGCCGAAGCGGCGGTGTTCCTGTATGGCGCGAGCCTGGAGCCCGGTGGCACGGCCAGTCTGGTGAGCGGCGCGGCCTTGGGCTTTGCGCTGGCGGGTCTGACCGCCTGGGCGCTGGGGCGCGGACTGCGCTTTCTGGACTACCGCCGCTTCTTCCTGATCAGTGGCTGGATGCTGTTGCTGTTTGCGCTGGCGCTGCTGGTTAGCGCCGTGGATCGCCTCATCGGGGCCGGGCTGCTGCCGGCGCTGGTGGATCCGCTGTGGGACAGCGCGTGGCTGCTGGACGACAACCGCCGCGTCGGCTCGGTGCTGGCCGCTCTGGTCGGGTACCGGGCACGGCCCTCCTTGATGCTGGTGATCGTCTTCGCGCTGTACTGGCTGGTTGTGCTGCGGGCCATGCGTCCGGCGAGGCGCCATGCGTAGCATTCCCATCACCCTGGTTCGCAACGAAGCAGCCGTCGCTCCGCCAGCCGCCGGGGCGCTGGCACGCCTTGGCCTGGCCATGCGCCGCCATCAGCGCGCCATCATGGGGGTGCAATGGACGGTGGTGGTGTTTTACTTCAGCCTTCTGATTTACCCGGTGTTCATGCCCTTGCCGACGGAAGATGCACACATTCTTGACAACCTGCGACTGTTTGCGCAGTTCCTGTTCTGGGGCGTCTGGTGGCCTTTCGTCATGCTGGGCACCATGCTGCTGGGGCGGGTCTGGTGCGGCGTGTTCTGCCCCGAAGGCACTTTGACCGAGCTGGCCAGCCGCCACGGTCTGGGCCGACCCATCCCGCGCTGGATACGCTGGAGCGGCTGGCCCTTCGTGGCTTTTGTCTGCACCACCGTTTATGGTCAGCTGGTCAGTGTTTATGAGTACCCGCAGGCGGCCCTGTTGGTGCTGGGCGGCTCCTCGCTGGGGGCCGTGACCGTGGGGCTGGTGTATGGCCGTGGCTCGCGCGTCTGGTGCCGCTACCTGTGCCCGGCCAACGGCGTGTTTGGTTTGCTCGCCAAGATTGCGCCGGTGCACTTTCGGGTCAATGAAACCCTCTGGAAGCAGAACCAACGGCGCGTCCCTGCCGTCAACTGCGCGCCGCTGATCGACATCGGGCACATGAAGAGCGCCTCTGCCTGTCATGCCTGCGGCCGCTGCAGCGGTGAACGCGGCGCGGTGGTCTTGGGGCTGCGCTCACCGGCGCGCGAAATTCTGGACACCCCGCATCGCCAGGTCAAGACCGAGGAGTCGATGACCCTGATTTTTGGTGTGATCGGGTTCGCCACCGCAGCCTTCGTCTGGTCATCAAGCCCGCGCTTTGTGCAGCTCAAGACCGCGCTGGCCGATTGGCTGATGGCGCACGACGCCTGGGCCTTGCTGCAAGACAACGCACCGTGGTGGCTGCTGACGCATTATCCGGCGGCCCATGACGTATTTACCTGGCTCGACGGCCTGTGCATTCTGGCCTTCATTCTGGGCGGCGGCGGTGCGCTGGGGCTGGCGGTGTGGGCCGGACTCTGGCTGGCGGCCCGGGTGTTGCGGGAGCCGTCCCTGTCGTGGCAGAAACTGTCGATGGGGCTGATTCCGATGGCCGGTGTGGGGGTGTTTCTGGGCCTGTCAATGCTGACGCTGGGCCACCTCAAGGCCGAGGGCATCACGCTGGCCTGGGTGCCCGCGGTGCGCGGTGTATTGCTGGCCTTGGGGACCGGCTTTTCGGCCTACCTGCTGCTGCGCATGTGTCTGGCGCGTTTCTCGTGGCGCGCCGTGGCAGGCCTGGCCCTCGCTCTGTTGCCGCTGGGGCTCATGCTGCGGGTCTGGCTGGCGGTTCTGTTTGGACAGTGAGGTCGCGGGCGACCGCACTGTCTCCTGGATCGCTAGTACATTGACACGTAAATA
>NZ_DHXT01000199.1:0-213 GCF_002413825.1 Rhodoferax sp. UBA5149
ACCGGACGAGTCAAAGGCGGCAGTGGCGTCCTGGAAAGCCTTGACCAGTTCGGGCTTGCCCGCGTGTTCCAGCGGATCGGTTTTGACCGGGATGCCCAGCACTTCGGAGGCAACGGTGTAGCCACGCAAATGGCAACCACCCCGGTTGGACGTGGCGTAAGCCAAACCAATACCCTGAATGGCGCGCCCATCGTAGGCCGGAAACTCCTGGCC
>NZ_DHXT01000199.1:451-27194 GCF_002413825.1 Rhodoferax sp. UBA5149
GCCAGGGCCTGGGCCGAACCAAACGGTGCTTCGATACCAATCTGCTCTTTGGTCAGCACCCCCATTTCATACATTTCCATCACCGCACCGACGGTGGCGCCAAAGCTGATGGGGTCAATGCCTTCTTCGTTGCACAGCATGGTGGCGTACTGCAGCGCCTCCAAATCTTTCACCCCATTGGCCGCACCCAGTGCCCAAGCCGCTTCGTATTCCAAGCCGCCGGATGCTCCCCAGTATTGCGGCTTGTTGGCCACCGTGAAGTGGCTCTCGTCCATCTTGCTGATGCGCCCGCAGGCAATGGTGCAGCCAAAACAGGCCTGATTCGTCACCAGCTGCTTTTTGCCATCGGTCTTGCGCGGGGTAGCCATGGCTTCGGCCGAGATGTCCTTGGCGCTCTCGAACTGGTTGTCGCGGTGGTTGCGGGTCGGCAATGCACCCATTTCGTTGATGACGTTCATCAGCACCTGCGTGCCATAGGCCGGCAAGCCCTGACCGGTGACGGCGTTGTCAGCGAGGATTTTTTTCTTTTCAGCAATCGCCTTCATGAAGGCTTTGGGGTTCTGGATATTGCCCACGCCCTTGGTGCCGCGCACCGCGATCGCCTTGAGGTTCTTGCTGCCCATGACGGTGCCCACACCCGATCGGCCCGCCGCACGGTGCAGGTCGTTCACGACGCTGGCATACAGCACGCCGTTTTCACCGGCCTTGCCGATGCTGGAGACGCGCGTCAGCGGGTCCTGCAGGCTCTTCTTGAGCATCTCTTCGGTCTGCCAGACGCTCTTGCCCCACAGGTGGGCCGCGTCGCGCAATTCCGCCACATCGTCGTTGACATAGAGGTACACCGGTTTGGCACTCTTGCCCTCGAAAATCACCATGTCCCAGCCCGCCATCTTGAACTCGGCACCCCAGTAGCCGCCCGAGTTGGAGCAGGCAATGGCGCCCGTCAGCGGGCTCTTGGTAATCACCGTGTAGCGCCCGCCAGTGGAGGCCATGGTGCCGGTCAGCGGGCCGGTTGACCAGATGATCTTGTTGGCCGGTGACAGGGGGTCGACCATGGCGTCAACCTCTTCCACCAGGTACTTGGAGCCCAGCCCACGTGAGCCGATGTAAGCGCGCGCCCAATCCATATTGAGCGGCTCGGATTTGACGCTACCGGCGGTCAAATCAACGCGAAGAATTTTTCCTGCCCATGACATGATGAATCTCCTTAAACAGCTAGACGCTGGTTTATGAATTTAAGCAGCCGAAGGCTGGTTACCAAGCTTGTCTGCCCACTGTGCCATCTTGCCCAGACCGGTCCAATTGGCGTCGATGAAGGTGATGGCGCCGGTGGGGCAGGCATCGGCACAGGCCGGCTCGCCACCGCAGAGGTCGCACTTTTGCACCTTGCCGGTCTCCTGCACGTAATTGATGGTGCCAAACGGGCAGGCAATGGTGCAGACCTTGCAGCCGACACAGGTAGATTCGTTCACCACTTTGGCGCCGGTCAGCTTGTCCACCGTGATGGCCTCCACCGGGCACGCATGCAGGCACCAGGCCTCGTCGCACTGGGTGCAGGTGTAAGGCACTTTCTTGCCGGTGTGGTGAAAGTCAAAGACCTTGATGCGCGACTTGGCGGTGGCGAAGGTGCCATAGTTCTCGAAAGAACAGGCCATTTCGCACTGCAGACAGCCCGTGCACTTGTCCGCGTTGATGTGCAACACTTTTTGCATGTGTCTCTCCTCTGGGTAGCGGCACGCAACGTATGCAATGCCTTGCCTATGAAATGAAATACATAGCCATTGTTAAACCTCTGGAACGCATGCCACCTAGGGATAACCCTAGTCAAGAACCAGATGCGCGTGAAATTCTCAAATTGAAACAGTGCGTGAAACCGCCCTTTGTGTACGAAAATCGCAATGCACGTGAAAAACCGCATCTCGCGAACCATGAAACACACCATGCCAAACCTTCCCATGGCCACCTCGATGAGCAGCCCCGCCCTGCGGCTGGTCGGCATTGAGCGCGCGCGTCGTGCCGTGATGCAGGATCACGCCGCACTACTACCGGTCGGCTGGATTGCGCCCTGGATTGAGCGCTCCTGGCAGCGCTGCATGAACCTGGGCTTGCAAGCCCACGAGCCGATCGACTTTGCCGTCATAAGCCATCAGCAGATGCGCCGCACCCATGACGCCAATCAGCGACTGGTGCACGCCGCGAAACCCATTCTGGAGGGTCTCGGACGCGCCATTGTGAACACGCGCTACTTCGCCATTCTGACCAACGCCGAGGGTATCGTGGTGGATGTCAGCGGCCCCATCGACCGCTCGGACCCGCGCGCCTATCACGTCACCCGCATAGGCGCCGATCTGTCGGAGCGCAGCGTGGGCACCACGGCCATTGGCACGGCACTCACCGATTTGCAGCCGGTGTGGCTGCACCGGGGTGAGCATTTCTTCTCCTGCACGTCTCATTACAGCTGTGCCGGCGCCCCGCTGTTCGGCTCCGACGGCCAATGCGTGGGCATGCTGGATCTGACGGGCATCGACGCGGTGGAACGCCCGGAACTCAAACATCTGGTCACCCAATCGGCCAGCAAAATCGAGAACGCCCTGATACTGGCGCAGGCGCATAGCCTGATGGTGCGCCTGAACTGGCCCGGCAACACACTGGGCAGCGAAGCGGACGGCATGATCTGCCTGGACGCCGACGGCTGGATCACGGGCGTCAACCGGATTGCACGACAAATGGTTCCCCATCTTTCCAGCATGGGACAGGCGGCACTGCACGTCAGTGAAGTATTTGGTGTCCCTTATCAATTGCTGTTTGATGCGGTGCGGCGCAATGATGCTCGCCTGGAAATCCCGCTATGGACCGGTTTGCGCTTGCAGGCGCTGCCCATCACACGTGCGCGGGAGGCGGAACCGGTCGCCCTGGGGCGCCACGGGCAAACGCCTGAACCCGTGCCCCTGAAGGATATGGAGACGGCCATGATCCGAAAAGCAGTCACCGACGCCCGCGGCAACGTGACCGAGGCCGCCCGTGCCTTGGGCATCAGCCGCGCCACGGTGTACCGCAAAGTGGGGCACAAGAAGCCGACCTGAGGTGCCCCGTTTAGTGGGAAAGTTTGGGCGGGCCAAGCACTTGGTCCAGGGGCACGGGATAGCCCACCGCGTAGCCCTGCGCATAGTGCACGCCGATTTCTCGCAGCAGCTCACGAATAGCCTGACTTTCCACAAACTCCGCCACCGTCTGTTTGCCCATCAGGCAGCCAATTTCATGGATCGACTTGACCATGGCCAGGCTCACCGGGTCGCGCGCGATGTCTTTCACGAACTGGCCATCAATCTTGAGTACGTCCACCGGCAGGTTTCGCAGGTAGGCGAACGAAGACAGGCCACTGCCAAAATCATCCAGCGAAAATTTGCAGCCACGCGCCCGCAAAGTATCGATGAACCGGTTGGCCGCGGGCAGGTTGCTGATGGCCGCGGTTTCGGTGATTTCAAAACACAGCTTGTCGCAGCGCAGCGTCGTCTTGTCCAGGCTTTGCAGGACGAAATCCATGAATGCCGTATCGCCCAGCGATTGCCCGGAGAGGTTGATGGCGCACTGCTCGATGCGGTCCTGGTTCGCGGCCACCCATTGCACAGCGCGCGTCACCACCCAGCGGTCCACGCGCGAGGCCATGTGATAGCGCTCGGCTGCAGGCATGAACTGGCCCGGCGATACCAAGCCACCCAGGTCGTCCTGCATGCGCAACAAAATTTCACAATGCAGACCCGTTGACAGACTCCCACCGAGCGGCACGATGGGCTGCGCGAACAACAAAAACCGGTCATGCAGCAAGGCGTTCTCAATGCGGCTGACCCACTCCATGACCCCATAGCGCTGTGCCAGCGCCGGGTCATCTATCGCGTAGACATGGATGCGGCCGCGCCCGCCATCCTTGGCCACGTAGCAGGCGCTGTCTGCCGCCTGCAACAAAGCGCCCACGCTCTCGCTGGCCGCATCCAGAAGCACCATCCCAATGCTCACGCCGACGCCAAAATTCTGCTCGCGCCAAACAAAACGGTGGGCCGTCAGACTCTGCTGCAGCCGCTCGGCCACCAGCAGGGCCTGGCCGACGTTCTGGTTCATCAGGACGATTCCAAACTCGTCACCCCCAATGCGACAAAGATGGTCTTTGTCGCACAGCACATTGGCAAAAAGTTGGGCAATCTGGCATAGCAGTTCGTCACCTGCCGTGTGGCCGCAGGTGTCATTGACCACCTTGAATTCATCCAGATCCAGATAGCACACCACATGCTGCTGGGCTTGGTCGCGCGTGTGCTCGAAGGCCTGCGCCAAGACCTGCTCGAAGGCACGGCGGTTACCCAAGCCGGTCAACTCGTCATGCGTGGCTTGAAACGCGATCTCCTTGCTCAGACGGCGCTGCTCCGTCACATCCCGAAACACCAGCACCGCCCCCTGCACCTCGCCGTCCGCGTCCCGAATCGGGGACACCGCCACCTCCGCCATGAAGCTGTCCCCCTGGTGTCGGTCCAAGGCGAGTTGCGGATAGCGATGGGTTTCCGCCGCAAAAATGACCTCCGCCACCAAGTCGAGTTCTGAAGCTCCACTGCCCGCTTCGCTCAATCGAAACACTTGGCTGTACGGGAGGCCCACGGCGGCGGTCAGTTTCCAACCCGTCAGCGTCTCGGCCACCGGATTGAGGTAGAGCAACTCTCCGGCGGCATTGGTCGTGATCACGGCATCGCTGATGGCGTGCAGCGTGACTTGCAAGCGCTCCTTTTCATGGTACAGCGCGTCTTCGGCCTGCTTGCGGGCCTGCGTGAAACGCACCCGGTCCAGCGCCACCGCCACATGGCCCGTCATCGTTTGCATGAATTCAAGTTGCCAGGGTGACGGCGGGCGAACGCCCTCTTCGTCACCATAAGTCCCCATACCCACCGAGCCCAGGCGCTGTTCGGCCAGCACCAGCGGCACATTGATGATGGTGCGGTTTTGCAGCTGCGCCACGATCTGTTTGTTGGTGCGGGGGTCGGTGCGCGCATCCTCCACCACCACGACATGATCGGCGGTCATGATCTCCTGCAGCATCAGATCGCCGGCAATCGGGATGTCCATCGACTGCGCCAGGCGCGACACATCGGATGCACCACCCGAAGTCACATGCATGATGACCGACACGATGCCCGGCTTGTCACCAAACACAGCCAGCCAGGCGTGGGAATAACCCAGCACCTGTTCAGCCACCGGTGAGAATGCATCGAGAATGCCGGACAAAGTCCAGGCACGCTCCAACCGCTTGCACAGTTGTAGGAGTGCCTTGGTGGACAACTGAGTGTCGATCTCGGTTGTGAGGTGGGCCATGGCTTCAGTGTAGCGGCAGAACCTGCCCACGCTGTGCGCGTCACGCGTGCCCCGGTGTTGCGTCAGCAGGGTTAACGACAAATGATGGTGATGTGAAAATATCTGCGGTAACAATACCCGCTTATCCATCAATAAAAAATGTGATGCCATGTTCGCACGTGTTTCTTTCTGTTTAATAGTTTTGGCGCTAGGGAGCGTGGCGCAGGCTGAAGAGGTTCGGGTCGCCGTGGCCGCCAACTTCGCGCTGCCTTTGAAGGTGCTGGCAGCCGATTTTGAGAGAGACTCAGGCCACAAGATGCTGGTGTCCGTCGGGTCCACGGGCAAGTTTTACGCCCAGATCAAGGGTGGCGCGCCGTTTGATGTGTTCCTGGCGGCTGACGACGAAACGCCCGCGCGGCTGGAAAAAGAAGGCGACGCAGTCGCTGGCTCGCGTTTCACCTATGCCACGGGCAAACTGGTGCTCTGGTCGGCCAACGCCAACCTGGTGGACGGCCAAGGCCGGGTTCTGGTCACCGGCAATTTCAAGCATCTCGCGCTGGCCTCGCCCAGCTTGGCGCCCTATGGCGCAGCCGCCGTGCAAACCCTGTCCCGGCTCGGATTGCTGACCACGCTGACACCCCGCTTCGTGCAAGGCGAAAGCATTGGTCAAGCCTACAATTTTGTCGCCACCGGCAATGCCGAACTGGGCTTTGTGGCTCTGTCGCAAGTGTATGAAAACGGAAAAATCAGCAAAGGCTCCGGCTGGATCGTACCGGCCCATCTGCACAATCCGCTGCGCCAAGACGCGGTGCTGCTGGCGCGCGCCAGCCACAACCCGGGCGCATCCGCGCTGCTCGCTTTTTTGAAAACGGACAAGACCCGTTCAGTGATTCGTTCGTTCGGCTATGACACTGAGTAGGTTCGTGACGTGATGCCCGCCATCTATGGGGACGCCATCGCCCTCACTCTCAAACTCGCGGGCTTCAGCACCCTGATCTTGCTGTTGCTCGGCACGCCGCTGGCCTGGTGGCTGGCACGCACACGCTCCTGGCTCAAGGGCCCGGTGGGTGCGCTGGTGGCCTTGCCTATTGTTTTGCCACCGACCGTGATCGGGTTCTACCTGCTGGTCGTCATGGGGCCGCAGGGGCCGGTGGGACAAGTCACCCAAGCTCTGGGGCTGGGCCTGCTGCCTTTCACTTTTGCCGGCCTAGTCGTGGGCTCGGTTTTTTATTCACTGCCGTTTGTGGTGCAACCGCTGCAAAACGCCTTTGAAGCCATTGGCGAGCGTCCGCTGGAGGCCGCCGCCACGCTGCGTGCGTCACCGCTGGACACTTTTTTCAGCGTCGTCTTGCCCCTGGCCCGGCCTGGCTACCTCACCGCCACGGTCATGGGTTTTGCCCACACCGTCGGCGAATTCGGCGTCGTGCTGATGATTGGCGGCAACATTCCCGACAAAACCCGCGTGCTGTCAGTGCAGATTTATGACCATGTGGAAGCCCTGGAATACGCCCAGGCGCACTGGCTGTCGGCCGCCATGGTGCTGTTCTCGTTTGTCGTGCTGCTGCTGCTCTACACCTTCAACCCGACCGGGCGGCGCCAGGGAGAACTTGCGCGATGACGAGCGATTCCTCCCAGCGGATACAGGCCAGGTTCAAGCTCCACTATCCCGGCTTCGTGCTCGACGTTGATCTTGACCTGGCCGGACGTGGCGTGACCGCCCTGTTCGGCCCATCGGGCTCGGGCAAGACCAGTTGCCTGCGCACGATGGCGGGCTTGGAGCGCCGCGCGCAAGGCTACATGGCGGTGAACGGTGAAGTCTGGCAGGACGACTCAACCGGCCTGTTTGTGCCGGTGCATCAGCGCGCGCTGGGTTATGTGTTTCAGGATGCCCATCTGTTCACGCACCTCAGCGTTGCCCAAAACCTGGCCTACGGCATGGCGCGCATCGCACTTGCACAACGCCGCGTTTCGCTGGACCAGGCCGTCGCCCTGCTGGGCATTGGCCACTTGATGAGCCGCCAGCCCGCGACCCTCTCAGGCGGTGAACGCCAGCGTGTGGCCATTGCCCGTGCCCTGGCCACCAGCCCGCGTATTTTGTTGATGGACGAACCGCTGGCCGCACTGGACGCCCGGCGCAAGGCGGAGATCCTGCCCTACCTGGAAAAGCTGCACAGCGAGCTCGCCATACCGGTGCTGTACGTGAGCCACGCACTGGACGAAGTGGCGCGTCTCGCCGATCACTTGGTGTTGCTCGAAGCGGGCCGAGTCACGGCCAGCGGCGCCACCAGTGCGTTGCTGACGCGACTGGACTTGCCACTGGCACATGGCGATAGCGCCAGCGCGGTGCTGACGGCCACCGTGCACAGCCACGACCCCGATGACCACCTGACCCTGGCCCGTTTTTGCGGTGGAACTTTGACCGTGCCCATGCAAGCCATTGAGACCGGTAAGCCGCTGCGCATTCGGGTGCAAGCGCGCGACGTGAGCCTGACGCTGGAAAAACAAACCGGCACCAGCATCATCAATATTCTCAACGCCACCGTCACCGCACTATCGCCTGACAGCCCCGGTCAGGTGATGGTGGCGCTGGATGTCGGTGGCTGCCCGCTGCTGGCCCGCGTCACCAGCCGGTCCGCCCGCATACTGGGGCTGACGCCGGGGCTGGCACTGCAGGCCCAGATCAAGGGCGTGGCGATTTTGGGCTAATAATGCGCCATGAGGCGATCGGGACACCCGGCGCGCGCTGATCTTCGTGCGATTTTGATTTTCAAGGGGAAAGAAATGCCAGCCTGGTTGTTGTACACCGTTTTTTCATTGATTTTCGTTCTTGCCAGCACCGCCCTTTTCTTCTTCACGCTAACGCGCGGTGCCTTGATCATGCGCGCCGTCCTGGGCAATTCGCGGCACGATGCGGCTCACGTCTATCCCATTTACTCGAACATGTGGCTCATCCGCTTGGTCGATTTTCAGCCGGTCATTGCCGCGATTTTGCTGTTTCAGTACGACCGCCTGGTGTCCGCCATCACCAGCGGGCTGAACCACATGGACTTGCGCGGCAAGACGGTGCTGATCACCTCCTGTGCCTTTGGCAATGTGATCCCGCGCGTGGTCACGGCGGCCATCGAATCGGGCGCCCGCCAGGTGTTGATCGCCGACATCATCAAGAATGAACTCGACCACGCGCAGGGCAAGCTGAGCGAGTTCTCGGGCAAGTTGCAATTTCTGCAAGAGAACGCCACGGCGATGAAACAGGCGGACGGCTCGGTCGCCGTCAACGTGATCTTCTTCCTGCTGCACGAACTCCCGCACCCGCTCAAAGGCCAGGCCTTACGCGAGGCCGCAAGGGTGCTGGCACCCGGCGGCAAGCTCTACCTGGCCGAATTCCATCGCCCTGACGTGTGGGTACTGCGGGCGTTGAGCTGGACTTACTTCAAGGTCTTTGAACCCTTGGGGCTGGCGCTCTGGCATACGCATGACCCGCTCAAGCAGCTTGAAGCAATGGATGGTTTTACCTGCGAGCGCCGCACGGTTTTCTTCGGCAATTTTCAGATTCTGGTGGCCACCAAGAACCTTGTGGCCTGAAGCCTGGGTTTTCGTCATCAAGGTTTGATGCCGACAAAGCTGAGACCCTTGCTCCGAGAATTGTCGAGCGCGGCCAGATAGAGGCTCTTCACGCTCGAATCAAAGTACCCAATACCAGTGACTGCACTGGTACCGTTTGCGCAGACGCCGCCGCCAAAAACAACGGCCAGATCGTACAGGTTGCCTTTGGCGCGCGGCACAGCCGTTCCCAAGAATTGGCAACCGCCGGTTCCGGTGCCAACAACCACCCCCAGCGAACTGACCACTATCGTTGTCAATTCATTGCTGCCCGCAGCAGAAGCGATGCCTGTGTAACTGCCGGCAATAGCCGACCGGCTGGGGGTTTGCTCGTAGTCCGCGTTATACGAACTTGTGAATGTGAATGACGGGGACAGGTTGGGGTAGTTGACCGACCCATTGAAGCTTTGCTTGACCACGTAGTTTGCAACTACCGTGGCATTGTTGACGCCCTGCCCGGCGAGATTGAAGTCTACGGCGTCGGAAGAAGAGAAACTGCCATTGAGAGAGTTCCCCGTACCTTGCACAAAACCGGCGATGGCGGCGCTAAGATGCGGAACGGAGAACAAAACCCAGTAGGTACCATTGTCAAGAACAATACCCGTGACCGAACGCGATGTGCTGGTGCTTCCGGTCCACAGCCCTTCCGCACTGGCGACAGACGCAGTGCCGCCACCACCACTTCCACCGCCGCCGCAGGCCGCCAATGCCAGTAGCCATGACAAGGCACAAGCTTTGATCACTGTCATCGTCTTGACGTTCACGCTGGCTCCTTCCGCTACTTCACGTCGGATGGTACTCCTCTCGCGGCATTGAGACTGCGGCTAACCTTGGCCGCCCCGAGCTCTGAGCGTGGCTATGCGTTCCAGTCAAATTCACTTGCCAGCATTGGGGAAAAACAGCTGTTGACCGCCAATTTTATAACTGGCGATCACCGCCTGCCCCGGCGCAGACACCACCCAGTCCACAAACTTCTGGCCATCTGCGGCCTTCACATGCGGGTGCCGGGCCGGATTGACCAGCATCACGCCGTACTGGTTGAAGAGCTTGGTGTCGCCTTCGACCAGCACCGTCAAGTCGCCCCGGTTCTTGAAACTCAGCCAGGTGCCGCGATCGGCCAGTACATAGGCGCCGCTGCTGGACGCGATATTGAGCGCCGGGCCCATGCCGCAGCCGCACGCTTGGTAGCCACTGCCTTTGTTGTCTTGCATGGCCGCCAGTTTCCAGAAGCGCAACTCGGCCGCATTCGTGCCGCTCTTGTCGCCGCGCGAGATAAAGTTGGCGTTGGAAACCGCCAATTTTTTCAAGGCTTGCACAATATCGCGGCCCTTTACTTTGGCCGGGTCCGCGGCGGGGCCGATCAGCACAAAGTCGTTGTACATCACGGGAAAACGTTTGACGGCAAAACCATCCGCCACAATTTTTTCTTCCGCCGCCTGGTCATGCACAAACAACACGTCAGCATCACCCCGGCGCCCCATGTCCAGCGCCTGGCCGGTGCCCAGTGCCACCACTTTCACATCCAGGCCGCTGGCTTTTTTGAACTCAGGCAGCAGATAGGCAAACAGGCCCGACTGCTCGGTGGAGGTGGTAGAAGCCACCACGATGGACTGTGCCTGCGCACTCGCGGACGCTACAAAAATAATAGCTGCCAACGCATATTTAACGGGGGCTAGAGGCCTAAAAGTCATAAATAATTTCAAACAAGTTCTCCTTTGATAAACAAATGGGCCGCCGGGTACTGCAGTTGCAGCAGCGGCCCGCTGAAAAATTCACTGACCGGCAGATCGGCCAGCACACGCCCATGCTCCAGGTAAATCACCCGGCTCGCCAGGCGCTTGACCTGGCCCAGGTTGTGGCTGGCAAATACCAGCGTCATGGCCGAGGGCGGCTTGGCAAACTCGTCAATCAGCGCCTCCACTTCGCGTTTGGCATGCGGGTCCAGACTGGCGGTGGGCTCGTCCAATAGCAGCACCTGGGGGTCCGTGGCCCAGGCCCGCGCCAGCGCCACGCGCTGCTGCTGGCCGCCCGACAGCGTACGGGCGGGGCGCAAGGCCAGCTCGGCCAGGCCGACCCGTCCCAGCGCCGTCAGCGCCAAAATCTTCGCCTCGCCCCAGGGCGTGCCGCCCAGCCAGAGCCCGAGTGCGATATTGCTTTGCACCGACAGGCGCAACAGGTGCGGCCGCTGAAACAGCATGGCCTGGCGCAGCCCAGGCTCATGCATCACCTGACCCGCCGTGGGCGCCGCCAAGCCATGCAACAGGCGCAGCAGAGTGCTCTTGCCGCAGCCATTGGCCCCCACCAGTGCCACGCGCTCGCCGGGCTGAATCATCAGCGTCACGTCCGACAAGGCACGCACGGCAGAGGCCGGGCGTCCGAAATGCACACTCGCAGAGGAGAGCCGAAACACCGGTCTCACGGGGCGGCCTCCACGGTTCGGACCGGCACGCCACGGCCTTCTTCGCGCTCCCCTTCACGGCCTCCCTCGTTACTTTCGCTACGCTCGCGCCAGCGCCTCGCCAAGGCAATCAGCACATTGAGCAAGAGCACCACGCCCAGCAAGATCAGCCCCAGGCCCAAGGCCAGCGGCAGATCGCCTTTGCTGGTCTCCAGCGCAATGGCGGTCGTCATGACGCGGGTAAAGCCGTCGATATTGCCGCCCACGATCATCACCGCGCCCACTTCCGAGATGGCCCGGCCAAACGAGGCGATCAAGACAGTGAGCAGGGCGTAACGCTCATCCCAGGCCAGCAGCAGGCTGCGCAAGCCTGGCCGCGCACCCAGCGAGCGCAACTGCTCGCCGTGAATGCCTTCGGCGTCCTCCACGACTTGACGGGTCAAGGCCGTGACCACCGGCAGCACCAGCAGCGCCTGCGCCAGCACCATCGCCTTGAAAGAAAAAAGCCAGCCCAGAAACCCCAGCGGACCCGAGCGCGACAGCAACAAGTACACCACCAGCCCGACCACCACCGAGGGCACCGCGAGAAAGGTGTTGAGCAGGCTCAGCACGGCGGCACGGCCGGTAAAGCGGGCCACCCCGAGCCAGGCGCCCAAGGCCAGCCCGAGCCCACAGGCCAGCGCGCAGGCGGTGGCACTGACCGCCATGGAGCGGCCCACAATGGCCAACAGGCCGGCGTCCCCCGACGCGATAAGTTGCAGCGCGGTGGCGGCGCTGTCGGTGATTGAAGTCATATCGTGAACCTTTGCGGGACAGACCGAAGTGCAGCGTAGCTCTGTCCTCAACTGATGTATCGTAGCCACCGACTCAATTACCTGCGATATGAAACGCCGTGCATAGGCTCCAACTCCACTACACCCTCTCGCGCGACAGCAGCCCGGCGCTGGTGCGCAACCCGCTGATTGATTTACTGCAGGCCGTCAGCACGCAGGGTTCCATCTCGGCCGGTGCGCGTGCGCTCGGGCTGTCCTACCGTCACGTCTGGGGTGAACTCAAGCGTTGGGAAAACGAGTTGGGCAACGAGCTGGTGGTGTGGGAAAAAGGCCAGTCGGCGCGCCTGACCGAATTTGGCGCCAAGCTGATGTGGGCCGAGCGCCAGGCGCAAGCGCGGCTGGCGCCCCAGATTGAAGCCTTGCGCGCCGAACTGGAACGCAGCTTTGCCGTCGCTTTTGACGACTCCGCCCATGTGGTGACGCTCTACGCCAGCCATGATGCCGCCTTGAGCGCCCTGCGCGAGCATGCGCTGCTGCGGGCTCACGGTCAGGGCCAGGGCCAGCTGCACCTGGACATTCGCTCCACCGGCAGCGTGGACGCGATTCGCGCCCTCAATGAAGGGCGCTGCGTGATGGCCGGCTTTCACACGCTGCAGGGTACCGGGCCCGACACCTTGACCGAGCGCACCTACAAACCCCTGCTGCAACCGGGCCAGCACAAGATCATCGGTTTTGCCCAGCGCACGCAAGGCCTGATGGTGGCCAAAGGCAATCCCCTGGGCTTGAGTTCACTGCCAGACATCGCCACCCGGCATGCCCGTTTTGCCAACCGCGCGTTGGGCACCGGCACGCGCGTGGTACTGGACGAACTGCTCAACCAGGCCGGGCTGGCGGCGAAAGACATCGAAGGCTACGAGCACACCGAACCCTCGCACGCCGCCGTCGCCCATGCCGTGGCGGCAGGCCAGGCCGACGCGGGTCTGGGCATCAATGCAGCGGCCCACCACGCGGGACTGGATTTTGTGCCGCTGGCCCAGGAACGCTACCACCTGGTCTGCCTCAAGTCAGCCCTGGCGCAGCCCGCCATCCAGGCCTTGTTGCAACTGCTGAAAACGCCGGCGTGGCAGGATGAAGTGGCGCGTATTCCGGGGTACAGCGCGCTGCAAAGTGGCGAGGTTCTGTCCATGCGGCAGGTATTGCCCTGGTGGAACTATCGCCAGGAAAAAACTCACGCCATGGGCACACGATGATTTTTTGAGTGGCTTGCGCGTTGAAGGGCTATCATCCCTACGTCTGTGCGAGCAACAAAAACCAATATGCAGTCAACCAGCGCCCGGCAACTCGCATTCGTATTATTTTCTCTCATCGAATGTCTGCACCGCCGCGCAAAATCGGGGCTGTCTGAGCCTGCGCGCAGGCCACGGCGTTTCTGGTCGGCCCTGCTGGCCCTCCTCCTGATGATGGCTGCGGGTCGCCTGCAAGCGCAACCGCTGCTACTCACCGAACTGCCGACGGGTTCACTCGGCACCTGGGCCGACCTGCTGGTGGAAGACGGACCGCCGCTAAGTCTGCAAGAAGCGCAGGCCGGCCAACGCGAAGGCCTGTTCCACAAAGGCAAGCGCCCGGTACTGACCTACGGCATCGGCGCCCGGCCACTCTGGGTGCATCTGGAGCTGCTCAACCCAAGCGCCAAGTCATTGCCCATGCGATTGGTTGCGGGAACTGCCTGGATCGACCGACTCGATGTGTTCCTCGTTCACGACAATCAGGTGAGCGCCAGTTGGCAAACGGGCGATGAGAGCCCCAATCCGAATGGACTGATTCCGGCGGTGGGTTTCACTTTCGATCCCCATTTCGCGCCGGGGCGCAGCGATCTGTACTTGCGGGTCGAAACCGACGACGTACTGGTTCTGCCGATCGAATTGATGTCCGAGGCGCAGGCCATCTCCAACGAGCGCTTGCTGCACTACGGTTATGGCTTCATCTACGGCTTCCTGATGGCCTTGATCGCCTACAACATCATGCTGTTCGCGGGGCTGAGGAAACGTAGCCATCTCTACTATTCTTTGTACTTGGCCTGTCTGATTTTGCTCAATGTGGCCTACACCGGGCATGGCAACGCCTGGCTGTGGCCCGATCAGCCGTTGCTGCAACGCTATGTCATCCTGGTGTTGATGGTGCTGTTTGGCTGTTGTGGCCTGCTTTTCGCCAGCCGTTTCCTGGCCCTGGCGGAACATGCGCCACGCGTGCTGAACCTGGTCCGACTGAGCGTCTTGCTGGGCTTGAGCTTGCTTGGATGGTGCATCGTGATCGGTAACCGCCAAGGCGCAGCCCTGGTGGCCTTCAGCTTCCTGTCATTGTTCGCCCTGTACATGGTGCTGCTCGGCGTCCTCACCATTCGCCATGGCCGGGCGGCTGGCCGCTATTTTCTCGCGGCGACGTTGTGCGGCATGCTCGGCACCGTCTCCACCACGTTCGCCGCATGGGGCTGGTTGCCGTTTACGCCGATAAGCTACCACGCGGTGGAGTTCGGCATGATCATTGAGGCCACGCTGTTGGCACTGGCGCTGGCCTACCAGATGCGTCAGCAACAGCAGGCAAGCCTGCGCGCCGAACATTTGGCGGGCCTGGACCCGCTGACCGACCTGCACAACCGCCGGGCTTTTCTTGAGCGGGCCGGACCGGTCTGGAGCACGGCAGTGCGCAGTGCCCGCCCCTTGACATTGATCCTGTTGGACATTGACCACTTCAAGCAGGTGAATGACCAGCACGGCCATGAAGCAGGAGACCGCGCTCTGGTGGCCATCTCACAGCGTTTGTCCCAAGCCTGCCGGGAAGGTGATATTTTGGCTCGCTGGGGAGGTGAGGAATTCATGTTCTTGCTGCCAGAAACCGATCTCGCACAGGCCAGCGCGTTTGCTGAACGAGTACGGCAGTCGATCGAGGCTCAGCGCCTGTCAGTGAAGCAGGAAACCGTCGTTCTGACCGCCAGTTTCGGCGTCGCCGAGCGCACCCGGCAAACGCTGCTGGAAGAGCTGATCAACGAAGCCGACCTCGAGCTGTATAAGGCCAAGCAAAGTGGGCGCAACCGGGTCTCGCCGGCACGCACGGAACAATTGCCAGCCCGTGCAACACCGGGGTTGGTCGTACGGTGAACGTTCTTCGGATTGGATTGGTCGGCTGCGGCGGCGAGAGCACCGGAATATTGATGAAATAGGCCTCTAGCCCCCGTACGATATGCGCAAGCAGCTATGTATTTCATAGCGTTCAAGAAATATCAAGACACCGCTGGCTGAAAAACCCGGATGCGCGGGACGATCTTGTCACGACTCTCGCGCGTCACGATGCGCATGTCGTATTCGGTTTGCAGGTTCAGCCAATAACGCGGCTCCATGCTGAAAAACAGCCCCAGACGCAGGGCCGTGTCCGCTGTGATGGGGCGTGCCCCGTTCACGATATCGCTGATGCGGCTGGGCGGCACATCCATGTCGCTGGAAAGTTGCCGCGCGGTAATACCCATGGGCTTCATGAATTCTTCGAGCAGAATTTCGCCAGGGTGAATTTCGTCTAGCAGTTCTTGTGTCATGTTGGGCCTCCCTGTAACGGATTTGATATTTTAAGGAACCCTGAAAGAGAAGTCCTACCGTAACCCTTGGTTTAGACTCGCGCCATGTCTGCCAAGGCCCACATCAATCCCAACATCTTGCGCTGGATGCGTGAGCGCGGTGGGCTGGACGTGGGTGACGCCGCCCACGCCGCCAGCATTTCGCCAGACCAACTGATCCGTTGGGAAGCGGGCGAAAGCCAACCCACATTCATTCAGGCGCAGAAACTGGCTCAGGCCCTGCACGCGCCGTTTGGGTACCTATTTCTGGCCGAGCCACCCGCTGAAGACCTACCTCTGCCCGACCTGCGTACCGTGGGCGGCGCCCCTGTGCCGCGCCCCAGCGTAGATTTGCTGGACACCATCCGCCTGTCGCTACAACGACAAACCTGGTATCTGGACCACCAGCACGACGAAGGCGCCGATCCCCTGCCCTTTGTGGCACGCTTTGCAACGGACGCCCCGGTGCGAGCTGTCGCCGCTGATATGCGGGCCGTGCTAGGCATTGACGTAGAAAATGGTCAGCGCACCTGGGAAGTCTATTTCCGCCAGCTGATTGATGCGGCTGAGTCCGTCGGCATCCTCGTCATGCGCAGCGGCATCGTTGGCAACAACACCCACCGCCCGCTGGACGTGGCTGAGTTCCGGGGCTTTGCGGTCAGCCATCCGCTCGCCCCCCTCGTGTTCATCAACAGCGCCGACGCCCCGGCCGCACGCCTGTTCACCCTGATGCACGAACTGGCCCACGTATGGGTGGGCAGCAGCGGCATATCCAACGCCAGTCCCGGCAACGCCCGGCGTGAAGAAGTGTTCTGCAACGCCGTGGCCGGTGAGTTTCTGGCCCCGCATGACGTGTTCACCCCTCTGTGGACTGCCAGCACCGCCAGCCTGCCCGAGCGTGTGGCCGAATTGGCCGCCTTTCGTGACAAACCGGGTGGCGGTGGCAACTTTTACCGCAACGCCAGCGCAAAGAACAGCAAGCGCTTTGCCCGCGCTGTGCTGGCCGAGGCCCTGAGCGGCCGACTGCTGCTGCGGGATGCAGGACGCCTTCTCGGCGTGCAGCCAGGCAAGCTGCGGCTGCTCGCAGGAGAGCTTGAATAGTGACATCTCTTCACAGGGTCAGGACTTTCAACGATTGATCGCCGCGTCAAGTGTGTCCATTGCAGGGTCTGCATAACGAATCCGAAATCGCACTGGTGCTGAATTGGTCAGAATTTCGACGCGGACGTTACGTTTCATTTGGCATTGTTGCTTATCTACGTAGTGTTGCATTTCTTTAAATGGGGCGTCGGCTAACGCTCGATTTAGGACGTCAAGGTCACGCGTCTCACCTTCGCATTGTTTCGCCTGCCAATTCTGGATCGAGAGCATATAGTGGTTGCTCTGTCCAAATAGCACTAACCACTGACCATCAGGCATTCGGTTAGCAGGAGGGGGAGCAGAACCCATCGAACCTATTTGTACGTGCGATTTCACATGACGCAATTCGGGATGAGCCTCAAGCTTTGCCCGCACTGCGTCAAACGCGTTTTGCGAGCCATACAAAAAACGTGAACTACCCGCAATCTGTAATGCGTTGAAGCAAGCGACAGAGTTGTCCGACCATCGAACTGGGAGTCCAGTCCGCAGGCCTTCTCTAAGTGCGATAAGCCTCTGGGCTGACTCTTGAGGCAACTCAAGTTCTTCAATGGGACGAGCGTTTAGATTAATCTTCACGCTCTTACAGAGCATGGCCAACACAAGATCCGGGCCCAATGGAAGGTAGACACCAACACCAGGCGAACTTAGCCCAGAGTCACCATAAGGCACCGTGCTTTGGCGGACAACTGGGTGATCTGATATAAAAAATGACGTTGAGCCAGCCCCCTCAAACAACACAAAATCCTTATCTTCTAGGGCGATGCGCAAGGAATTACGGTCCAGAAATGTTTTGACCATGCTCCGCCGACTGTCGTTGTCGGTAGGTAGCGAAAAATCTTCAGGTTTGGCAAGTCCGCTCTCGGCGAGAGAGTCCACAAGGTCAACCGCGATTTGAGTCATCGTCGTGCGCATAATCGGCGTGCGAAGCAACTGAACAGCGACCATGTCGGCCCAATCCCGGCGATCATCGGCAGTTACCACAGAAAGATTGCGAGCCCGATGAATCAGCTTCAGAAGAATAGCTAATCGATCATCCACCTCTTGAAAAAGATGCTCGAAATTCCAAACGCCATTTTCTGTCTCTAACTTATTGAAGTCGTGCTCCAAACCCGCAAATTTCTTAATGGATTTAAGAGCTGCTTTGCCGCAGGTCTTGTCAAAAACATAAATCTGGTTACGGGTTCTATCGGTACTAAAGTATTTCAGAAGTGATTGCGGAACGTAGTGGTGCTTTTTGGATTCGTGCTGCAAATTTGACTCCAGTCAGTTTATTTCAGATGGCAAAACACTATAAACCGCTAATTTGCAGCCTGCTACCTTTGCGCCGGGATGCCTCCGCAGCCCATTACTCATTAATGTAGTCCCGACTCAATCTGGCCTCATTACGCTGGAATCGAACAAAGAAGTCCGCTGGGATAATCTTATTGTTGTACCCACGCAACCGAGGTTGTCATTTAGTTCACTGCTGTTGGTCGTTTTCATCCATTGAGCAACCTCCAGCCGTACACGGACTGATCGTCAGTCAATCCTTGCCCGGCGTATCCGGCACCTCAGCGTCGCCATGCACCTTGGCGAAAGTCAGGATCACTTCGCGGATGATCTTGCGTTGGGGGGCTGGCAGCTTGAGGAAGGCGTCGAAAGTTTCGCGCTCCAGGTAGCCCACGCCTTCGTCCCAGCGCTGTTTTTGTTGCTGGATGGAGGTGCGCACAGCCTCGCCAAAACGCAGAACCTGCGGCTCCACCTTCAACCATTCGGCCAGCACCTGCAGTTTTTCCTGGGTCGGAATAGAACGATTGTTGAGCCAACCCCACGCAGCTTGATTGCTGATAGATCGTCCGTACCAGCGTAAATTGAACTCGTGCTCCAGCACAGATGGACTCGCAACATACCCCGCCTTGACCATGGCATCACGTAGACGGTTGCTGAATTCTATTTTTTCGTTCATCAACCACACGCTATTGATCACTTGAGGAAAAGATCAACTTTCAGTTGATAATGATTTCAACAACCACTTGATTTCATTCTTCAACCATTGGTTGATTTCTTACTCACATGCCCAAATCCCTGCTCGAACAACTCCCCGACATCGTGGCCAATGGCCGCAAAGAAGCTGAAAAAATCCTGGAGGGCATTGAGAGTCGCCACCGCGTGTCACTGCAAATCCGTGAAGTGGTGCTACCCGCCAAGGATTCAGCCGTGCAGGACTGGGTGACGGCGCAAAACCGGCAGGCACGACATGTCAACCACGATGACGCCTGGGTCAATCGCCTGATTTACGGCGACAACCTGCTGGCCATGGCGGCTCTGCTGGCGGGCGATGAGAACACGCCCTCACTGCGCGGCAAAGTGGATTTGATTTACATCGACCCGCCGTTTGACAGCAAGGCCGACTACCGCACCAAGGTCACGTTACCCGGCGTGGAGCTGGAGCAAAAGCCCACCGTCATCGAGCAGTTTGCCTACTCTGACACCTGGAGCGACGGCACCGCCTCCTACCTCGCCATGATCACGCCCCGGTTGATTTTGATGCGCGAGTTGCTGGCGGACACCGGCTCGATCTATGTGCATCTGGATTGGCATGTGGGGCATTACGTGAAGCTGGTGCTGGATGAGGTTTTTGGAAAAGGTTGTTTTCGCAACGAACTGATCTGGCACTACAGCGGCTGGAACAAAACTTTACTGAATTCGTTTGAAAAAAGACATGACACGATCTTCTTTTACGGAAAGTCGGAATCACAGTTTTTCCAGTCATTCGCAGAACCTTATGGATCAAAAGAAGAGTATCTCGCCAACCGAAAGCAAAAGCTGTACACCGACGAATCTGGGCGGGAATACACACTTGACACTCGGGATGGTGGGCAAAGACAGACCATCATTTACCTTGAAGAGTCCCTAACCAGAGGCAAGGTTGTCGATGATATTTGGAAGATCGACAAGATAAATAACTCCGCAAAAGAATCTCGAAACTACACGACACAAAAGCCTGAAAGACTCATTGAGCGAATTATTGCAGCATCCTGCCCCGAAGGAGGCCTTGTCGCCGATTTCAACGGTGGCTCCGGCACCACCGCTGCCGTCGCCGAAAAACTCGGCCGCCGCTGGATCACCACCGACCTCGGCAAACCGGCCTGCATGATCATGCGCAAGCGGCTAATCGACCAGGACGCCAAGCCTTTTCTGTACCAGGCCATCGGCGACTACCAGGTCGAGGCCGCCAAGGCCATGCTGGGGCGGGACTTTCGCATTGGCGACCTGTCGCAAATCGTGCTGTCGCTCTACGGCGCGCTGCCGCTGCCGCCCGACGTCAACCCGCAGCGCAACCTGGGGCAGATCGCGGGAATGGCCTTTGGCGCGGGCAAGAGCAGCAAGACGCTGGTGCTGGCCGATTCACCCAACAAGCTCACCGGCGCGGCCACGCTCAAAAAGGCGATTGCGCAGCGCGACAACCTGATGGGCGGCTGGGACCGGGTCGTGGTGCTGGGCTGGAACTTCGAGCCCTCGATTGGCGAAACCATCACCGCACTGAACGACAGTCGGCTCGAAGTGCTGGTAATTCCGCCCGACCTGATGGACCGGCTGAAGAAAAAAGGCGGCATCGACAAGCTGCGCGGGCAGGTGCGGTTTTCTTCGTTGCAATATTTGACGATTCACCCGATTGAGCGCAAGGCGGAAGGCGAACAGGAAACGTTGACCGTCAAACTCAAGAACTACGTATTGCTGTCGCCCGAAGCCATCAACCTGGATGACGCCAACCGCCTCAAGCTGCAAGCCGTCATCAACCAGGAGCCGCTGGCGCTGATCGAATACTGGGCGGTGGACCCGGACTACGACGGCCGGGTGTTCCGCTCAGTCTGGCAAGACTACCGGGGCAACACCGCGAATGACGCCGATGCGCTACGGGTGGTGACGCAGGCGGTGGTCACGACCGCCACAAAACCCGGTCCACGCAAAGTCTGCGTGCGCGTGGTCGATGTGTTTGGATTTGAAGCCGAAGTCATTTCAACCTTGGAGAAACCATGAAAAAAACTATCTCAATCAAAACGACATCACAAACGATAGGTGGCGTCAGTCAACTGGAGGTCGAGGCGGGAACCAATGGACCAAAAGGCGGCGACAGTGGCAGTGGTAGCCGGACATTCGTCAGCATCGCCGATGGCGGAGGGACGGTTTGGAACGTGACCGTTGTAGATGAGGATGGCAACGAAAATACGTTTGAAAGCCCAACGGAAATCGCGATCACTTTGGGTGGCGATTCTGAACTGGACACGATGATCCGCGCTCTGGAATTTGCACTGACTGCACTCAGAGGCACTGCGGAGGAGTCAACACAAAAATCACGCGACACAACACTCTGAGCGGATTGGCTACGACTCTGGTATTTCAGTGCAAAAGTATTCCCACCGCCTTTGGATTTCTTGCTTGCTTTTACGCAACAAATCAATCTCTTCAGATGTCAGGCGGCGGGGTTTCGGATTTACACCGATCAAATCGTTTAGTCGTTTCGTGGATGGCGTGAAATCGCCCCAAGTGCTGGGGTCATCTGGATCAACGGGAATAGGGCTGGTCATGGCTTCAGACCACAGCCAGCGTTCGCACCGCGAGCAAACTGTCTTTCAACTCCACCTGAGCCATCTTCAAATCGTAGGCTGCTTGAAGGTTAAGCCAGTACTGCGGGGTTTGACTCAGCGCCAGTCCCAGCCGCAACGCCAATTCAGCTGTGATGGGCCGTTGGCCTTTGAGCAGGCGCGACACGCGGGTGGCGGAAATGCCGATGGCATCGGCAAAAGCCGCCTGCGTCAGCACCATATCTCTGAGCATTTCGCACAGAAATTCACCGGGGTGAATGGCTGGCAAGCCATTACTCAAATTCATATTTTTCATGATGCCCTGACTGTAGCAACGGGCAATGCATCTCACAAGTAGGAACGGCCATGACCGCAGCAGACAACCAACTCGCCCTCTCCATCGGCCTCACCGCCAAAACCAACCAGCTGTGCCTGGGCCTGGAGTCCGGTTCCGCCGACATTCTGGAGCTGGTGACACCCACCACCGCCGAGCTGCTGCTGTGGTGGTTTGGCGAGGACATGGTGCTGGCGCGCAGCGGGCTGAACTTTCATGCGGGGCAGAGGCAGGCGATTCTGAACGCCATCGTGGCGCACGAAGTTTTGGGGAAAGATCATGAAAACTGGACGCTGCTGGACCTGTACCGAAGCTGCGCGCCCGATGCCTTGCTGACCGGCACGCGCCTGTTTGATGTGGCGCAGGCCAAACATGCGCACCCCAAATACTGCTTCAAGATGGCCACCGGCACCGGAAAAACCTGGGTGTTGCAGGCGCTGCTGATCTGGCAAATGCTCAACAAAACGGCGGCGCTGGCTGAAGGCATTGACGACGCGCGCTTCACGCGCCAGTTCATGGTGGTGGCGCCGGGGTTGATTGTTTATGAGCGGCTGCTGGACGCGTTTTGCGGCAAGCTGATTGAGAACGGCAATGGCTCGCGGGATTTCGCCACGTCCGACATGGACCGGTTTGCCGACCTGTTCATGCCCGATGCCCACCGCGATGCGGTGTTCGCCTTTGTGCGCGGTAACGTATGCAACAAGAATGAGATTGGCCTGAAAGCTACCGGCAACGGCATGATCGCCATCACCAACTGGCACCTGTTGAATGAGGGTGACACCGCCGATGAGGTGGAAGAAGTAGAAGCCTTGGGCGCGCCGCTTGAGCCACAGCAGGTGATCAACGCCGTGCTGCCGCTCACCCCCGGCCGCGCCACCGGCAACAGCCTGGACGTGCTGGACCGGCGCTACGCACGCGGCAATGTGCTGGAATTTCTGGCGGGACTGCCCGAGCTGATGGTGTTCAACGACGAGGCGCACCACATTCACGAGTTCAAGCGCGAAGGGGAAAGCACCGAGGTGGAATGGCAAAAAAGCCTGTCGCGCATTGCCGAAACCAAGGGGCGGCGCTTCGTACAGGTGGATTTTTCAGCCACGCCTTATAACGACGTGGGCGCCGGAAAAACCAAGCGCAAGGTGTACTTCCCGCACATCGTCACGGACTTTGACCTGAAAAGCGCCATGCGCGCCGGGCTGGTCAAGTCACTGGTACTGGACCGGCGCAAGGAGATTGGCGCGCTGCCTTTGGAGTTCAAAGCCGAGCGCGACGAGCAGGGCAACCCGGCTTTGAGCGAAGGCCAGCGGGTGATGCTGCGTGCCGGCCTGAAAAAGCTGCGCAAGCTGGAAACTGACTTTGCCCGGATCGACCCGTCGCGCCACCCCAAGATGCTGGTGGTGTGCGAGGACACCACGGTGTCGCCGCTGGTCGCCACTTTTTTGCAGGATCAGGAAGGCCTGAACGAAGACGAAGTCATGCTGATCGACTCCGGCAAGAAGGCCGAACTGGGCGAGAAGGACTGGGCGCCGGTGCGCCAGCGCCTGTTCAGCGTGGACCAGCACGCCACACCACGTGTCATCGTCAGCGTGCTGATGCTGCGTGAGGGCTTTGACGTGAACAACATTTGCGTCATCGTGCCGCTACGCAGTTCGCAAGCGCAGATTCTGCTGGAGCAGACCATTGGGCGCGGCCTGCGGCTGATGTGGCGCGACGACGAATACACCGACCTGAAACGCGAAAACCGCGAGCGCATCAACGCCGGCCAGGAGCCGGGCAGTCTGCTGGACGTGCTGTCCATCGTGGAACACCCGGCCTTTCAGTCGTTTTACGACGAGTAGATCAAGGAAGGGCTGGCCGGCACGACGGGTGACGACATGGACGACACGTCGAGCACTGGCGACGTCATCGCTGCCGAACTGCGCGAGGGCTACGAGGCGTTTGACTTTGGCATTCCATTCATTCTGCAAGAAGCTGACGAGGTGCGGGACCATCACACGCTGGACCTCACCGCCCTGCCCGCTTTCAACGCCATGACGGTGGCGCAACTCACCGGGCTGCTGGGCAAGGGCGACACTTTCATCTCGCAAGACCTGCAAAGCGCCACGCTGTTTGGCGACTACCGGGTGGATGGCGCGGTGATGAACGTGGGCGGCTACAACGAATATTTGTCACGTTTGACGCGGCGCATCAGCCAGGCACTGAGTGAGCCTGTCCCCAAAGGCAATAAGGTGGCGACGCATCTGGCCAAGCCTTACTTGCAAGTGAATACGGCCGAGTTGACCGGCTGGCTGGACGACTACATCTGGACGCAGTTGTTTGACGCGGCGTTCAACCCGATGGAGGGCGAAAACTGGCGTGTGTTGCTGCTGCAACCCGTGGTGGATCACATCACCAAGGTGTTTGCCGTGGCACTTTTGGAGTCGGAAAAAAAGCACTCCACTGGGCAAACCGAGGTGCATTTACGCCGTTTGAGCGAAGTGCCGCGCCTGATGATGCGCGAGAGCCATTCAGTGGAGGTGAGCAAATGCATCTACACCCGGCTGGCGTGGCCCGCGCGCAATGGCGGGCTGGAGCGGGCATTCATTCACTGGGCGCAGGCTGACACGCTGGTTGAGGCGTTTTGCAAAATCAGCGAAAACCGCCACACTTTTGCCCGGCTGCGTTATGTCAAAGACGACGGCTTACCCGCGTTCTATTCACCCGATTTTCTGGTGCGTACGACCGATGCGGTGTACCTGGTGGAAACCAAGGCACAGCAGCAAACCATTCACCCCAATGTGCAGCGCAAGCTGAAAGCCGCGCTGGCCTGGTGCGAGCGCATCAACGGTCTGAGTGCTGAGCAGCGCGGCGGCGCGCCCTGGCATTACGTGCTGCTGGCGGAAAACGTGGTGATCGAGTGGCAGGCCAAAGGCGCGCGATTGGCGGAGTTGCTGGACTACGCCCGACTGCGGCCATTGGCGGGCGCCTCGCTGCAACAGCAACTGATCTGAGTAGCACAAGGACTGGCAGTGGTTTAAGATAAATCAGCCTCTAGCCCCCGTCCACTATGCGTATTCCGCTATATTTTCAATAGCAACTCAGGATTCAAATCAGCGTCCCCCTGTCGTGCGTGGATTTCTCAGCGACCGTGAGCGAAGCATTGACGTCCGCTCAAACGTTGATCTTTCGGTACAACGTTTGCCGACTGATGCCGAGACTTCGGGCCGCTTGGGAGATATTGCCGCGGCTGTTTTCCAGCGCTTGCCGAATGGCAGAACGGGAGAGTTCTTCGAGGTTTTGCGGCGCGCCCTCTGCGGCTGATGGCAAAGTCCTTCGCGGCAGCGCTGTGAGTTCTTCGGCCATGTCATCCGGCAGATGCTGCCAGTCGATGCAGTCCTCGTCCGGGCCCAGCATGGCGCTCGCGGTGCGCAGCACGCTGGCGTATTGGCGCATATTGCCGGGCCAGGGATAGCGGCTCAAGCGCGCCAGCAGATCGGGCACGAGATGAATGTCGCGATCCGGGTTGATACTGCTCAGCACGCGCTCGGTCAGCAGCTGAAAATCGGTGCGCTCACGCAGGGCCGGCAGTTGGACCGTGAGCCCGTTGATTCGGTAATAAAGGTCGCTGCGAAAGCTTCCCTTGTCGGCTTCCTCGCGCAGTTTGCGGTGGGTGGCGCAGATCAGTGCGAAATCAACATCCACCGGCCGCGCCCCGCCCAGCGGGGTGACCTGGCGCTCCTGCAGCACGCGCAGCAGGCGGGTCTGCATGCCCAGCGGCATGTCACCGATTTCATCGAGAAAAAGCGTGCCGCCATGCGCTTCGCGCAAGCGACCGGGGCTGCCTTCGCGTCGCGCGCCCGTGAAGGCACCCGGCGCGTAGCCGAACAGCTCGGCCTCGATCAGGTTTTCTGGCATGGCGGAGCAGTTAATGGCCACGAACGGCCCGTCGCGCCGCGGGCCGCTGTCGTGCGTGGCGCGCGCAAAAAGTTCCTTGCCAACACCCGATTCACCCTGAAGCAGCAGCGAGATAGGCTTGTCCACGATGCGTCGGGCCTTGTCGGCTGCGCTGCGCCAGCGCAGGTCGCCGGTATCCAGGCGGCTCAGGGCATCAGGGGGTGTGGACTTCAGTGGATCGGTACTGGACGGCGCAGCCGCGGGCAGTGCCAGTTGATCCATATGCAACTGCACAAAGAGCATGGTGCCGTCGTGCAGGTGGATCTGCGTGGGCTGGTTGGGGCGACGCTTGTGGCGCGAGCGCAGCTCGTCCAGACGCACGTCGATGGCGCTCTCCAGCAGAGTCGCGCCCAGATCCGTCGCTCTCAGGCGAAGCAAGGCCAGGCCGGTGCGGTTGGCGCCGACGATCCAGCCGTCGTCCGAAAGGGCAATGATGCCTTCGGCCACGGAACCAATGCCTTCGGGGTGGGCATGCAGGTGCAGACGAATGTGGCGCCGACAGCTGGCGATGACCAAACCGTTTTCAATCATGCGCGCCGCCGTGCTGACCAGCCCCAGCGTATGCGGATGTCCGCTGCGCTGCTCGCCCGAGATGTCGAGGATGCCCAAGAGCTCGCCACTGGCCGACATGATGGGAGCAGCGGCGCAGGTCAGGAAACCGTTGCGCTCCAGAAAGTGCTCGGAGCCGTGGATTTCGACCCCACTGGCTTCCGCCAGCGCGGTGCCGATGGCATTCGTGCCGCGATGCTCCTCGTGCCATGAGGCTCCGCAGGAGAGCGCCACGCGTTCGGCCTTGTCCAGAAAATAGGGGTCGCCCAGCGTGTGCATCAGCGTACCCCGGTTGTCGGCCAGAATGACCACGCTCTGGCTGTGCCGTACCTGCTCAAACAGGTATTCCATCACCGGGCGGGAGTGCGCGAGCAAGTCGTGGTTGCGTGCCAAGGCGTGGCGCAAATCGCCGCCACTGCTGTGCTCGGTGTTGCTTAGCCTGCCCATGGGCAGCAGGCCCGCGGCCAAGCTGCGTTGCCAGGAACGGGCGAGACGCTCGTCGATGGCGCCGGGCGGGCA
>NZ_DHXT01000039.1:0-506 GCF_002413825.1 Rhodoferax sp. UBA5149
CTGAAAATCGGCTCCACCGTGCAGCTCGGATATGTCGACCAGTCGCGCGATGCCTTGGATGCCAACAAGACGGTGTATGAGGAAATTTCCGGCGGCACCGACATCATCGAGTTCGGCAAGACCAAGATGAACGCACGCGCCTATACCGGCGCCTTCGCCTTCAAGGGCGGCGACCAGCAGAAGAAGGTCGGCCAGCTTTCGGGCGGCGAACGCAACCGCGTCCATCTGGCCAAGATGCTGAAGTCCGGCGCCAACCTGCTGCTGCTGGACGAACCCACCAACGACCTGGACGTCGACACCCTGCGCGCGCTGGAATCGGCGCTGGAGGAATTTGCCGGCTGCGCCATGATCATCAGCCATGACCGCTGGTTCCTGGACCGCATCGCCACCCACATGCTGGCCTTTGAGGGCGACAGCCACGTGGAATGGTTCGAGGGCAACTATCAGGATTATGAGGCCGACAAGAAGCGCCGCCTGGGCCAGGACGCCGACCAGCCGCACAAGAT
>NZ_DHXT01000039.1:803-4065 GCF_002413825.1 Rhodoferax sp. UBA5149
TGATTGCCCTTGTTCTTGGACGGGCTGCGGGCATCGCCGTCTGTGGCCGCTCCGAACATCACATGCGGCGCGGGTTCGAACGCGGTGCCGGACAATTGCGGGGCATAACGCGCCAGCTCGGCCGGCGGGATCTCGCGCCCGACATCGCCCTTGCCGGAAAGGCCACGCAGCCACGCTGCGATCCCGGCATCGCCCGTCGTTACAAGTCCGCCCTGGATCGTCATGTCGCCAGCAATGCCGTCTGCCGCCGCCATGATTTTCAGGTTGGCGCTATGGTCGACCCGCTCGAACCCGTGATCGGAAACCACCGCCAGGTCGTAATTCTTCGGCAGCGCCTTCACGATGTCGCCGATCAGTTCGTCTGAACGCTCCACCACCGCATTGACGTGCGGCACAAAGGGGCCTTCCTCGTGCGCCTCGGAATCCAGTTCGGCCAGGTGCAACAACACCAGGCCCGGCCGTTTCTGCTTCAGCAGGAAAATCGTGGCCAGGGTGCGCGACCGGTCGTCCAGCCACTGCTGCGGGAAGGACGGATAGGTGCGCGCGATCTCGTCCACCAGGCCGGGCGTGCCGAAATGGTTCACCGTCTCCATGTCAGAGGAATCCCCCAGCCGCCTGGCATAAACCTCGGGCAGGTTCCAGTTGATCTTCGCATCTACCGTCACCGGCCAGTTGACCGCGCCGATTGTGCGCCCGGCATCGGCAAGGCACTGGGTCAGGGTGCGCACCTTGATCTTGGTCGCCGACCAATAACTTAGCGCCGGGTCGGGCGGGCCGCTGGCATTCGCCAGGATGCCGTGCTGATCGGGGCGAGCGCCCGTCAGCATGGTGGTATGCGATGGCCAGGGTGATGGTCGGCCAGACGCCGGTAACGCCGTCCGCGACCTGCGACTTGGCCAGCAGGCGGCGGATATTGGGAATCTTCAAACCCAGCGCGTCGCGGTCTCGGATATAGCGCCAGTCCAGCCCGTCCACCGAAATGACCAGCAGCTTGCGGGGCGCGGCCTGTGCCGCCGGCATCGCGAGCGCCAGGGCCGCTAGTAGCGCGCCTACTCTATATAACATGCGTGGCGCGCTCACCTGGATGCCTCACTTGGGCCGGTTCTGACCTTCGAACACCACCGGTGGCGTCACCCGCCTTGCCACTTCGCGCAGCACGAAGCTGGACCGGATCTTGGCCACATGCGGCAGGTTGGACAATTCCTTGCGATAGATGCGGTCGTAATCGTCGAAGGAATTGACGTGGATCATGATGAAGAAGTCGGTGTCGCCCGAAACAAAGCCGCAATAGGAGATGGAAGGACATTTTACGACCTCCCGTTCGAACTCGACCAGCACATGCTCGGCCTGTGAGCTGAGCTCGATCGCCACCATCACCACGCCGGTAAAACCCAGCGAAAACATGTTGATATTGGCGTTGTAGCCGGCGATGACGCCGCTTTCTTCCAGGATTTTGCGGCGACGGGCGACGGCGGTCGAGGACAGGTTGATCCGCTCTCCCAGCAGGACATCCGCGGCGCGGCCGTCCGTGCAGAGCTCGCGCAAGATTCGATAATCTGTCGCATCGAGCGTGAGAGAGTTGGAATTCATCACAAAGTTCTCCGATGCCGCATGAAAGCAAACCAACTGATGGAAACGCTGCCCGAAATTGACGAGAACCGCAATGACGTTTCTGTTACGGTTCTTGTGCTGAAGGTGCAGACACCAAGACGGTGATGATCGTCAAACAGCAATGAAATTAGGGGGTTCGCGATTTTTTGTACCGGCGCGGTTACGCGTCATCGTGTGTGCGGCCAAACGCCGTGCAGGCGATCTCAAGAGGAGTCCGCCGATAAAATGTGCGCATTGACTGCCAAATAGACAGCAATCGCACAAAATTATTCCAACCCAAAAATAAAATCTCCCAGGGGGGAAGCGCTGCCGGAATAGCAGTTCTTTTTAGATGGGGAGTTTCAATGGGTAATTTCGGGGTCACCGTTTCCTTTCGCGCCAGCCGCGTCAGGATGTACGCATTAACCAGCGCCGCGGCCCTCTGTCTGATGGGGCCGGCAATGGCGCAGGAGGTGGCGCAAAATGACGCCTCTGTGGAATCGGTCTCCGTGACCGGTACGCGCGTCGTTCGCGACGGCTACAGCGCTCCGACACCCGTAACCGTGGTTGGTTCCGAGCAGATCGAGGCCCAGGCGCCCCAGAACCTCGCCGACTTCGTCAACAAGCTTCCCAGCTTCATCGGCAGCGAAACACCCAACACCTCGTCCGGTTCGCTTTCCAACGGCCTGGCCGGCATCAACGCATTGAACCTGCGCTCCCTGGGTATCAACCGCACCTTGATCCTGCTGAACGGGCACCGTACCCCGGCCTCGGCCGTGACCGGCGATACCGACATCAACACCATTCCCCAGCAGCTCGTGAAGCGGGTGGACGTGGTCACCGGCGGCGCGTCCGCCGACTATGGCTCCGACGCGGTCGGCGGCGTGGTCAACTTCATCCTTGATAAGGAATATACCGGCTTCAAGTCTGCCGTGGAGTATGGCGAGACCGATGCCGGCTTGCAGCCGGCCTACAAGGTCGCCGGCACCTTTGGCACCGACTTTGACGGCGGCAGGGGCCATTTCATCGTCAGCGGCGAATGGGACCAGGTCAAGGTTACGCCCAAGGATTACAACCCCAGCTGGAACCAGTCGGGCTTTTTCAAGGTCATCAATCCGGCCTATGTCGGCAACGCAACCACGAGCAACGGCGCCCCATATTACCTGTACACGTCCGGCGTCGGCGCCAGCCAGGTGACCCCAGGCGGTCTGGTCATCAACTCCACCACAACCGCCGGCGCCTCCTCGACATTGCTCAAGGGCACCTATTTCGGCTTGAACGGCACCGTGAACAACCTCAACTATGGCGCCACTACGGGCCCGTGGATGATCGGTGGCGATACTGCCGTCACCCAGGCCAATTATGGTGGCACCAGCACCTTGGCGGCCGGCGAAGTGCGCGAGGCCATCTACAGCCGGGTGAGCTACAACATCTTCCCGGATGTCGAGGCCTGGGCCGAAGGCTCGATCAGCCGCTACAAGGGCTTCAGCATCTATCAGCAGCCCCCGCAGGTCGGCGGCATCACCATCCAGGCCGATAACGCCTTCCTGCCCACCAGTATCAGCACCTACATGGCGGCCAACAACCTGCGCTCGCTGAACATGGGTTCCACCAATGCCGGCTTCCCGGAATCGGGCAGCCTGAACGGTCGTGAAGCCTGGCGCTTTGCCGG
>NZ_DHXT01000218.1:0-10386 GCF_002413825.1 Rhodoferax sp. UBA5149
GCTCGTACAGCCATTTTTCACGGGTAAGGGCGCGTTCTTGTGCACTGAGGGCCTTGTCTTCAAAGGCTTTGAGCTCGGGGGTGATGAAGCGCTCGGCATTCTTGAGGGTCTGGCGGCGGCGGTAGTCGTCGGGCACTTTGTCGATCTGCCCTTGCGTGACCTCGATGAAAAAGCCATGCACCTTGTTGAACTGCACGCGCAGGTTGGCAATGCCGGTGCGGGCTTTTTCGCGCACCTCAAGGTCAAGCAGAAAGCTGTCGCAGTTGGTCTGGATGGCGCGCAGCTCGTCCAGCTCGGCGTCAAAACCGGTGGCGATGACGCCGCCATCGCGCACCAGGGCGGCGGGTTCGGGATCGATGGCGCGAGCCAACAGCCCGGCACAACCGTCGGGCGGCAGCAAGTGTCCAGAGATTTGAGTCAAATAGGCCTCTAGCCCCCGTAGAACGGGCGCGAGCAGCTCTGTTTTTTGTAGCGTCAGCTGCAAGGCGACGAGTTCACGCGGACGCACCTGGCGCAGCGCGATGCGGGCCGTGATGCGTTCCACATCGGTGCTGCCCTTGAGTTGCTCACGCAGGCGGTCCCAGGGCCCGGTGCGTAGCGCGGTGATGGCGTCAAGGCGTTGCTGCGCCTCGCTGCGGTCGCGCCGGGGCGCCAGCAGCCAGTTTTTCAACAGGCGGCTGCCCATGCCGGTCATGCAGCTGTCCAGTAGCGAAAACAAGGTGGGCTTGTCATCGCCGCGCAGGGTCTGCGTGAGCTCCAGGTTGCGCCGGGTGGTTTGCGGCAGGTCAATCAGTTCGTCGTTGCGCTGCACCCGTACGCCGTGCACGTGGGTCAGAGCGCGCCCTTGGGTGTGCTCGGCGTAGCCCAGCAGTGCGGCCGCCGCCGCGTGGGCCTGCGGCAGGTCTTGCGCCTGCCAGGTGGCCAGCGTCGCCGCCTGGAGCTGCTTGAGCAGCGTGCGCTCGCCCAGGGCAGGGTCGAACTGCCAGTCGGGCCGCACGGTGAGGGACATCGCAGCGGGCGCCTGCAGCCCGCGCAAGCGCGCCTCAAACGCTGGCGTCGCCCCGGCGCTGAACAAAAGCTCGCCAGGACTGATGCGCGCCACCCACTCCGCCAGCTCGTCAGGGCTGCACTCGGCCAGATGCACCTCGCCCTGCGTCAGGCTCAGCCAGGCCAGGCCACAACTGTTGCGCGAGCCTTGGTGTACAGCCAGCAACAGCGACTCGGTCTTGTCGCTCAGCAACTCCATGTCGGTCAGCGTGCCGGGCGTGACCACGCGCACCACCTTGCGTTCCACCGGGCCTTTGCCCGTGGGTTCACCCATCTGCTCACAAATCGCCACCGATTCGCCCAGCTTGATGAGCCGGGCCAGATAGGTGTCCACCGAGTGAAACGGCACGCCCGCCATCACCACCGGCTGCCCGGCCGATTGGCCGCGCTGGGTCAGGGTGATGTTGAGCAGGCGCGCGGCTTTCTCGGCGTCGGCAAAAAACAGCTCGTAGAAATCACCCATGCGGTACAGCAGCAGGGTGTCGGGGTAGTCGGCTTTGAGGCCGAGGTACTGGGCCATCATGGGGGTGTGACCGTCGACCGGGAGGGCTGACATGGGGGGCGGGGTTCTTTCTTTCAAAATGGAGGGCTTCCTGCTGCGCGTAGTCGAGGATGATACGCATCCTTGGGCGGCTATCCGTGGGGAAACCCGCTTGCGTCACAATCCCGCTTTCGAGTAATGTCACGCTGATGTCTGTCCAGAAATGAGTTATGTCCCGGTGAATCTGTTAGAGGAAGTCCAGCGCCTGCGCGAGGAATTGCGGGATGCGCAGCATCGTTTGCAATCGGTCGCCGATGCGTCGGGGTCGTTGATGGGAAAACTTGAGTTCGAGCTGCGTGAGGACGATCGTCTCGTGTTCATCCATGCCGACGCCATGGCGGATCAACTCCTGGGCAAAGCCTGCGCACCGGTTGTCGGGGAATCCTTACTTGCTTTGTTTCCTGGATTGCACGTCACCAATATAGAGGCTGGCTTGCGCCGGGTGGCGCGACACGGTGGCGTGCTGGGGCCTCGCAGCCTGCTCGGCGAGGGCCTGTTTTTGGGGAAAGCCTTCAATTTTTTTGCGTTTCAGCTGGCACCGGGTCGGGTGGTGGCGAAGTTCTGGGACAGTTCCGGCGCTTTCGAATCCAAAATCATGAGCATGCGCTCGCAGGAACAGCTGGCGGTCGTGTTCAGTCAGAGCCCCGTGGCCATTTCGCTGAGTCGTGAAAGTGATGCCGTGTACGTGGATGTCAATGAAGAATGGTCCCGCCTCACGGGTCTGTCGCTGCAGGACGTATTGGGGCGAACCACGATCGAGATTGGGTTTTGGACCAATAGAGCGCATCGTGATGCAGCGGTGGGCCCCATGCGGGAGTCGGGGCGCCTGCGCAATCTTGATGTGCCGTTCGTCAGGTCGGATGGGGAGAAACTCATTCTGCAGCTCAATGCTTCCCGTATCGAGATCGGTGGCACCGCCTATTTTTTGAGCTATCTTAAAGACGTGACCGTCGAGCGAGCGGCACAGGCCGCGTTGCTGGCCAGCGAACAGCTTTTGAAGGCCACCAACAACCGGCTCAATCAGCAGATTCGGCTGTTCGAGTCGATGGAGAACCTCGCTTCCGTGGGCTACTGGACGTCCAGCGCTGTGAGTGGTAGCTTGCGTTGGTCCAATGGTTTGTACGGGGTGGCCGGGCTTGAACCCGGGACTGTTCTGGACAAGTTGGCCGGGCGCAGCGGCATTCATTCGGACGATTTAAAAAAGTTCGAAGAGGCTCGTGTCAAGGTGGATGGCGCCATGGTGGAGTACCGATGGCATCATCCGGATGGACGGGTGCACTGGTTGCGTTCGCGCATGCAACTCTGGTCGGAAGATGGTGCCGAGGCGATCGACTTTGGCGTGGTGCAAGACATCACGAATGAACGCGAAGCCACCCTGGCCCTGCAGGAAAAGCTTGGGTTTATTCAGAAAATCACCAGCCGCGCGCCCGGCGTGATGTTTCAGTTGCGGCTGAAGTCCGATCGATCGTACGAGTTCTTGTACATCAGCGATCCCGTGCGCGAGCTGTACCGGGGCGTGACGCCTGAAGAAATTCTGCAGGATGCATCCTGTACGCTGAAGCTGCACCACCCGGACGATCTGGAAGAATTCATTGCCTCGATCAGGACTTCCGCGCGGGATCTCACGCTCTGGAACCATGAATATCGCCTGCGCTTTGCTGACGGTGAAGTGCGTTGGGTGCAGGGGCAGGCCGTACCCGAACGCGAGCCGGATGGCGCCGTGCTGTGGAACGGCTTTACCGCCGACATCACCGCGCGTAAACAAGCCGAAGAAGGCCTGCGTGACAGCGAGGCGCGTTTTCGCGCCTTGACGGCGCTGTCGTCCGACTGGTACTGGGAGCAGGACGCCCAAATGAGGTTTGTGCGCTTTGAAAGCCGTGCCGTGAGCATGACGCCGGTGGATCGGGTCGGGAAGACGCGCTGGGAGGTGGGCGCGTTGAACCTGACCGAGGCCGATTGGGAGGCCCACCGGGTGGTACTGGAGGCGCACATAACCTTCCGTGATCTGGAATTGCTGGATACCGACGCCCAAGGGCGCAACTACTGGATGTCCGTCAGCGGTGAGCCGATTTTTGATTCGGAAGGCGTATTCAAGGGTTACCGGGGCATTGGGCGCAACGTCACAGGTCGTAAACGGGCCGAAGACGAAATTGAGCGACTGGCGTTTTACGATGTGCTCACGGGTTTGCCCAACCGCCGTTTGCTGATGGACCGCCTGCAGCAGGCGCTGGCGACCAGCGGGCGCGAAAAATCGACCGGTGCGTTGCTGTTTATTGACCTGGATAACTTCAAGGACCTCAACGATACGCAGGGCCATGACGTCGGCGACTTGCTGCTCACGCAGGTGGCGCAGCGTCTGGTGGCCAGTGTCCGCGAGGCCGATACCGTGGCGCGTCTGGGCGGCGACGAGTTTGTCGTGATGCTGCAAAGCCTTGACAGCCACGTGGCTGGCGCCACCGCTCAAGTGGAGCAGGTCGGCAAGAAAATTCTTGAACGCTTGAATCACGTGTATCTGTTGGGGACCCTGGAACACCACAGTACGCCCAGCATTGGCGTCACTCTGTTCGAAGACCACCGTCAAAGCCTGGATGAATTGCTCAAACAGGCCGATCTGGCGATGTACGAGTCGAAGTCGGCCGGGCGCAATACGCTGCGTTTTTTCGACCCGGCGATGCAGGCGCTGGTAGCCCAGCGCACCGCGCTGGAGCTGGAGCTGCGCCACGGACTGCGGCGCCACGAGCTGGTGTTGTTCTACCAACCGGTGGTCGATGCCGACGCGCAGGTGGTGGGCGTGGAAGCGCTGGTGCGCTGGCAACATCCGCAGCGCGGCCTGGTGCCGCCCGCCGAGTTCATTCCCATGGCAGAGCAAACCGGGCTCATCTTGCCGCTGGGGCAGTGGGTGTTGGAGGTCGCCTGCCTGCAACTGGTGCGCTGGTCGGCACAGGCGTCCACGGCGGGTCTGACTATGGCGGTGAACGTGAGCGCCCGCCAGTTCCGGCACCCGGAGTTTGTGCAGCAGGTGCTGGCCTTGTTGCGCCAGACCGGGGCCAACCCGCAACGATTGAAGCTGGAGTTGACGGAGAGTCTTTTGCTCAACGACACCCAGGACGCTATTCTGAAGATGACCGAGCTGCAGGCGGTGGGCGTGAGGTTCTCGCTGGACGATTTTGGGACCGGCTATTCGTCCTTGTCCTACCTCAAGCTGTTGCCGCTGCAACAGCTCAAGATTGACCAGTCGTTTGTGCGCGATGTGTTGACCGACCCGAACGACGCCGCCATTGCCCGCACCGTGCTGGCCTTGGGGCAAAGCCTGGGTTTCTCGGTGGTGGCGGAAGGCGTGGAAACCGCCGGCCAGCGCGAGTTTCTGTTGAAAAACGGATGCACCCTGTTTCAGGGCTATTTGTTTGGCAAACCGGTGCCGATAGCGCAACTGCAGTTGGGCGACCTGTCGCCCAGGTCGTAGCGCCCCCGTGGCGACGCTACCGTGGTTTTAGAACGGCGCGTCAGTCGTCGTGTTGGTGGCCGTGTTGCTGGCCGCATGGGTGACGCTATCGCTTGCGCCGTCCGTGCTGGCGGTGGTCGCCGCGTCGCTTGCAGGGGCCTGCGCCGCCTGGCGCAAACCGGCTTTTTCGCCAGCGCTGGCAAACTTGCTGTATTTGCCCAGAATGCCGACCAGCTGCCCATACACTCGCGGGTTGCCGGCCATGCATTCCTGTTGTTCCAGGAAATCCGGCTCGCCCGTGAAATTGCCCACCAGGCCGCCGGCTTCGGTCACCAGCAAGGAGCCCGCGGCCATGTCCCAGGCCTGCAAGCCGGTTTCAAAAAATCCATCGGTGAAACCGGCCGCGACATAAGCCAGATCCAAGGCCGCGGCGCCCGGGCGGCGCAGGCCGGCCGTCTTCTGCATCACGTCGCCCATCATCTTCAGGTAGGTGTTGAAGTCGTCTTCCGGACGGAACGGGAAGCCGGTGGAAATCAGGCACTCCTGCAGGCGGATGCGCTTGGAGACGCGCAGGCGGCGGTCGTTCAGGTAAGCGCCACGCCCCTTGGTGGCGGTGAACAGGTCGTTGCGGCTGGGGTCATAAATGACGGCCTGCTCGATCTTGCCCTTGACCGCCAGCGCAATGCTGACGCAGTAGACGGGCAGGCCGTGGATGAAGTTGGTGGTGCCGTCCAGCGGGTCGATGATCCAGACGAATTCCGAGTCTTTGGCACCGTGTTCCCGACCTGATTCCTCAGCCCAGATGCCGTGACCCGGGTAGGCGGTGAGCAGCGTCTCGATAATGGCCAGCTCGGCGGCCTGATCGACTTCGGTGACGAAGTCATTGACCAGTTTTTGCGAGATGCGAACCGATTCGACATCAAGCGCGGCGCGGTTGATGATGGAGCCAGCGGTGCGGGCGGCCTTGACGGCCACATTGATCATGGGATGCAGATTGGGGGATGCCATAAATTTTTTCAAGATCGGGACGGGACTGCAAGGCGATGCGGGCAGCGACAATAGGGCGATTTTACCCGTCCCGGCGATTTTCCCGATTTTCGAGTTCATGCAAACACGTTTTATCCTGATCAACACCAGCCACGCTGGCAATGTGGGGGCCGCGGCCCGCGCCATGAAAACCATGGGCTTCGATGACCTGGTGCTGGTGGCGCCGCGCTGGGCCAATGTGCTCAACCGCGAAGAGACCATCCAGCGCGCCAGCGGGGCGCTCGATGTGCTCAAAAACGCCCGCATTGTCGCCACGCTGGACGAAGCGCTGGTGGGCATGACCCATCTGTGCGCCACCGCCATGACGCCGCGCGACTTTGGCCCGCCCACGGTGACGCCCCGTGAGCATTTCGATATGCTATCGAAAAAGGAGCTGCTCGCGCATGTTCCACGGGGGCTGGAGGCTGATTTATCTTATAAGTCCGAGGAGGATGCAATACCGACTGGGGACCTTGCGGCGCAGCAGGGGATCGCGTTCCTGTTCGGTTGCGAGCGTTTTGGCATGAGCAATGAAGACGTTTACCGCTGCCACGCCTGTCTGAGCATTCCGAGCAACCCCAAGTTTGGTTCCCTCAACCTGGGGGCGGCCTTGCAGGTGATTGCTTACGAGTGGCGCCTGGCCCTGGGCGCCTACGCCGTGCAGGAGGCGACAGCCGTGCCCGTGCTGGCCGATGCCCAGCAGGTGGCGGGCATGCTGGCGCATTGGGAACGGTCCCTGATTGCCATCGGCTTTCTGGACCCGCTGGCACCCAAAAAATTGATGCCGCGTCTGAACCAGCTGTTCAACCGGGCCGGCGTCACGCAGGAGGAAATTCATATTCTACGGGGCATCGCCAAAATGATGGACCAGACCGCTTCGCAGGCCAAACCCCTGCCGACAGCGGCGGCACCCGCGGAAGGCTAGACTTGCACGATGTTTTCACGACTACGTTCCGACATTCAATGCATTCTTGACCGCGACCCGGCGGCGCGCAGCACCTGGGAGGTGCTCACCTGTTACCCCGGTCTGCACGCGCTGGTGCTGCACCGGCGCGCCCATTGGTGCTGGCGCCATGGCTTCAAGTGGCTGGGCCGCTTTATTTCCCATGTCGCGCGCTTCCTCACCGGCATTGAAATCCATCCCGGTGCCAAGATTGGCGAGCGGGTGTTCTTTGACCATGCCATGGGCGTGGTGGTGGGGGAGACGGCCGAAATTGGTGACGGCTGCACCATTTACCAGGGCGTCACGCTGGGCGGCACCTCGCTGTACAAGGGTGTCAAGCGCCACCCCACGCTGGGGCGCGACGTGGTCGTGAGCGCGGGTGCCAAGGTATTGGGCGGTTTCGTGGTGGGCGACGGTGCCAAGATCGGCAGCAATGCGGTGGTGATCAAGCCGGTGCCGGCTGGCGCCACGGCCGTCGGTATTCCGGCGCGCATCATTCCGTCCAAGGCCGGTGAAAGCGCCGACGTGACGTCGCCGGAGAAGAAGTTCGCGGCTTACGGCATCACCCAGGAAGACGACCCCTTGAGCCAGGCCATGCGAGGCCTGATTGACAACGCATCGTCGCAGGAACACCAGATTGCGCTGCTGTGGAAGGCCATCGACACTTTGCAGGCCAATCGGTCGGCCACCAATTGCGTGCCGGGCGACGCCGCCCGCAACGAGCACTTTGAGGCCGACAAGCTCAACCAGCTCGTCGGCAAGTAGTTCCATTCCCAATTCAATTCGATATGTCGTTGCCCCGCCTTGCCGCACTAAAGTGCTGTCTGCAGCGGTGCGCCTAATCTCGCATCGAATTGGAAATGGAATAAGTCAGTCCGAAGACGGGCTGGGCCGAATCGCCGCTTTGGGCCGGAACGCCTTGCACACCGACTCAACGGTGTCCAGGTAGGGTCCGCCAATCAGGTCAATGCAGTAGGGCACGGCCGCAAAGATACCGGCCATCACCGACTCACCGTTGCTGTCGCGCAGACCTTCCAGTGTTTCCTGAATCGACTTCGGTTGCCCCGGCAGGTTGATGATCAGCGACTGGTCGCGAATCACCGCCATCTGGCGCGACAGAATCGCGGTCGGCACAAACTTCAGGCTGATCTGGCGCATCTGCTCGCCAAAACCCGGCATTTCTTTGTGCGCGACAGCCAAGGTGGCTTCGGGCGTGACATCGCGCCGGGCCGGACCCGTGCCGCCGGTGGTCAGGACCAGTGCGCAACCGGCCTCCACCAGTTCAATCAGGGTGGCGCTGATGACGGCCTGTTCGTCCGGGATCAGCCTGGGCTCAAACTGCAGCGGGTTTTTCAGGGCGCGGGTCAGCCAGTCCTGCAGGGCGGGCAAGCCTTTGTCGACATACACGCCGCTCGAAGCCCGGTCGCTGATGGAGACGATGCCAATCTTGACGCTGTCGAAGGCTGGGCTTGCGGTGGCATTCATGACGCTTCACCCGCCTCGTCCTTGGCACCCAATTGCTCGCGCACGATCTGAAAGATGTCCCGATAGGCGCGGCCATGGCGTACCGCCGCGCCCGGTTTCTCGGGCTTGGCGTCTTTTCGCGCCTGGCGAATCAGGGCGCGCAGTTGTTGCGCATCGGTGCCGGGGCACTTGATGATCCACTCGCCAAAAGCCTCTTCATTGGCAACCAGGCGATCACGCCAGGTCTCGGCCAGGTGCAAAACAAGGTTTTCGTGCGCGGAGCCACTGTGTTGCTCGGTCAGCGCGGCGCGCACCGTCTCCAGTACCGCGGGATCGACCAGCCGCATCAGCTTGCCGATGAACTGCATCTGGCGGCGCTTGCCTTCGAAGTTGGTGATGCGCTTGGCCTCTGCCACGGCATCCTTGAGCTTGTCGGTCAAGTCCAGCCGGGCCATCAGGTCGGCCCGCAGCGTGAGCAGGTCTTCGCCGAGCTTTTGCAGTTCGGTGCTTTCGCGTTTCAGGTCGGTGCGGCTTTGCTCGTCGGTGCCCTTGAGTTCGCGCTTGAGCTCCAGGTCGAGCTCGCTGCCTTCGGCGACGAACACACCCTTGACGAAATAGCCTTTTTTGAGTTTGCGTGACATGGTAGGAGAAATGGGGGGAGAGGCGGACACAGAGTTCCGCAGAGCCAAGTATCATAGCCTCCGATATGAAGAAACCCAATACGCCCCCCGCCCAGCCCCGCGCTGACAACGGCTTCAGCTACAGCCGCCCCTACTTTGAAGAACTGGTCGACGCCGCCCTGGCGCACGCCAAAAAACTGGGCGCCACCGACGCCGGCGCCGAGGCGTCCGAGGGCTGCGGCCTGAGCGTTTCCGTTCGCAAGGGCGAACTGGAAAATGTGGAACGTAACCGCGACAAGTCACTGGGCGTCACGGTCTACCTCGGCAAACGCCGGGGCAACGCCAGCACCTCGGACTTTTCCAAAGCCGCCATTCAACAAACGGTGCAGGCGGCGTATGATATCGCGCGCTTCACGGCGGCAGACCCTTTTGCCGCTTTGCCGGATGTCAAAGACGTGGCGCAGCCGTCCAAACAGCGCACCGACCTGGATCTTTTTTTCCCTTGGGCCGTCGACAGCGAACAGGCGGCCCAGCTGGCCATGGTCGGTGAAGCGGCGGCGCTGCAGGCCGACAAACGCATCAGCAATAGCGAGGGCGCGAGCGTGTCGGCCCAGCAATCGCATTTTTTCAGCGCCCACACGCGGGGCTTCCGGGGCGGCTATGCCAGTTCGCGCCACTCCCTGTCGGTGTCGCCCATTGCGGGCAAGGGCAACGACATGCAGCGCGATGCCTGGTACAGCTCAATGCGCAACGCCGATGATCTGGCCTCGCCCGAGTCTGTTGGACGCTACGCCGCAGAGCGTGCCTTGAGTCGTCTGAATTCCCGCAAGATTGCCACAACCGAATGTCCAATTCTGTTTGAGTCACCGCTGGCTGCGGGTCTGCTGGGCAGTTTTGTGCAGGCCATCAGCGGCGGGGCCCTGTACCGCAAGAGCTCGTTCTTGCTGGATTCGCTGGGCGAGCAGGTGCTGCCCAAGCACATTGACCTCACGGAAGACCCGTTTGTCAAACGCGGCAAAGGCAGCTCGCCGTTCGACGACGAGGGCGTCAAGGTCAAAGCACGCCAGGTGGTGGAGGCCGGGCGCGTGCAGGGTTATTTTCTGGGCAGCTACTCAGCCCGCAAGCTCGGCATGAAGACCACCGGCAATGCCGGTGGCTCGCACAACCTGATCTTGACGTCGCGCCTGACGCGACCCGGGGATGATCTGGATGCCATGCTGGAAAAACTGGGTACCGGCTTGTTCGTCACCGAGCTGATGGGCAGCGGCGTGAACTACGTCACCGGCGACTACTCGCGCGGCGC
>NZ_DHXT01000218.1:10608-10793 GCF_002413825.1 Rhodoferax sp. UBA5149
GCCAGCGGCTTCTGGGTGGAGAAAGGTCGCATTGCGTACCCGGTCCATGAGATCACCATTGCGGGCAACATGAAAGCCATGCTCAAGGGCATTCAGGCGGTGGGGGCGGATACCTACAACTACGGCGCCAAGACGGTGGGCTCGATTCTGGTGAATCGGATGAAGGTGGCGGGTTCTTAATTCCC
>NZ_DHXT01000218.1:11062-11189 GCF_002413825.1 Rhodoferax sp. UBA5149
AAGGTGGCGGGTTCTTAATTCCCCTCTATTCTCCGGTCCTCTTTTCAACCGCACCGGGTGATGGGTTTGTTTCCCCCACTCACTCGCGCCGGAGTCTCTTCCCCCCCTATCCCCCCAGCCCCCTTTC
>NZ_DHXT01000158.1:0-268 GCF_002413825.1 Rhodoferax sp. UBA5149
GGTTTCAGATTTATTATTTTTTCAGGAGTTCTTTCATGCTTGGGTTGATGCAAAGCCACCAATTGTTGATTTCGTCGCTGATCGAGTTTGCCGAACGCCACCATGGCGAAGGCGAGATCGTGTCGCGACGGGTGGAAGGTGATATTCATCGCTACACCTACAAGGATGTGGCAAGACGTGCACGCCAGGTGGCCAACGCGCTGGATGGTTTGAAACTGCCCTTTAGCGACCGGGTGGCCACACTCGCATGGAACGGCTACCGGCACCT
>NZ_DHXT01000158.1:501-13430 GCF_002413825.1 Rhodoferax sp. UBA5149
GGAACGGCTACCGGCACCTGGAGTTGTATTTTGGCGTGAGCGGTTCGGGCCGTGTGTTGCATACCCTCAATCCGCGCCTGCACCCGGATCAAATTGTCTGGATTGCCAACCACGCCGAAGACTCGGTGCTTTGCTTTGACATGAGTTTTCTGCCCATCGTCAAACTGATCCACAGCCGTTGCACCACCATCAAACACTTTGTGGCGCTGTGTGATGTGGGCAAATTGCCTGCTGACACCGGCATTCCTGGCCTGGTCAGCTACGAAGCCTGGATTGGTGCGCAATCCAGCAACTACCAGTGGCCGTCGTTTGATGAAAATTCAGCCAGCAGCATGTGCTACACCAGTGGCACGACCGGCAACCCCAAAGCGGCCTTGTACAGCCACCGTTCGACCATGCTGCACGCCCTGTCAGGTGCCTTGCCGGACGCCTTGAGCATGAGCGCGCGCGACACTGTGTTGCCGGTGGTGCCCATGTTCCATGTCAACGCCTGGGGTTTGCCCTACTCCGCCGCCATGACGGGTGCCAAACTGGTGTTTCCCGGGCCGGCCATGGACGGCAAATCGATTTACGACTTGATCGAGACCGAGCGTGTGTCTTTCGCGGCCGGTGTTCCGACCGTATGGCAAATGATGCTGGGTCACATGCAGGCGGGGGGCTTGCGCTTCACGACGCTCAAACGCACAGTGATCGGTGGCTCGGCCTGCCCACCCGCCATGATCACGGCGTTCAACGACGTCTACGGGGTGGAGGTGCTGCACGCCTGGGGCATGACGGAGATGTCGCCGCTGGGTACGGTCTGTACCCTCAAGAACAAGCATCTTGCCATGGCGCCCGAGGAAAAAATGAAAGTCCGGCTTAAGCAGGGACGGGGAATTTTCGGGGTCGACATGAAGATCGTCGATGGCGACGGCCATGAACTGCCCTGGGACGGCAAGGCCTATGGTGACCTGCTGGTCAAGGGGCCGTGGATCATCAGCGAGTATTTCAAAGGGGAGGGTGGCGCGCCGCTGATAGACGGCTGGTTCCCGACCGGCGACGTGGCCACGATCGACGCGGACGGCTACATGCAAATCACCGACCGCAGCAAAGACGTCATCAAATCCGGCGGCGAATGGATCAGCTCCATCGACGTGGAGAACATTGCCATGGCCCATCCCGCCGTGGCGATGGCGGCGTGCATTGGCATGAAGCATCCAAAGTGGGATGAGCGGCCCATCATCGCGGTGATGAAGAAGCCGGGCGCAGAGGTGTCGCGTGATGAGCTCCTCAAGTTTTATGAAGGAAAAACGGCCAAATTTCAGATTCCGGACGACGTCGTGTTTGTCGACGCGATTCCCCTGGGTGGCACGGGCAAGATGCAGAAGACAAAACTGCGTGAGTTGCTCAAGGATTACAAACTGCCTGATGCCTGATGCCTGATCAGGGCGATCACGTCAACAGGAGTTGCAGGCCCGCATCGTGCCGGGCTGCATGAGGTGTTTGTGGTTGATTCAGGCTACGGGAAACCCCTCGTGATGCAATGCAATAAAACTTGTAAGCTTGGCGTGTGTTTATTGTCAGAAACTTAGGAGATTTTTAATGAAATTTACGATGAAGTTTGTTGCAGCTAGCGTTGCCGTTTTGTGCGTCGGCGGCGCGTTTGCCCAAAGTGGTGAAACGGTCAAAATTGCCTTTATCGATCCACTTTCGGGGCCGTTCGCCAATGTGGGGCAAAACCAGCTCAAAAGCTGGCAGTTTGCTGCGGAGCACTTCGCTGGTAAGAAGAATCCGGCGGGTGTGAAGTTTGAGGTGACTGGCTTTGACAATAAGGGTTCACCGCAAGAAAGTCTGAATTCGCTCAAGGCAGCCATCGACCAGGGCTTTCGCTATGTCACGCAAGGCAACGGCTCGGGTGCTGCCATGGCGATCTCTGACGCGGTGACCAAGTTCAATGAACGAAACCCTGGCAAGGAGGTGCTATACCTCAATTACGCAGCGGTAGATCCGGCCTTGACCAACGAGAAGTGCGAGTACTGGCATTTCCGTCTGGACGCCGATACCACCATGAAGATGGAGGCCTTGACCACTTTCATGAAGGACCAGCCGAGCGTCAAGAAGGTGTACTTGCTGAATCAGAACTACTCACACGGTCAGCAGGTCTCCAAGTATTTCAAGGAAGATATTGCCCGCAAGCGCCCGGATGTGAAAATCGTGGGTGATGATCTTCATCCGATCGGTCAGGTCAAGGACTTTGCGCCCTATGTTGCCAAGATCAAGCAGTCCGGCGCCGATGCCATCGTCACCGGCAACTGGGGCGCGGATTTGACGCTGCTGGTCAAGGCGCTCAATGACGCCGGCCTCAAGATTCCCATGTATACCTATTACGCGGGGGTCACTGGTACGCCTACCGCGCTGGCCGCCGGTGGCGACAGCGAGGTTTACGTGATTGCGTATGGGCATTCCAATCAGCCAGGCGAGATCGGGAAGATGGAGACCGAGTTCAAAAAGAAGTTCAATGACGACTACTACACGTTTGCCACTTATAACGGTATCGAATTGATGGGTGCTGCGATTGCCAAAGCGAAGTCCATCGATCCGGTCAAAGTAGCGGCCGCTCTGGAGGGTTTGACGGTCAAGAGCTTTGCGGGTGAGGTGACCATGCGCAAGAGCGATCACCAGTTGCAGCAGACCATGTTTGTGACCAAGTGGCAAAAAGTCGACAAGAAAAACCCATACAGTGTTGAGAATACGGGTTACACATTTGCGCCTGTCAAGCAGATGGATCCTTACGTTGCCAGCACGCCGACCAGCTGCCAGATGAAGCGTCCGGGCTAAACCCGGTGGCGCTGGCGCTCCCTTTGACGCACCCCTTGGACGTTTAAGGGTTGGGGCATGAACAGCTTACCTATGTTCATGCCTATCGAGTCACATGGGTGATACACCCTACTGGAAAACCCTCGTGCTGCAGCGCACAATTACTTGTACGCTGAGAGCTTGTTGATTTATTGAAACTCAGGAGATCTTTTATGACCTTTTCGATGAAAGTTGTTGCGGCTACTGCTGCCTTTTTGTGCGTCAGTGGCGCGTTTGCCCAAAAGGGTGAAACCGTCAGAATTGCCATGATCGAGGGCCTGTCCGGGCCGATGGCCAATGTCGGCGGCAACCAGCTGAAAAATTGGCAATTTCTTGCCGACCCTGCGAACGGCGTTAGGAACCCCGCTGGCGTGAAATTTGAAATCGTCGGCATGGACAGCAAAGGTTCGCCACAAGAAGCACTCTCAACCTTCAAGGCAGCGGTCGACCAGGGCTTTCGTTACATCGCGCAAGGCAACGGATCCGGCGCGGCACTGGCCTTGTCCGATGCCGTAGCCAAGTACAACGAACGCAATCCGGGCAAAGAGGTCGTCTACCTGAATTACGCTGCGGTCGATCCGGCTTTGACCAACGAGAAATGCAACTACTGGCACTTCCGGCTGGATGCTGACACCTCCCAAAAGATGGAAGCGTTGACCAGCTTCATGAAGGACAAGCCCAGTGTCAAAAAGATATACCTGTTTAATCAGAATTACTCACACGGACAGCAGGTTGCCAAGTATTTCAAGGAGGGCATGGCCCGCAAACGGCCTGATGCCAAGATCATCGGCGAAGACCTCGTGCCGATGGGACAGGTCAAGGACTTTGCGCCTTACGTCGCCAAGATCAAGGCGTCGGGTGCCGACACCATCGTCACTGGCAATTGGGGTCAGGACCTGACGCTGTTCGTCAAGGCCATGAATGAAGCTGGGCTCAAGCTGCCGATGTATACCTACTATGCTGGTGTGTCGGGCACGCCCACCGCTCTGGCAGCAGGCGGTGAAAGCGAGGTTTATCAGATCGCGTACAACCACTCCAATTACACCGGGATCATGGGCAAATTAATGCACGACTTCCAGATGAAGTTCGGCGACGATTTTTATACCTTCTCCATTTACAACGGCCTGGTGTTGTTGAGTGAAGCCATGGCCAAGGCCAAATCCACCGACCCGGTCAAGGTGGCGGCTGCCATGGAGGGGCTGAAGTTCCAGGGTTTCAATGGCGAGTCCGAAATGCGCAAATCCGATCACCAGATGCAACAGGGGCTATATATCTCCAAATGGCAAAAGGTGGACAAGAAGAACCCTTATAGCGTGGAAAAAACCGGCTACACTTTTGCGCCTGTCAAATACATTGAGGCATATGTGGCCAGTACGCCCACCAGCTGTCAGATGAAGCGTCCGGGCTAAAGCCGGTCACGTCGAACGCCGGGTGACGTTGTCGTTACCCCGGCGTTTTTTTTCGCATCGGTCATTTGCGCTTGTTGCTTTGACTTTTTTACTACTTCACGAGTACGCCATGGAGTTCTACACTATTTCACTGCTGAACGGCATCAGCTACGGCCTGCTGCTGTTCATGCTGAGTTCCGGGCTGACGCTGATCTTCAGCATGATGGGCGTTCTCAACTTCGCCCACGCTTCTTTCTACATGGTGGGCGCCTACTTTGCCTACACCGTGACCTCCGTCCTTGGGTTTTGGCCGGCCTTGCTGTTGGCGCCTTTGTTGGTGGGTCTGCTGGGGGCTGCATTCGAGCGGTATTGCCTGCGTCGGGTGCACAAATTCGGACACGTTCCCGAACTTCTCATCACCTTCGGCCTGAGTTACATCATTCTCGAATTGGTGCAACTGATATGGGGACGCAGTTCCGTGGACTACCGGGTGCCGGTGGCTCTGGATGGTCCCCTGTTTACCCTCTTTGGTACCCAATTCCCGACGTACCGGGCCTTCATGATGGGGGTGGCGATTCTCATGTTGATTGCCATCTGGCTGTTGCTCACCCGAACCCGGATCGGTCTGGTCATTCAGGCCGCCTTGACGCATCCCGAGACGGTTGAGGCTTTGGGGCACAACGTGCCACGCGTCTTCATGCTGGTGTTTGGGGGGGGGTGTGCGCTGGCCGGTTTGGCCGGTGTCATTGGCGGCAATGCATTTGTTACCGAGCCAAGCATGGCGTTCTCGGTAGGAGGCGTTATTTTCGTGGTGGTCGTGGTGGGTGGCATGGGCTCCCTCGCGGGTGCTTTTCTGGCTTCTCTCATCATTGGTGTTCTTCAGACATTTGCAGTGGCCATTGATGCTTCTTTGCTGTCAGCATTTGACACGGTTGGGGTGGTGCTGGCGCCCTCGACATTTGGCTATGCGCTGTTAAAGCTCAAGCTCAGTCAGGTGGCTCCCATCCTGCCCTATCTGTTTCTGGTGTTAATCCTTATTTTCCGGCCTAGGGGCCTGCTCGGCACGCGGGAGGGCTGATTCATGAGTAGCAATGTTTATCAGTTCAAGCCGTTCAATATCGGTCGCACCATTGTCTGGACCTCATTTGCGGTGATTTTATTGGTGGCGCCTTTGCTGTTTACCAGCAGCTTGAGCCAGACCATGCTCAGTCAAATGGGTATTTCCATCATCGTATGCCTCAGCTACAACATACTGCTGGGGCAGGGTGGCATGTTGAGCTTTGGCCATGCGGTTTATTCCGGAATGGGCTCGTTTCTGGCCATTCACACCCTGAATCTGGTGACCGGTGGACTGCCCTTGCCGGTTAGCTTGATCCCCATTGTGGGCGGGCTTGCCAGCATGGTGGTCGCCGTCATTCTGGGCTGGGTGACTACCAAGAAAGCGGCGACACCGTTTGCGATGATTACCATGGGTATTGGTGAATTGGTGTGGGCCATGTCCTTGATGTTTCCGGAATTCTTTGGAGGCGAGGGCGGCGTTTCAGGTAACCGCGTGACTGGCTTTAAGGTCTTGGGAATCACTTACGGTCCGCAGATTCAGTTGTACTACCTGATTGCCATCTATACCTTTGTGTGTACCGGCCTGATGTTTGCATTCACCCGCACCCCATTGGGACGCATGCTGAACGCGGTTCGTGACAACCCCGAACGCGTTGCGTTCGTGGGTTATGACACTCAGAAAGTCCGATATTTCGCTTTCATCGTGGCTGCTTTTTTCGCCGGTATTTCCGGTGGTCTGGCGGCCTTGAATTTTGAAATCGTCACCTCGGAAGTGGTCAGTGGCTACCGTTCGGGTGCCTACCTGTTGTTCACATTTCTGGGTGGTTCGACCTTTTTCTTCGGGCCCATCATCGGTGCCGTTCTCATGGTGCTCGCGTTTGTCCTGTTGTCCGAATTCACGAAGGCCTGGCTGCTGTACCTGGGTTTGGTTTTCTTGTTCATGGTGATGTACGCGCCGGGCGGCGTGGCTTCCCTGATCATGATGAACTTGCGGGTGGCGGCATTCGGTCATCTGCGAAAACTTTTGGTAAGGTATTTGTCACTTGCGCTGACGGCGCTGGTGGTGCTTATTGGCGTTGCCGCGATGATCGAGATGACTTACCACATGCAACTGAACGCAGCACTCGGGCCCGAGTTGTCGTTCATGGGCGGCACCCTTGACACGAAGAGCCTGAACAGCTGGTTAGGCGCCATCGTTGTGAGCTTGACGGGGCTGGGACTGTTCGAAGTCTGTCGCCGAAAATTCGCAAGCGAATGGGGCCAGATTCAGGAAAGCATTGAAAAAGAAATTAAACGGAGGGATGCGCTATGACTTTTGCGCTTGAATTAAAAGACTTGCGCAAGAGCTTTGGCAAGACGGAAATCATTCGCGGGATCAATGTGGCGATTCCGGCCGGCGAACGTGTCGGCATCATCGGCCCGAACGGCGCAGGAAAATCGACCTTGTTCAACCTGATCAGCGGTCGCTTTGAGCCCACTAGCGGGGATGTGTTGCTCAATGGGCAAAGTCTCAATGGAAAAAAACCGTTCGAGATCAATCGGATGGGTTTGAGCCGCAGTTTCCAGATTACCAATATTTTTCCGAACCTCAGTGTTTTTGAGAATCTGAGGTGCGGGGTACTTTGGAGCTTGGGCTACAAGTACACATTCCTGAAGTTTTTGGCGGGCCTGGATGATGCGAATGAACGGGCAGATGAATTGATGGACATGGTCCAGCTTGACAAAAAACGTGACGTCCTGGCCATGAACCTGACCTATGCTGAGCAACGTGCGCTGGAGATTGGTATCACCATCGCGGGTGGCGCCAACGTCATCCTGCTGGATGAACCGACCGCCGGCATGAGCAAGTCAGAGACCAGCCGCTTCATCAAGCTGATCAAGGATGTGACCGTGGGCAAAACTCTTTTGACCGTGGAGCACGACATGGGGGTGGTGTTCGGCTTGGCAGACAAGATTGCCGTGATCGTGTACGGTGAATTACTCGCCTACGACACACCCGACGCTGTGCGCGGCAACCAGAGAGTGCAAGAGGCCTACCTTGGGTCTTCGGTCGCCGATTCGCAGGCGGGGGGGCACTGATCATGTTGAAAATTGAAAACTTGCATGGGTTTTACGGCAAGAGCCATGTGCTGCACGGCGTTCACTTCGAGGTGCATCCTGGCGAGATCGTTGCGCTGCTGGGGCGCAACGGTTCGGGCCGTTCGACGACCGCCAAGGCCATCATGGGCCTGGTCGATTGTCACGGTTCCCTGCTCTGGAAAGGGCAGGAAATACTGGGCAAAAAGACCTATGAGATTGCGCATTTGGGCATTGGTTATGTGCCCGAAAGACGTGATATTTTCCCCAATCTCACGGTTGAACAGAATCTGTATCTGGGGCAGAAAAATGCCCGCAAGGCCGGGCGCTGGTCGTTTGACGATATGTACCAGATGTTTCCGCGGCTCAAGGAGCGACAGCACACGGAGGCGGGCGTGATGTCGGGCGGCGAGCAGCAGATGCTCACGCTGTGCCGTACGCTCATGGGGGACCCGGACCTCATCATCATTGACGAGCCCACCGAAGGACTGGCACCCAAAATTGTCGAGCTGGTGGCGGAGTACCTGAAGGAACTCAAAAAGCGTGGTATTTCCGTGTTGCTGATCGAACAAAAACTGACTATTGCCATGGATATTTCAGACCGCTGTCTGGTCATGGGCCATGGCAGTATTGTGTTCTCGGGTAGCCCGGATGAACTGCGCCATGACAGCTACACCCGCAAGGAATGGCTGGAAGTCTGAACGCCTTGTCCCACCTGTGACAAAACCGGGACCCAGGCGGTTTGAACTGCTGGATATAGCTCTTACAATCAAAAAAGCGAACGATCGTTCTATTTTCACTTCTGAGGACTGCAAGCATGACCGCTGAATACAAAGTGCATGGCGATATCGCCGTGATAACGCTCAACAACCCACCCGTCAATGGCTTGGGTTTCGCCACGCGTTTGGGCATTACAGACGGCTTGGCCAAAGCCAATGCCGATGTCGCTGTAAAGGCCGTCGTCATCACCGGCGCCGGCAAAGCCTTCTCTGGTGGCGCTGACATCAAGGAATTTGGTTCCCCAAAGGCTTTGCAGGAACCCAATCTGCTGAGCGTGATCCTGGCGGTTGAAAATTCATCGAAGCCGGTAGTTGCTGCGGTGCACACCGTCTGCATGGGTGGCGGGCTGGAGCTGGCACTGGGTTGCCATTACCGCATTGCAGAGCCAGGTTGCAGTGTGGCGCTGCCAGAGGTCAAGCTGGGCTTGATTCCGGGTGCCGGTGGTACGCAACGATTGCCCCGGGTGCTGGGTGTTGAGCCGGCGCTTAACATGATTTTCAGCGGCGAGCCGATCAAGAGCGAAATGCTGGCCATGCTGCCCGGTCAGAAGCTGTTTGACAAAATGGCTGCTTCAGCGGAATCCCTGGCAGAAGAAGCGTTGGCGTACGCTCGGTCGGTAGCTGATGCGCGGCCGATGCCCTTGGTGCGCAACCTGCCTTGCAAACATCCCTTGGGCGACGCTTACTTTCAGTTCGCGCGCAACATGGTCAAGGGCATGTCCAAAAACTTCCCGGCCCCGGCCAAGTGCGTCGATGCGGTCGAAGCCGCTACCAAACAGAAATTCGATGTCGGCATGGCCACGGAGCGCGACATCTTCGCCAGCCTGATGTTCACGGCCGAGAGCAAAGCACTGCGGCACATCTTCATGGCTGAACGTGCTGCCTCGAAAATACCTGATGTCCCCGCCGATACGCCACAACGTGCTATCAACTCGGTAGCGGTTATTGGTGCAGGCACCATGGGTGGCGGTATTTCCATGAACTTCCTGAACGTCGGTATTCCGGTGAAGATGCTGGAGATGAAGCAAGACGCGCTGGACCGTGGCATTGCCACCATCCGCAAGAATTACGAATCACAGGTCAAAAAAGGCAAGCTCAAGCAAGACAAGTACGAGCAGCGCATGAGTCTGCTGAGCACCACGCTGAGCTACGACGACCTCAAAGACGCTGACATGGTGATTGAGGCCGTGTTTGAAGAACTCGGCGTGAAAGAAGCCGTGTTCAAGGAGCTGGATCGGGTCATGAAGCCCGGTGCGATTCTGGCGTCGAACACGTCAACGCTGGATGTGAACAAAATTGCATCGTTCACCAAGCGCCCTGAGGACGTCGTGGGCTTGCATTTCTTCAGCCCGGCCAATGTGATGAAGCTGCTGGAAGTGGTGCGCGGCGCGAAAACCGCCAAGGATGTGATGGCCACCGTCATGGCGGTCGCCAAGAAGATCAAGAAGACGGCTGTGGTGTCAGGCGTATGCGACGGCTTCATTGGCAACCGCATGGTTGAGCAGTATGGCCGTCAAGGCGGCTTTCTGCTGGACGAAGGCTGCACCCCCGCGCAGGTGGACAAAGCCATTGAAAAGTTTGGTTTTGCCATGGGTCCGTTCCGCATGGGCGATCTGGCCGGCAATGACATTGGTTGGGCCATTCGCAAGCGCCGCGTCGTGGAAAAACCAGATATGAAATACAGCAAAACTGCCGATTTGCTGTGCGAGAAAGGCCGCTTTGGCCAGAAGACCGGTGCGGGTTGGTATGACTATGTGGCGGGAAAACGCGATGCCATCCCCAACGAAGATGTCGTCAAGATGATCGAAGAGCACCGCAAATCACTGGGTATTACCCCGCGCAAGATTTCTGACGAAGAGATCGTGCAGCGCTTGGTGTATTCGCTGGTCAACGAAGCAGCCCGTATTCTCGAAGAGGGTATTGCCTCCAAGGCCAGCGACATCGACATGGTCTACCTGATGGGCTACGGCTTCCCGATTTACCGCGGTGGCCCGATGAACTACGCCGACCAGGTCGGCTTGTTCAATGTGGTGCAAGCCATGAACCGCTTCGCCCAGAATCCGCTGGATGATGCGAAGTTCTGGCAACCCGCGCCGCTGCTGGCCAAATTGGCTGCTGAAGGCAAGACGTTTAACTAATCTGAGACTTTTGCGGGACAGACTACTGCGGCATCGCGGCAAGTTCTGTCCTCAACACTTTCTCAACACTTTATAAGGATGTCGACATGACTTCAGCTGTAATTGTTTCCACCGCCCGCACGCCGCTCGCCAAGAGCTGGAAGGGTTCTTTCAATATGACCCACGGCGCCACGCTGGGCGGTCATGCCGTCGAGCATGCTATTTCCAGAGCCGGGATTGAAGCCGGTGAAGTGGACGACGTCATCATGGGTTGCGCCACGCCGGAAGGCGCCACCGGCGCCAATATCGCACGCCAGGTCGCACTGCGCGCTGGCTGCCCTGTCACGGTGTCGGGCATGACCGTCAACCGTTTTTGCTCTTCGGGTTTGCAGACCATTGCCCTGGCCTCCCAGCGCATCATTGCCGGTGAAGGCGACATTTACGTGGCCGGGGGCGTGGAAAGCATCTCCTGCGTGCAGCAGGAAATGAACACCCACATGATGGCCGATCCGTGGCTGGTCAAAAACAAGCCCGAAATTTACCTGAACATGTTGCAAACCGCCGAGATCGTGGCCAAGCGCTACAACATCAGCCGCGATGCTATGGACGAGTACGGCGCTGCCAGCCAGCAGCGAGCCTCGGCGGCGCTGGCCGCCGGCCTGTTCACCGCCGAAATTGCCCCGATCACGGTCACCATGGGGGTGGCCGACAAGATCATGGGACTGACGACCAAGAAGGTCACGGTCAGCCAGGACGAAGGCATCCGCGAGGGTACGACCAAAGAGGGCATCAGCGGCTTGCGTTCGGCGGTCCCGGGCGGTCTGATTACGGCTGGCAATGCCAGCCAGTTCTCGGACGGTGGCGGCGCTGTGGTGGTGATGCACGAAGCATTGGCGGAGAAAAAAGGCCTGAAGCCTTTGGGGCGCTTCCTCGGCTTTGCCGTGGCCGGTTGCGAACCTGATGAAATGGGCATTGGCCCAGCGTTCGCTATCCCCAAGGTATTGGCGCGCTTGGGCCTGAAGATCAGCGACATTGACTTGTGGGAGCTTAATGAAGCGTTTGCCGTGCAGGTGATTTACTGCCGCGACAAACTGGGCATTCCGGGCGACCGCCTGAATGTCAATGGCGGCGCCATCGCCGTCGGACATCCTTATGGTGTGAGCGGTCAGCGCTTGACGGGCCACGCCTTGATCGAAGGTAAACGCCGTGGGGCCAAGCGCGTTTGCGTCACCATGTGCATTGGTGGTGGTATGGGTGCAGCAGGCATTTTTGAAGTGCTGTAACCTTTAGCCGATTGCGGCCGGATGAACCGGGGCTGAGCCGACTTAAGTGAGCGGCTCAGCTTTTTTTTTGCTTCGAACGGAGACGACCATGTCACTACGCCCTACCCTTGATTTTTTGTTGTACCAATGGCTTAACGCCGGAACGTTGAATGAGCGTGCGCGATTTGCCGACCATTCGCGTGAGACCTTTGATGCGGTGCTGGACACTTGCGAACGCATTGCCCGTGAAAAATTTGCGCCTTTCAACCGGCTGGTGGACACGCAGGAGCCGCACTTTGACGGCGAACGCGTCATCTTGCCGCAGGCTACGCATGATGCGCAAAAAGCGTATGCTGATTCCGGCATGTTGAGTGCCGCGCAAGATTTTGAGATGGGTGGCATGCAACTGCCCTACACGATTGAGGCAGCGGCGAATTCATTCTTTGCCTGTGCCTCGGTCAGCATTGGCTCGGGCATGCTGACGACCGGCAACGCCAATTTACTGATGGTGCATGGCACGCCGCTGCAAAAAGAAGTATTTTCCAAAAATGAGTTTGCCGGGCGCTGGTCCGGCACCATGTGCCTGAGCGAACCTCAGGCCGGCTCCAGCCTGTCGGATGTCGCAACCCGCGCAACGCCTGACGGAGAAGGCTCTGAGGCTGACCCGTTGGGCGCACGCTATCGCCTCAAGGGCAACAAGATGTGGATATCGGCCGGGGAACACGAGTTGACCGAGAACATCATCCACCTGGTGCTGGCCAAGATCCCGGGGCCTGATGGCAAGCTGATTGCGGGCACCCGCGGCATCTCGCTGTTCATCGTGCCCAAGAAAATGGTGAATACCGCGGGTGAGCTTACTGGTGAGCGCAACGATGTGGCGCTCGCCGGTTTGAATCACAAGCTGGGCTGGCGCGGTACCACCAACACGCTGTTGAATTTTGGCGAAGGAAAATACCCGGTGTCGAGCACGGGCGGTGGCCTGGACGGCCATGGCGCCGGCGCTGTGGGTTACCTGGTAGGCAAACCGGGCGAAGGCCTGCGCTGCATGTTTCACATGATGAACGAGGCGCGCATCGGGGTCGGCATCGCGGCCACCATGCTCGGCATGGCGGGTTATTACGCGTCGCTGGATTACGCCAAGAACCGGCCCCAGGGGCGTCCGGTCGGCGTCGGGGGCAAAGACGCTTCCCAACCGCAGGTTCGCATCATCGAACACGCCGATATCAAACGCATGTTGCTGGCACAAAAATCCTATTGCGAAGGCGCGCTGGCGCTGGAGTTGTACTGTGCCCGTCTGGTCGATGAGCAACATACCGGTGACGCCCAGTCAGCGGATGACGCTCGTTTGCTGCTGGAGGTGCTCACCCCGATCGCCAAGAGCTGGCCCAGCGAATGGTGCCTGGAAGCCAACTC
>NZ_DHXT01000158.1:13633-27746 GCF_002413825.1 Rhodoferax sp. UBA5149
GGTTACACGCGTGACTTCCCCGTCGAGCAATACTGGCGTGACAATCGCCTGAACATGATTCACGAAGGCGCCCACGGCATTCAGGCCATGGACTTGTTGGGCCGCAAGGTGCTGATGGAAGGCGGGCGCGGACTGGCACTGCTCAGCGGGCGCATCAATGCCACGGTTGGGCGAGCAAAAGAAGTGCCGGAATTGTCGGCGTATGCCGATGCCTTGGCACTGGCGCTGCAGCAGGTGGCGGGCGCCACTCAGGCGGCCTGGTCCACCGGAATGCCAGGCGATGCGCTGGCCAATGCCGTGCCTTATATGCAGGCTTTTGGTCACACCGTGCTGGCCTGGATCTGGCTCGATGTCGCGCTCGCTGCATTGACGCTGGATGCTACTAAATCAATAGCTTCTACCGCAGGTAGATTGGGGGCTACACGCTATTTCTATCACTACGAGTTGCCCAAGATCGGGGCCTGGCTCAATGTGGTCGGGAGTCGTGATCAAACGTGTGCCGCGTTGCCTGAAGAGGCCTTCTGATATCACGCGCGGGACACGCAAATCGCAAGTGCACGCGGCACAATCCGCCATCAAATCTGCCCACACACAAGGAGACATCATGACCCGTACCATCCAACAACTTTTTGACCTCAAAGGCAAGACCGCCTTGGTGACCGGCGGCTCGCGCGGCTTGGGCCTGCAGATGGCGCACGCCCTGGGCGAAGCCGGCGCCAGGATCATGCTCAGTTCGCGCAAAGCCGAAGACCTGGAGCAGGCGACCGCCGAACTGCAGGCCGCCGGTATCGACGCCCGCTGGATTGCAGCCGACTGCGCCAAAGATGCCGAGATACATCGACTCGCCGACGAGACCCTGCAACGCATGGGTGATGTGGACATTCTCGTCAACAACGCGGGCGCCGCCTGGGGCGCCCCGGCGGAAGATCACCCGATTGATGCGTGGGACAAGGTGATGAACCTTAACGTGCGCGGCTACTTTATCCTGAGCCAGGTCATCGCCAAAAAGAGCATGATTGCGCGCCGCTCGGGACGCATCATCAATGTGGCGTCCATCGCCGGTCTGGGCGGCAACCCCGAAGGCATGAACACCATTGCCTACAACACCTCCAAAGGCGCTGTCATCAACTTCACCCGCACTCTGGGCGCGGAATGGGGCAAGTACAACATCACCGTCAACGCCATCTGCCCCGGTTTTTTCCCGAGCAAGATGACCATGGGCACGCTGGCGGCGCTGGGCGAGGAAAAGCTGGCCTCCCACGCACCGCTCAAACGCCTCGGCGATGACGAAGACCTCAAGGGCTTGTGTGTGCTGTTTGCTTCCGACGCGGGCAAGCACATCACGGGCCAGTGGCTGGCAGTGGACGGCGGTGTCAGTGTGGTGACTGGTGGTTAGGACTATGGCCCCCACGCTTGTGGCTACGCCGCTCTTCGAGAACACTGCGTGTACTGCGCTGCCCCCCGAGGGGGCTCGCCTTGCTTGGGGCGGCCCAGCGCGGCGGCGGTCCGGTGGCGGGCAGCCATGACGTTCGGCGTTGCAATTCCATTTGTCGATCATCTGGGCTTTGAGCTCAGACTGTTTGACGGTGGCTTATCGGAACTGGGCTATGCCCCCAAGCCCGAGCACCTCAATTCGTTTGCTGTCACGCATGGTGGCGCCCTCATGACCTTGCTGGACGTGACGATGGCCGTGGCGGCGCGCAGTATGCAAAAAGACATGGGTGTGGTCACCATCGAGATGAAGACCAGCTTCATGCAGCCGGCGCGGGGCAAGCTCACGGGCAAAGGCCATTTGATGCACCGCACGGCCACCATGGCCTTCACCGAAGGCACAGTTTTTGATGAAGAAGGGCGCGCCTGCGCTCATGCCACCGGCACCTTCAAATACGTGAAACGTCTGCCCACCGGACCGAAAAGCGCCAACGCGCTGAATGTGACTTCCGGCGTTATTTCAACCGACTAATATTTATCAGGAGTTTCCCATGCCCCAAAACAAGCAGATTCATCTGGACAACCGCCCCGTGGGCGAAGCCGTTGCCAGCAATTTCAAACTGGTTATCAGCGACACGCCGACGCTGCAAGACGGCCAGGTGCTGGTGCGCCACCATTTTCTGAGCCTGGACCCCTACATGCGTGGCCGTATGAACGATGCCAAAAGCTATGCCATGCCGCAGGCCTTGGGCCAGACCATGGGCGGCGGCACCGTGGGCGAAGTGGTGGAATCAAAAAATGCCAAGTTTGCGGTGGGTGACAAGGTCGTTGGCATGGGCGGCTGGCAGCAATACAGCGTGGTGGACGCGAATCAGCTGGGCGCCTTGCGTAAGGTGGACACCACTCACGTTCCTTTGAGTGCCTATCTGGGTGCAGTGGGTATGCCCGGCGTGACCGCCTGGTACGGTTTGGTCAAAATTATTGCGCCCGAAGCGGGTCAAACCATGGTGGTGAGCGCTGCCACCGGCGCAGTGGGCAGCGCCTTTGCTGCCCTCTCCAAAGCCCGCGGCTGCCGCACCGTCGGCATTGCCGGCGGCCCCGACAAATGCAAATATGCCGTTGAAGAACTCGGCTTTGATGCCTGCATCGACTACAAGCTGCACAAGGACGCGGCATCGCTGTCCAAGGCGCTCAAGGAAGCCTGCCCGAATGGTATCGATGGCTATTTTGAAAACGTGGGAGGCATGGTGCTGGACGCCGTGCTGACACGCATGAACGCCTTTGGCCGCATTGCCGTGTGCGGCATGATCGCAGGCTACGATGGCGCGCCAATGCCGCTGGCCTATCCGGCGTTGATTCTGACCAACCGGCTCAAGGTAGAGGGATTCATCGTCAGCGAACACATGGAGTTCTGGCCCGAGGCGCTCAAAGAGCTGGGCACCCTGGTGGCCACCGGCAAACTCAAAGCCCGCGAGTCAATTGCGCAGGGCATTGAAGCCGCGCCGGAAGCCTTCCTGGGATTGCTCAAAGGCAAGAATTTCGGCAAGCAACTGGTCAAGCTATCCTGAGAACTTGCGGGACAGACCGAAGCTTAGCGTAGCTCTGTCCTCAATCAATACTCTGGGACCCCACCATGACTGACATCATTCTTCATCACTATCCCACCTCGCCGTTTTCAGAAAAAATTCGGTTGATTCTGGGCTACAAAAAACTAGCCTGGAAGTCGGTCATCATCCCGAACATCATGCCCAAGCCTGATGTGTTGGCGCTCACCGGCGGTTATCGCAAGACGCCATTCATGCAGATGGGTGCGGATATTTACTGCGACAGTGCACTGATCTGTGATGTTTTGGAACAACGCAACCCCACGCCGACCCTGTACCCACAAGGCATCCAGGGCGTTGCGCGCATCACGGCACAATGGGCCGATACCACACTGTTCTGGGCTGCGATGGGATACAACCTCAGTCCGAAAGGTGTCGCGCATATGTTTGGGGGCGCCCCGCCTGAGGTGGCCAAAGCGTTTGGCGAAGACCGCGGCAAGATGACCACCGGCATGACGCGCCTGCGTCCGGGGGATGCCACCGCAGCCTACAAGAGTTATTTGCGCCGCCTGGCCAACATGCTTGAAGGCAGCGCCTTTTTGCTGAGCGTGGCACCTACCGTGGCTGATTTTGCCGCCTACCATCCGCTCTGGTTCTCGCGCGTTCGGGTGCCAGAAATGGCGGGCATTCTGGATGCGACACCGGCCGTGCTGGCCTGGATGGACCGCATGGCGGCGCTCGGCCATGGCAGCATGGAGAAGTTCAGTGCGGCAGAATCCCTGGCGCTTGCCGCCCAGTCAACGCCATGCACGGTTGAAAACGAGTTGTTTCAGGATGAACACGGCATACCCTTGGGTAGCCGCGTCACCATTGCGGCCGAGACCTTTGGTCCTGAACCGACCGAGGGCGAACTCATCGCCGCCACCCGTATGCACTACACCCTGCGCCGCACCGATGAGCGGGCCGGCACGGTGCATGTGCATTTCCCGCGCATCGGTTACGTTTTGAAAAAAGCTGAAGCCTGAACGGCAGTATCAGGCACTAAAAGGAACATCATGATCACGAATTTCAAGGGTAAAACAGCCGTCCTCACCGGCGCTGGTTCAGGCTTTGGCCTGGAGTGTGCCCGCATCGGTGCCAAACTGGGCATGAACCTGGTGCTGGCGGATGTGCAGCAGGACGCACTCGACAAGGCAGCAGCCGAGATGCAGGCGGCGGGTGCACAGGTGCTGGCGTTCCGGCTAGACGTCTCCAAGGCCAGTGAGGTCGAGGCTTTGGGTCTGGCCGTGCAACAGCGCTTTGGCGCACCACACTTTGTCTTCAACAACGCCGGCGTGGGAGCCGGTGGCCTGATCTGGGAGAGCAGCGCCAAAGACTGGGAATGGGTGATTGGCGTGAACCTGATGGGTGTCGCCCACGGTCTGCGTGTCTTCACGCCCATGATGCTCGAAGCCGCCAAAAAAGACCCCGCCTACCAGGGCCACATCGTCAACACAGCCAGCATGGCCGGTCTGCTCAATGCCCCCAATATGGGCATATACAACGCCAGCAAACATGCGGTGGTGAGCATGAGCGAGACGCTCTATCAGGATCTGGCGCTGGTCACGGATCAAATCAGTGCGTCGGTGTTGTGCCCCTTCTTTGTGTCGACCGGCATCAGCCAGAGCCATCGCAATCGCCCGGCGGATTCTGTTCAGGACCAACTCACCAAAAGCCAGCTCATCGGGCAGGCCATGAGTGACAAGGCCGTAGGTTCAGGCAAAGTCAGTGCCGCCGACGTCGCGCAAAAAGTGTTCGACGCGATTGCCGCCAACCAGTTCTACATCTACAGTCACCCCAAAGCGATTGGCTCGGTGCAGACCCGGCTGGAAGACATCATGCTGGCGCGCAATCCGACCAGTCCGTTTTCCCACAAGCCGGAGCTGGGAGTGGAGTTGAAACGGGCCTTGAGAGCTGATTAGTCGCGCGTTACGGCAGACTCACCTGCTCGAGCAGCAATTCGAGCAGTCTTTTTTGTGGCAAGGGCTTGTGATACAGATAGCCCTGCATCGTTCTGCATCCGGAATTTTCCAGGTAGCGTTCCTGAGCCGAGGTTTCAACACCCTCTGCGACGAGGTTCAGACCCAGGCCTTTTGCGATGGAGATGATCGCAAGCACCACCGGAAATTGTGAATTGTCGTCCTGGATTTTCATGACAAACGAACGATCGATTTTGATGGTATGAATCGGGAATCGGTGCAGGTAAGACAGCGAGGAATAGCCTGTCCCAAAGTCGTCGATGGCCACACTGACCCCGAGCTGACCGAGTTTGTCGAGTTGTTCAATGGCAATCTGCGGATTGCGAATACAGATGTTTTCGGTCACCTCCACCTCAATCTGAGACGGTGCGATGTGGTGGCGACCCAGCGCATTCTTGAGCTTGTCAAAAAAGTCTCCGCGATCAAGGTACTGCGGGGAAAGATTCAGTGACAACCGTACCGATTCGCCACCGACCGCATTCCAGGCAAGCAGGTTAAGGCAGATGGCCTCCAACATCCAATCGCTGATGGGAATAATCAGTCCATTTTCCTCGGCAAATGGCAGGAATTCTCCGGCGCTGAGGAATCCGCGTTCAGGATGATTCCAGCGCATCAAGGCCTCGGCACCCACAATTTTTCGAGTCTTGACGTCCACTTGTGGCTGGTAATACATCTCCAGTTCGCCAAGCTCCAGTGCTATTCGCAAACTATGCTCCAGCGCAATCTTTTGATAGGACGCATCAAGCATTGAACGGTCAAAAAAGGAGTGCCCGTTCTTGCCTTCAGCCTTCGTGTGGTACATCGCGATATCGGAGTTCCTGATCAACTCATCGATCGATTCACCGTCGCCCGGGTAAATGGCGATACCGATACTTGCCGAGATGTGGACAGACTGCCCCGCGAGCTGGAACGGCAGCCGCAAACACTCCAGAAACTTTTCTGCAATCAAGACGGCATCGTGTCGATCATTCAGCTCGGGCAAGACGGCCGTGAACTCATCCCCCCCCAGTCGCGCCAGCGTGTCGCCGCTGCGCAGGCAGGCTTTGAGGCGTATGGCGGTCTGTTGCAGTAACTCATCGCCGATTCCGTGACCCAGCGTGTCGTTAACCAGCTTGAAACGGTCAAGATCGATAAACAGGAGCGCCAGACCAGAGTCGTTTCGCTTGGCCTGCAGCACGGCCAGGCCCAACCGGTCTTTGAACAGCACCCGATTGGGCAGGTCCGTCAGAATGTCGTGATAGGCCTGATAGGTAATCAGTTCGTCAGCCCTTTTTCGATCACTGATGTCACGGGCAACGCCGTAGGTGCCAAACAGCTCACGTCGGCTTAAATCAGTTTCCTGTGACTTCCCGTTGGTGCTGAAGGGAATCCTCATCAACTCATGGGTGAACGTGCGTGCTTCACCGTCGGCATGACGGGACTTGAGCCGCAGCTCGACGTTTCGAGACGGGCGATAGTCGCCCCGTGCTTCATTGAAAACATAATTTGCCCGCTTCACGTCTTCGTCGTGAATGAGCACAGAATAATGCTCGCCGATCAGCTCATCGCGACTGAAACTCAGCAACTGATGCACTCGGTCATTGACAAAGGTAAAGCGGCCTTCGTGATCAAGCGTGTAAATGATGTCCGGTGAGCTGTCGACCAAATAGCGGTATTTCCTTTCGGAGCTTTCAAGTTGCCAGGCGATATGCCGATTTTCAGCCTGCAAGCGGCGTTGTTTCAAGGCGTTATCAACCGTCTTGAGCAGTTCTTCCGGGGAGTAGGGCTTGCGCAGGTAATCGTAAGCCCCGCGTTTGAGCGCGCCAATTGCAGCCTCGATTCCCCAGTCGCCGCTGGTCACGATCATGTTGGCACCCGTTTGCTGGGTGTTCATGAAATCCATGATCTCATGACCGCTGATATCCGGCAAACGCAAGTCCAAAATCACCAGGTCAAATGGACCTTGGCTGAGATGCCGGATCGCCTCACCGCCGCTGGCGGCACTCGTCAGGGCAAAGCCCCGGCTCTTGAGCAATTCACTCAGGCTTCGGAGCATTCTCGGTTCGTCGTCAACCAGAAGCACCCGCGCCGACGACTCGGCCGGGCTAGGCGCAGACGATCCGTAAGCTGTGAAACTGAACGCCGATGGCGCCAAACCGTTGCCAGCCGTCCCCTCTAATTCGGGCCTCATGCCACATCCTTGAGTAACGCTGGCGCGAGACCCTGAGCCACTGCGTTTCGGGCAGGCAAGAGGATGTCAAAAACCGTACCCGACTTGGTGCTTTGGCAGCTGATCAGTCCGTTGAGTTTTTTGACCAGGCTGTGAACAATACTCAAACCGATGCCACGATTCGCACCCACCTTGGAACTGCGCACCGGGGTAAATAGGTTTGCCAGCACCTCGGCTGGAATGCCAGGCCCGTTATCCTTGATACACAACTCGAAAAATATCCGGCCTTCACGATGGACCCGGCCGTTGTTGCTGATCTCGATGTGGCCGCCCTTGGGCAAGGCCTCGACGGCATTTTTGAGAAGATTCACCAGAATCTGTTTGAGGCTGTCAGCCGACCCGTCGATCTCGGCGGCTTGCTCCGGCATGCGCGCATTAATTTGCACCGAGGGTGGCAAGAACTTGCTTTCGCGAAACAAGCGCACCAGATTATTGACGACACGGTTGATGTCGGTAACGCCATCCTGAATTTTCGGCGCGACTCCGGCAAATTCGCTCATGATATTGCCCACCCGGTCAATCTCTTCATTGAGAATCGACAACTCGTCCGCCACCGGCTCTTGCCGGTTCAATTTGCCGTCCAGTACGCCGAGATAATTCTTGATGATCGCAAGCGGATTGTTGACCTCGTGTACTACTCTGCGGGAGCTCTCGCGATAGTCTTCCTTCAAAGTGGCTATACGCTGATCAATTTCACCGCGATCGCGGGTGGCCGCTTCGAGCGCTGTGGCAGCGTGTGTTCCAAACAGCTGCAGGGCTCTCTCGCGACGTTTCAACTCCGCGATCCGCCATGCGGGGACACCGCCCACCAGCATTCCCAGGCACTTTGAGCTGCTTGCAATAGGCACACAAACCAGACACTCGGCATTAAAAATACGAAGCAATTGTTCTGCAGAAAGGTCAAGCCGGCCGCGATCTCGCTCGAGATAAGCCAGACGCCTTTTCAGCGCAGATTCGGCAATACCCCCACCGCCCGACAACGCGATGGAAAACTCCGCCAGACGTTGCCGTTGCTCACCAAACGAAACCCCCACCAGCGCCTGGCCACTCCCGTTCATCAACAAGATGATCGTGTCTTCCAGATTAAAAAGAATGCGTGCGTTTTGCCGAACGACGTCGAGCAGTTGAGCGTCGCCCTTTTGGCGGGCAAACGATTGCCCCAGCTCGGCACCCAGTGCCATGTTGCGAACTTCCTCGGTCAATCGCTCCTGAACCAGATCCACCACCGGCGCCGCAGGTGAGTTGGCCACCGGTCTCACGCCGTCATCAACGCCCGATAAATCGATTCCCAAGTACTCAGCCGCTTTTTTCACTTGAGTCGCAGCCCCATTGCAAATGATCAACAGATCCTCATTCTCGATCTTGCAAAGAGAACCCATATTCTCTGAAAGGGGACGCTCTGGTTCATGGCTGCTCAGCCGATGCGCAAGATGGACGATGCGAATCAGGGGATGGGCGGTCTCAAGGCGCGCCGAGGACTCATGGTGATAGAGAATGCTGTCCGCCATGAACGAGTCGAGGTTCCAGCGTTCGATCAACCAGGCGCCCGCCTCGGCATGAGAAATTTGAAAAGTGCTCAACTCCACCGCGCAAAGGCTTTCGTTGTCCTGCGCGAGAAAATTAAAGCTGTATTCGTTGGGTGCGGCTGCCAGTAAAGCTAAACGCCCGACATCATGCAGCAGACCTGCAAGATAGGCCTCTTCGGCATGCGGAAAACCTATTTTTTTTGAAATTTCGCGCGCCATGACGGCGGTGGTCAAGGAGTGCTTCCAGAAGCTACGCAGATCCGTGCTCCCGGAATGGGGGAATCCGTTGAAGGTCTGAAACACCGACTCGCTGATGACCAGGGTCTTGAGCATGTCAGCGCCCAAGACGCTCAACGCCTGAACCAGACTTACCTTTCGGCTACCGCGGTAGTAAGCGGCGCTATTGGCAACGCTCAGGACCTTGGTGGCCATGCCCGCATCGTTGGCGATCAGTTTGGCGAGTTCCGCCATACCCGCTTCATCCGCCTGACACAATTCGATCAACTTGAGGAGAATCTGCGGCATCGACGGCAATCGGGCTACCAGAAGCCGATTGCGGATATCCTGATCATCTTGGGACATTTGTTACGGATGCTATTGCCAATAAATTGTCAGACAGTAAACACGCAGCGGGATCAAAAAACCACAAGTTCAGTGCATTTTTTTGAATTTGAGATCAAGTTACCTCGGGAAATTTTACTTTATTCCCCAAGCCAAAGAAGAAAACCCGACTCAAAGTTCAATATAACATTAAGTTACAACATGTCAAAGCTAGGTTGACAAGCCCCCCGCGAAAATTGGTGTTTATTGGTCACATCTCGCTGAACCGCTCCCGCTGAGCAGGAGCAGCTATCAAAATTGAAGCGGTGCCAGCGCTATTGCCTTGCACCATCCGAGTCCTTGCAGCAGACGCCATGAGTGGACTAAGGGCTCGTGAACGCAGGAGTCAAAGCGCCGCTGTCCGCGCGTCGGGGGTCAATGTAAATTGATGGCGCGCACTTCAGAAAACAGATCCACTTGCGCCTGCATGTGGTCTGGCCTTCCAATCAGGTACACATGTTGGGCTAGCTCCACGTCCTGAATAAAGCTGGCCGACGACTCGGCTGAGAGAATCTTGTCGGGGTGCTGAGGTCGGGCCACCACAAATCCCTGGACGTAATCGACACCCAGCTCGGTCAGGGTCTGCACGGTGGCATTGTCTTCGGCCCATTCGGCAATGACCTTCATGCCCAGATTCTTGGCCAGATTGACGATGGCTTCAACAATGGCGATGTTGGCTGGGTGCTTGTTCATGTTGACGATGAAGCTGCCATCGATCTTCAGCAGATCCGCCGTGAACTCCTTCAAGTACGAGAACGAGGTATAACCCGCGCCGAAGTCGTCCAGCGCTACCTTGGCGCCGTAACCACGCACCTTGTCGACAAACCGCCGGGTATTTCCCACATCGTGCAGAGCCACACTTTCGGTGATCTCAAGACATAGCTGGCCGACGATGTGCAGGTTTTGTTCAAGCATGGCATACACGTCCTGCAGGAACTTCTCATCGTTCAGTGAAGCCCCGCTCAAATTCATGCAGACGAATTTTGTGCGCGTCATTTGCGTGTGATGGGTATTGATCCAGGCCAGTGTGGTCGACAAGACCCAGCGGTCAATCATTCCCATGCGCCCACTGTTCTCACCTGCGGCAATCAGCCGGTCTGTCGGAACCACTTTGCCATCGGGGTCGCGCATGCGCAGAAGCACCTCAAAGTTAAGCGATTCATGCGGCTTTGTGAGCGACATGATGGGCTGCATTTCAAGATACAGGCCATCGGTGGCGGAACTGGTGGCGAGCAGTGCAATCAGTTTGAGTTCGGCTTCATGCTGCTGAAACGCGACGGCATGCTTTTCATACACCACCAAGCCGCCATTGTTGGCGGACTTGGCCTGGCGACACGCGCGGTCGGCGGTCGACATGGCGTCGTTGAACTGCATGCCGACGCTGACCTCGACAAGTCCGATGGAGCCGCGTACATAAAACGCCTTGTCGCCCACGTGGTAGGGCAGGGTTCCAATGCTGTCGACGATGCCGCGGCACATGAGTGAGGCCAGTGCGATGGGTGTCTCAGGAAACATGATGACGAACTCGTCGCCGCCAACCCGGCCAAACCGGAGCTCGCGCGACAGCATGTCCGACACGCGTCGGCACACCTGCTGCAACACATCATCGCCGGCCCCGTGGCCAAACAGGTCATTGATCAACTTGAAACGGTCGAGGTCCAGGTAGGCCAGGGCCAGCGAATTGCCCGAGGCGAGCTTCTTGATGGCGCCGTTGAGCGCCTTTTCGATACCTCGCCGGTTAAGCACTTTGGTCAGTGAATCATGGTTGGCCAGGAAATACAGCTTCTCGGTCACCCTGGATTTTTCGGTAACGTCCTGCAATGAGCCCTCGATCTTGTCGCGGGCCAGTGTCGCCTTGACGAGAAAGCGTTTTGAATCACTGAAACCAGGCACCGCTCTGCCCTGGATTTCCATCTCGTTTTCGGTCTTGTTGTGCACCATTTGATGCAGCTGCGTCCAGGCGCCGTCGGCGAAATACTGCGGCCAGGCATTGCCCTCGTCGGTCAGCACATTCGGGCTCAACATGCCGAGCAGGGCGGGATTGGCGCTCATAAACCGGCCGTGCAGGTCGAGGGTGAAAAGGCCGATGGGCATGGCCTCGTAGGTGTGCTTCAGTTCGGCCTGGACTTCCAGGCGTTGTACATGCTCCTGGCGCATGTGCTCGGCAATCGCCAGGGCTGCCAACAGGCATGACGACAACGCGGCGGTAACAAAGTTGACCGATCCAATCAGGCCCTTGATTCCCAGCGCGGCAGCAATGACCTCGGAAAAACTGGCGATCAAAGAGATGCTGATGGACGCACTGAACCACATTGCTACACGGGAGTGGGTTTGCAGCAGAATCCGTGAGAGGAAATAAACCAAAACAACGACCGTCAGTCCGGACGATACCCAAAGATAAGGCAGGTATGACTGATAAGTCATGACTCCAGATAGCAACAGCAGAGGCAGGCATGTCCATTGCGCGATCCGCAATAGCAATAAGGAGCCGACTTTGCTCAAGTCATCATGAAATAGCACCTTAAACAGGGTTACCGTGAGCACATAGTACACGGCGGTTGTGACTAAGCGCATGCGCAGCAGCCAGTCCTGCGGCACTGAGTTGCCCAACCATTGCTCGTCCCATCCGGCAGAAAGAGCGCCCATCCTCAGATTGACCACGAGCCAGGCTGCGAATAGGATGTACAAGGCGCTACGGTTGATCAATGCGGTGATCAGCACAAACAGGGCCAAAATCAGAATCCCGCCGTCCAGCAAGCCGGATTTGCGATGAAACTCTTGGGCTGAAATTTTTAAATCGGCCGCCTGCCATTTCAGGGCTGAAATACGGGCCGGACCGATGGAACTGGTTCGGCATAGCACCTGCTCGCCTTTGAGCGCTGGGCTTAGCTCAAGAGCAAAACCCGCCTTGACAGCAGAAATGCCACCAGCCGTGCCTAGATTGCTGCCACTGCCAAGCGGGTTCAGGGTCCTGGCGTCCCAGCACGCTATGTCTATGGCATGCCGTGAGGGAAATTCGATCATCAGGGGCGTGTGTTCAACCTCCTTTGGCGCAATGAAAGAAAACCAGAAGGGCGCTTCCGACCGCTGTGTATCGTAGTGTGGGTTGAGCGCGCGGCCCTGCAACTGCGCCAGCGCCATGGCGGGGCCCACCATACTGTCTGACTCTTTGACAACCTGGATTTCCAAGGGCTGCGGGTCGGTTATGGGATATTGTGTTTTCCAGGAAAAAAAAGCCAACAAAGACACCAGTCCGATAAGAATCGGCAGGGCGTAAGTCGAAAGGGTATACAGCAGTAGATCGAGCCCCTGATCAAGCTGATCGAACCGTTTCCGGAAAAACACAGATTGTTTTGGCATTTTGTTCATTGCTCCGTGTCGGCTGCAAATTCGCCAAAAACCCATGTGCTACATCGCTCCATTTGCAGTCCAACGACTATAAATTTCTTTGTTCCACGCTTCAGAAACCTTTCACTAGGTTGCCAAAAAATGTGATGTGAAACTTGCGATTTAGCGACTAAGTGACCCAGGTTATTTGGGATGGTCGTTGAAAAATAGCGGCAAAACGTCTGTTTCGAGTCTACCGCAATCAGGGGGCGTGACGGAGGACTCAGGCGTATTGGGGTGTGGCCTGCTGATGGGCTTTGGGAGGTGCAAGGGCACTGCGCTGTAACGCCTTGCGAAGGGGGTCGGGGCGAATGCCCGTTGTGGGCACCCAGTCATGATTTTTACATGGGGAACGCTGCGCGATGACCCTGAAATGCTGGCGTTGGCTGCGGGAAGTAGGGTTGGCTTTCACCTCCGATATCGAGATCCGGATGAAGCGTGCGGAAGAAAAAGTCAAACAGCGGTTGCTCGGCTGCTGCCCAGCAAGACTCAACGGTATCGACTTTGAGGGACATCACGCGGTGCGGCAGATTACTGGCGTGAGCCAGGGGAATGTAGCCCATGCCCGGAAATACATCTTTGAACAACAGTCGGTCATACATCCGGTCGACGGGAGCTCGACCGGCGATGACCATCCATTCGATGTCGATTTGTTGGCAGTATTGGAAAAAAGCCTTGAAGAGCACGGTCGTGACGAGACGCCCGCCCTTTGCGTTGGTGACGCCCAAGCGGGTGGCCTCTGCCAGTCGCAAGGTTTTGAGCCAATTTGGTAATTCGACGGATTGTTCCAGGCAGAGTGGTTTGAACTGGTTGGTTTCGATGCGCATGGTGCCCAGCGCGGACCCGTCCAGCTTCGATTCCGCCAGCAACACCACTACGCCATTTTCTTCGTCAGCGGTCTCGGGGGATTTGAGCGTTTCCGCGAAGTCGGGCAGATGCCGTGCATAAGCCGAGTGACGGATATGCACTGCCTTCTTCAAGTCGTCTTCGTCGCGTACCAACCTGACAGTGAACGGCAGATGTTCTTCCACTATGGTCGGGAGGGGCAGAGCGTCGACGCGCGATGGAAGCGTCTCAATACGATGAGGCTGGAAGGCGGCAGTCATAGCTTGCTGAATCATGGTGATACTCTCGGTTGGTGTGGGCCCATCGGGTGGCACAATACGCGTCATCCGATGCGTTGAGGACCACTGTAAATAGGCCTTTCCAAAACTGTTGTCAGGGTCTGGATAAAGCCGCTGTAAGGGTTTTGACGGCTTCTGTAAGGTTTTTTCCTACAGGAACGCCAAACCATGCGAAAGTTGCCTTAAGGGCGCTGTGGCAAACTCGCGGCCTTCTTTTAGTTTTAGTCAGCGCAAGGCTGGCGCCTCTTTCAGTCATGCAGAAAATCATCGCGCA
>NZ_DHXT01000158.1:27875-29461 GCF_002413825.1 Rhodoferax sp. UBA5149
GTGACCGACGGTCTTGACGACATCCAGCTGCGTGAGCTCGAAGCCCGGTTGAGCTATCTGCGCGAGCTGCGGGACCGCCTGCAGACCGTCATCAAGAACATCGAGGAGCAGGGCAAGATGACGCCCGCGTTGCTGGCCGCGCTGGTGGCCGCCCCCACCAAGCAGGAGCTGGAAGACCTGTACCTGCCGTTCAAGCTGAAACGTCGCACCAAGGGCCAACTGGCACGCGAGGCCGGGCTGGAGCCGCTCGCCGATGCGCTGTTTGCCAACCCCGATTTGGTGCCAGCCGACGAGGCGCTGGCCTACGTGGTTGCCATGCGGCCGGTGGTGGAGGGCGAGGACAAGCAGCCCGATTTCTCCACCGTGCAAGCGGTGCTGGACGGTGTGCGTGACCTGTTGAGCGAGCGCTGGGCCGAAGACGCCAGCGTGGTGCAGGATCTGCGCCAGTGGCTGTGGCAGGAGGGGTTGTTCAAAAGCCAGCTGATGGACGGCAAGGACGAAAACAACGCCGATGTCGCCAAGTTTCGGGACTATTTTGACTACGACGAGCCGATTGGCCGCGTACCGTCGCACCGCGCCTTGGCGGTGTTTCGGGGCCGTGGACTGGAGATTCTGGACGCCAAGCTCGTGCTTCCTGAGCTTAATCAGCCTCTAGCCCCCGTAGCTACTGCGCTAGCCGCTATTAAAACAAGAGCAACGCCGGTGGTGTCGCTGGCCGAGGGTCGCATCGCGCTGCGTCTGGGCTGGAGCCACAAGGGCCGAGCCGCCGACGATTTGATTCGCAAATGCGTCGCCTGGACCTGGCGCGTCAAACTCAGCCTGTCGACCGAGCGCGACCTGTTCACCCGGCTCAGGGAAGACGCCGAGAAGGTGGCGATCAAGGTGTTTGCCGACAACCTGCGCGATTTGCTGCTGGCCGCCCCCGCCGGGCCGCGCGTCGTGCTGGGGCTGGACCCCGGCATCCGCACCGGTGTCAAAGTGGCGGTGGTCGATACCACCGGCAAGTTGGTGGAAACCGCTACCGTGTTCCCGCACGAGCCGCGCAAGGACTGGGAAGGCTCCTTGCACATTCTGGGCAAGCTGTGCGAGAAGCATGGCGTCAATTTGATTGCTATTGGCAACGGCACGGCCAGCCGCGAGACCGACAAGCTGGCGGCCGACCTGATCAAGCTGATGGCCAAGGCGTCAGACCGCCTGATTGAAAAAGTGGTGGTGAGTGAAGCCGGCGCCTCGGTCTATTCCGCCAGCGAATTCGCTTCGCAGGAAATGCCGGATGTGGACGTGAGCCTGCGCGGTGCTGCCAGTATTGCCCGGCGCCTGCAGGACCCGCTGGCCGAGCTGGTCAAGATCGACCCCAAATCGATTGGCGTCGGCCAGTACCAGCACGATGTGAACCAGAGCGAGCTGGCCAAGACGCTGGAGGCCGTGGTGGAAGACTGTGTGAATTCGGTCGGCGTCGATCTGAACACCGCCAGCGTGCCGCTGCTGTCGCGCGTATCGGGGCTGAGTGCCAGTGTCGCCAAGGCGGTGGTGCGCTGGCGCGAGGCCAATGGGGCGTTCAACAACCGCCAGCAGCTGATGCAGGT
>NZ_DHXT01000158.1:29701-29845 GCF_002413825.1 Rhodoferax sp. UBA5149
GCCAATGCGCAATTCGGTGTCATCACCGTCAAGGACATTCTGGGCGAACTGGAAAAACCCGGCCGCGACCCGCGTCCGGACTTCAAGGTGGCGCGCTTCAATGACGGCGTGGAAGACATCAAGGACCTCAAAGAAGGCATGGTG
>NZ_DHXT01000158.1:30092-46770 GCF_002413825.1 Rhodoferax sp. UBA5149
GATCTGGGCGTGCACCAGGACGGCCTGGTCCACGTCAGCCAGTTGAGCCACAAGTTTGTGACCGATGCGCGCGAGATCGTCAAAACCGGCGACATCGTCAAGGTGCAGGTGGTCGAAGTGGACGTCGCCCGTAAGCGCATCGCGCTGACCATGAAGCTGGGCGCGGCCCCAAGCCGACGCGACAGCGCGGGCGACAACCGCTTTCAGGGGGTGAGCAATAACCAGCGCGGCAGATCGGACGGGCCGGGCGCCGGCGCGCCATCCAACACCCCGCAATCCACCGCCATGTCGTCGGCGTTTGCCAAACTGAAAGGTACGAACCGTTGATACATAATGTATTGGCCTGGTTCATCAATCAATGGAATATTGCTAACGGAGTTTTGTTGCCATGGAACTGAAAGCCCTGTTGGCACTACAGTTCGTTCTGCCCAGCATTCCGAAGGTGGTCGCGCTCTTGCTCAGTGAGCTCGATCGTGCCGAACCCGATCTGAAAACGATCACCCAGCTCATCAGCACCGATCCGGCGTTGACGACGCGCCTGCTGCAGTTAGCCAACTCGGGGTTTTTCAAGCTGTCGGGCAAGATCAGCAGCGTTTCCGAAGCACTGGCGATTCTGGACCTGGGCCATGTGCGGACCATGGCCGCGGCGGCGGCCTCGGGCGCCTCGCTCCGAGCCGTGCCGGGTATCAACTTGCAGCAGTTCTGGGCCTACAGCCTGAATGTGGCCAAGCTGGCCCGTTCCCTGGCAGGCGTGGTGCGACAGAATCAGCAGGCCGCCTTTACCTGCGGCCTGATCCACGCGGTGGGTGAGCTGGCGATGCACATGGGCATGCCCGAAGAGGTGGCGGCACTGGACCGTGAAGTCCCCCCGCTCAATCTGAACCGCGCCAAGGCCGAAACAAGGCTTTTTGGTTTTTGCTACGCCCAGGCGGGTGCCGGTCTTGCCCGCAAATGGCAGTTTCCGAAACCCATTGTGGAAGCGTTGGAGTATCAGTACGCACCCTTTGAAAATAATGTCTACGAACCGCTGGCGGGCGTCATCCATCTGGCCACCTGGCGGGCCCGCGCCAAAGAGGCGGACCTGACCGAGAATGAATTCGCGGTGACCTTTCCGGGTTCGGTGGGCGAGGTGCTGGCGCTTGACATTGACATGGTGCTGCAGCAAGACCCGATTGACTGGTCGGTCCAGACGCCCGGGCGCAGCCTGCTGTAGCGCCAGCCCATGCGCGCACACTACGTGGCTAACAGGAGTCCGCCGTGACGAACCCTACTTCAGAGCAAGCAGACGGTGCGGGCGCGGACCCCGGCACAGCGGCCGCGGCGCCCGCCGAGCAGCCCCGTGTGTTATTGCAGATGCCGGTGGATGTGCGCAGCGTTTCCCTGGTGGTGCTGGCCACGCTGGCCAGTGTGTTCATGTTGCGCTGGGCCAGCGCCGTGTTCATACCGGTGATGGTCGGGGTGCTGTTCAGCTATGCCCTGTCGCCGGTGGTGGACTGGCTGCAGTTGCGCCGGGTCCCGCGCGCCTTGAGTGCCGCCTTGCTGATTTTGGGCCTCTTGAGTGGCATGGGTGCGACCGTGTATTCGCTGAGCGAGGACGCGAGCAAGCTGGTCGAGCTGCTGCCGGTGGCGGCACAAAAACTGCGCGCCTCGGTTCGCGCCTCGCCCGGCAAGCCGGACAACGCGCTGGTCACGGTGCAAAAGGCCGCTACCCAGCTTGAGCAGGCGGCCGAAGAAACCAGCCGTACCGCGCCGGTGGGCGGTGGCGTGCAACGGGTGCAGATCGAAAAGCCGAAGTTCGACATCAAGGACCATCTGTGGAACGGCAGCATGGGGCTGCTGGGCATGTTGGGCCAGATCGGCATGGTGGCCTTGATTACCTTCTTCCTGATGGCCTCGGGCGACCGTTTCAGGCGCAAATTGGTCAAGCTTGCCGGCCCGACCCTGAGCAAGAAAAGGGTCACGCTGGAGGCGCTCAATCAGATCCACGACCAGATTCAGCGCTACATGCTGGTGCAGCTATTCACCAGTGTCCTGGTGGGCGTGGCCACCTGGTTGTGCTTCCAGGCCATCGGTCTGGAGCATGCGGCGGTATGGGGTGTTGCCGCGGGCGTGCTTGATCTGGTTCCCTACGTCGGCAGCGTGGTCATCACGAGCGGTTCGGCGCTGGTGGGTTTTCTGCAGTTCGGCACGCTGGAGACGGCGCTGCTGGTGGGCGGTGTTTCCCTGGTGATCCACTTCATTGAAGGCTTCCTGCTGACGCCCTGGCTGACCAGCCGCGCCAACAAGATGAATCCGGTGGCGATCTTCGTCGGCGTGCTGGCCTGGGGCTGGCTCTGGGGCGTGTGGGGCCTGTTGCTCGGGGTGCCGATTCTGGTGGTCATCAAGGCCGTTTGCGACCGGGTTGACGACCTCAAGCCGGTCGGCGAATTTCTCGGCGCCTGATGGCAGGTCGACCCGCCATCGCCCGGCTGCTTTTCCCGGCGCTGTTGGGCCTGGTGCTGGGCACCGCCGTGCAGCTGCAGCAGGCGGCCTTGCATGCTTGGCCGGTCTATGTGTGTTTTATGCTGCTAGCCCCCGTTCTATGGGCGCTGGCAGCTACAAAATTTATAGCTAAATACCTGGCAATCGGTTGGCGCATGGTGCTGGCGGCACTAGCCTGTGGCGTGTTGGCTTTCGGTTTGACCGGGCTGCGCGCCTCGGTTTTTCTGAACGATGCGCTGGACGCCGGGCTCGAAGGACGCGACGTGGCGGTCACCGGCGTGATCGCCGCCATGCCTCAGCACAACGAGGCCGGTGTGCGCTTTCGCCTGGAAGTGGAATCGGCGCAGCTGATGGACAAGCCGGTACGCCTGCCGCCCAGCATTTACCTGGGCTGGTATTCCGGTGTGTTCGGTGGCAGTGGCGCCGGTGGGGTCGGCGAACTGCAGCGCCAGCCCGCCGCCATCGAGGCCGGCGAGCGCTGGCAGATGACGCTGCGTCTCAAGGCGCCGCACGGCGGCAGCAATCCGCATGGCTTTGACTACGAGCTGTGGCTGTGGGAGCAGGGCCTGCAGGCCACCGGCTATGTGCGCGCCGGACCCAAAGACCCGCCGCCGCAGCGCCTCGCGCAAACCGGGATGCACCCGGTGGAGCGCGCGCGCCAGCAGGTGCGCGACCGGATTTTTGAGCGGGTGGCCGAGCGCAAGTACGCCGGCCTGATAGCCGCCTTGGTGGTGGGCGACCAGAACGCGATCGACCGCGCCGATTGGGATATTTTCCGCGCCACCGGTGTCGCGCATCTCATGTCCATCTCCGGCCTGCACGTCACCATGTTCGCCTGGCTCGCCGCCCTGGCGGTGGGCTGGTTGTGGCGCCGCTCTGAATACCTTTGCCTGCGGTTGCCAGCACCCAGCGCCGCCTTGGCAGGCGGCGTGCTGCTGGCCACCGCCTATGCGTTTTTTAGCGGCTGGGGCGTGCCCTCGCAGCGCACGGTGCTGATGCTCGCCACCGTGGGCTTGCTGCGCCTGTCGGGCAAGCAGTGGCCTTGGCCGCACGTTTGGTTGCTGGCCTGCGCGGTCGTCGTGGCGATGGACCCGTGGGCGCTGCTGCAGGCCGGGTTCTGGCTCAGCTTTGTCGCGGTCGGCGTCTTGTTTGCTACAGATTCAGGAGCTGATAGCGTAGACAGGACGGGGGCTAGAGGCCATTTCTATTCCATGTTTCGGGAGCAATGGGTGATCACGTTGGCCTTGACGCCGCTCACCCTGTTGCTCTTTGGTCAGGTCTCGGTGGTCGGTCTGGTGGCCAATGCGCTGGCGATTCCGTGGGTCACGCTGGTTGTCACGCCGCTGGCCATGCTGGGCGTGCTGGCCGCACCGCTGTGGGATCTGGCGGCGCTGGCGATTGCCGCCATGGCCTGGTACCTGCAGCTGCTGGCGGCGCTGCCGTTTGCGACGGTCTCTGTCGCACAAGCACCGTTGTGGGCCGGGGCGGCAGGTGTTGTCGGCGGCTTGTTGCTGGCCATGCAGCTGCCCTGGAGCTTGCGGCTCATGGGTCTGCCCCTGATGCTGCCGGTGCTGCTGTGGCAGGCGCCGCGTCCGCTGCAGGGCCAGTTTGAACTGCTGGCCGCCGACATCGGGCAGGGCAACGCCGTCCTGGTGCGCACCGCCCGCCATGTGCTGATGTATGACGCCGGGCCGCGCTTCAGCCGCGAGAGCGATGCCGGCCACCGCGTGCTGGTGCCGCTGCTGCGTGCCCTTGACGCCCCGGTGGACATGCTGATGCTCAGCCACCGCGACAGTGATCACGTGGGCGGCGCGCTGGCCGTGTTGGCGATGCAACCCCAAGCGGTGCTGCTCAGTTCCATCGAAGACGACCATGAACTACAGGCCGTGCGGCGCGCGACGCGCTGTGTGGCGGGGCAGCGCTGGCGCTGGGACGGCGTGGATTTTGAAGTGCTGCACCCGCGTGCGGGCGACTATGACGCTGCCAACAAATCCAACGCCATGAGTTGCACGCTGCGTATTTCCAACGGTGTGCAGTCGGCCTTGCTGGCGGGCGATATCGAACAAGCCCAGGAAGCGCGCCTGGTGGCCGAAGGGGCAAGTCTCAAGGTTGATGTCTTGCTGGTGCCGCATCACGGCAGCAAAACTTCCAGCAGTGCTGCCTTTCTGGACGCCGTGCAGCCACGAATTGCCTTGGTGCAGGCGGGCTACCGCAACCGCTTTGGCCATCCGGCCGAGCCGGTACTGGCGCGCTATGCCGAGCGCCATATTCGCGTGGTCGATTCGCCCCACTGTGGTGCAGCCACCTGGCAGTCGGCTCATCCGTTAGATGTCAAATGCCAGCGCACCGAAGGCTTGCGCTATTGGCACCATCGTGTGCCCTCGTGATTGTCCCTTGGAAAAACCCCAGAGACCCAGAATTCCCAGTGTCAAGATGAGGCTTCCCTCTTTCGCCCAGCGAGGCGCGAGAGGGGTTGGAACGTGAGTGGGAGGAAAAACACCAATCCCGGTTGGCGCAAAGCTTGCTAAGCTAGAAGCAGGAGAGAAATTCTTTATGCAGAAATTCGACGAGATGTACACCCAGCTGCCCTACGAGTTTTTCACGCATGGCGCGCAGATTCGTGATCACTACAAAATCTATGACGAATGGCTGGCCCAGCAGCCCGGCGACATGATGGCCAAGCGCCGCGAAGAGGCCGAGATGATCTTTCGCCGGGTCGGCATCACCTTTGCCGTTTACGGGGAGAAAGACGAGGAAGGCGCCGGTAACGAGCGACTCATCCCCTTCGATTTGATTCCGCGCATCATTCCGGTTCATGAGTGGGCTTTTCTGGAGCGTGGCCTGGTGCAGCGTGTCACGGCGCTCAATCGTTTCCTCCATGACGTCTATCACGAGCAGGAAATCATCAAGGCCGGGGTCGTGCCGCGCGAGCAAATTGAAAACAACGCCCAGTTCCGCCCCGAGATGATGGGCGTGGACGTGCCCAACAACATTTACTCGCACATCGCCGGCATCGACATCGTGCGTGCGTCCAATGCCAAGGGCGAAGGCGAGTACTACGTGCTGGAAGACAACGTGCGCGTGCCCAGCGGCGTGAGCTACATGCTGGAAGACCGCAAGATGATGATGCGGCTGTTCCCCGAGCTGTTCAACGCGCACCGCGTCGCGCCGATTGCGCATTACCCCGACCTGCTGCTGGAGACGCTGCGCGCCAGCAGCCCGGCCACCACGGCGGAGCCCACGGTGGTGGTGCTGACGCCCGGCATGCACAACAGCGCCTATTTTGAGCATGCGTTTTTGGCGCAGCAAATGGGCGTCGAGCTGGTGGAAGGGCAAGACCTGTTCGTCAAAGACAAATTTGTCTACATGCGCACCACGCGCGGCCCCAAGCGTGTGGACGTGATCTACCGCCGGGTGGACGATGATTTTCTGGACCCCAAGGTGTTTCGCCCCAAGTCAACCCTGGGTTGCGCGGGCCTGCTGGACGTCTACCGTGCTGGCCACGTGACGATCTGCAATGCGGTCGGCACCGGCGTGGCCGATGACAAGTCGATCTACCCCTATGTGCCGAAGATGATCGAGTTCTACCTCGGTGAACAGCCCATCCTCAACAACGTGCCCACCTATATGTGCCGCAACCAGGATGACCTGGCCTACACCCTGGCCAACCTGAAAGACCTGGTGGTGAAAGAAGTGCATGGCGCCGGCGGCTACGGCATGCTGGTGGGACCGGCGGCGACGAAGGCAGAGATCGAGGACTTCCGCAAAGCCGTGCTGGCCAATCCGGGGGGTTATATTGCGCAGCCCACGCTCAGCCTGTCGAGCTGCCCCACCTTTGTCGAGAGCGGCATTGCGCCGCGTCATATCGACCTGCGGCCTTACGTGTTGAGTGGCAAGACGGTGCAGATGGTGCCGGGCGGTTTGACGCGCGTGGCGCTCAAAGAAGGCTCGCTGGTCGTCAATTCGTCACAAGGCGGGGGCACCAAAGATACCTGGATTTTGGAGAACGACACGACATCTGCCAAGCGAATGCAGTCCCAACCCCAGTCATCCTGAACACAAGGAGATTTTCATGCTGTCACGTACCGCCGATCACCTTTTCTGGATGTCCCGCTACACCGAGCGGGCCGAGAACACCGCGCGCATGCTGGATGTGAATTACCAGACTTCGCTGCTGCCGCAATCCGACGCGGTCGCGCTGGCGGGCTGGCAGGGTTTGCTCAGCATCAGCGAGCTCGCGCCCAGCTACAAGGCGCTTCACGGCGATGTCAAGGCGCGCCATGTGATGGACTTCATGGTGAAGGACGAGAGCAATCCGTCCAGCATCGTGTCGTGTCTGGGCGCCGCGCGCGAAAACGCACGGGCCGTGCGCGGCACCCTGACCACCGAAGTCTGGGAGACCCAAAACACCACCTGGCTGGAAGTCAAGCGCATGATCAGTTGCGGCGAGTTTGAGCGCGACCCGGGGCAATTTTTTGAATGGGTCAAGTTCCGCTCGCACCTCTCACGGGGCGTGACCGTGGGCACCATGCTGATGGACGAAGCGCTGCACTTCATGCGCCTGGGCACTTTTCTGGAGCGTGCCGACAACACGGCGCGTCTGGTGGACGTGAAATTTCATGCCGTGAAGAGAGACTTTTTCGGCGCCGCCAGCGAGAAAGACCAAGAGTACGACTTCTACCACTGGAGCGCCATTTTGCGCAGCGTGTCGGGCTTCGAGATCTATCGCAAGGTGTACCGGGATGTCATCAAGCCCGAGCGCGTGGCCGAGCTGCTGATTCTGCGCCCCGACATGCCGCGCTCCTTGCATGCCAGCATGAACGAGGTGGTCAACAACCTCGGGCTGGTGACCAATGACCTGTCGGGCGAAACCCATCGGCGTGCCGGCAAACTGTGCGCGGAGCTCAAGTTCGGGCGCATCGATGAAATTCTGGCCACCGGGCTGCATGCCTATCTCACGCAGTTTCTGGACCGGGTGAACGATCTGGGTGTCCACATCAGCCGCGATTTCCTGATTCCCACCGCCGCCTGAGGGCACGCATGACCGCTGGACCGAGGCCTTGCACCCGGTCTTTGATCTAGACGCGGACCAGCAATTTGCCGAGGTTTTTCCCGTCGAACAGCATGTTGAGCGCCTGCGGCAATTGCTCGAAGCCGTCGACGAATGTTTCTTCAAAAACGATGTCCCGGTTTTTCACCCACGGCTCCACCGTGGCGCGCATTTCGTCCATGCGGTGCGCAAAGTCGCGCGCCAGAATGCCCTGGATGGTGGCGCGCTGAAACAGCATGTGTTGCAGAAAACGCGGGCCCAGGTCGGGCCGGTCCAGGCCGCCATCGTATTGGCTGATGGTGCCGCAAATGACGATGCGGGCGCGCCGCTTGATCAGCGGGATGACGGCATCGGTCACCATGCCGCCCACATTGTCGAAATAAATGTCCACGCCGCCGCTTTGCCGCTGCAGTTCTTCGGCCAGCGCCTCGGTGCTGGTAAAAGCGCGGTAATCCACGGCGCCATCGAGCTTCAGGGTGTTGATCAGGTAGCTGCATTTGGCGGCACCGCCGGCAATGCCGATCACGCGACAACCGGCACGCTTGCCGAATTGAGCCACCAGCGAGCCCACGGCGCCGGCCGCGCCCGACACCACCAGCGTGTCGCCTGGTCGCGGTCGGCCCGCGTCCATCAGGCCGAACCAGGCGGTGCGTCCGGGCATGCCCAACACGCCCAGCGCGGTGCTCACCGGTGCGGTTTGCGGATTGATGAGCTGCAGGTCGTTGGCGTGGCATTTGTCAAAAAGTTGCCAGCCGCTGGCGCTCAGCACCCAATCGTCCGCCCGGAAGCGCTCGCTGGCTGACGCCACCACCTGGCCGACCACCCCTGAGCGCTGCACAATGCCCAGCGGATGCGGCACATCGTAGGTGTTGCGCTCATGCTGCTGGATACGCATGTAGGGGTCCACGCTGATGTAGCGCGCACGCACGATGACCTCGTTGGTCGACAGTGTTGTATCCAGCGCGCTTTCGCGCAGGTCGTAGTGTTCCGCGCTGACCCGGTCCTGCGGGCGCTTGACGTAAAACCATTGGCGGTTGAGCAGCGTTGCGTTTGACATGTTCATTCTTTCGGGAGTTGGTGGACGTGATTGCGCGCGTTTGGAGAAGGGCGTGCAGCGTGTTCAGCGATTCATTTCTGCCGCAACGGCCTGGCCCAACTCAATCACCGCCAGGGCGTAGTAGCTGCTCCAGTTGTAGCGCGTGATGGCATAGAAGTTCTCGGTGCCGGCCACGTAGCTGGGCGGCGCGTCCCCATTTTGCAACTCCACCAGCGCCAGCGGGCCCGGGTGTTGCAGGGCTGGGCCTTCCAGCACCGCCCCATTGGCCACGAAGCTGGCGACGCTGAAGGTGGGCAGGATGTCGGGCGCCAGCAGCGCGTCTTTGTCGAGCTTGGCCGTATCAAAGCTCACCGGGAAATGGGTGGGCATGCCGCGCTGCCAGTTGAAGGCCTTGAAATAATTGGCGACCGAACCAATCACATCGGCCGGGCTGTTGAACAGGTCAACCCGGCCGTCGCCGTCAAAATCAATCGCATATTTCACCCAAGCGGACGGCATGAACTGGGCCATGCCCATGGCCCCGGCGAAGCTGCCATGCAGCGTCAGCGGGTCGACGCTGGTGCGGTGGGTCAGGCTTAAATACTGTTCCAGCTCGCCTTTGAAAAACTCGCTGCGCTCTTTGGCGCGCGGGTGGTTGGCCGGAAAATCAAAGGCCAGGGTGGTGAGCGCGTCGATCACCCGAAAGCTGCCCATTTGCTGGCCGTAAATGGTTTCCACGCCGATGATGCCGACGATGATCTCGGCTGGCACGCCGGTTTCGCTTTCAGCCCGCGCCAGCGTCTCGCGGTTGTCCTGCCAGAATTTGACCCCGGCGTTGATGCGAACCGGGTCAATGAAACGGCTGCGGTAGACGCGCCAGTTCTTGAGCGTGCCGACCGGGGGCGGCTGGATGAACTTGGCCACCTGCGGCAAGTAGTGGGCCTGGCCGATGGCTTGGCGTACCCAGTCACGGTCCAGATCGCGGCGCGCCGCCATGTCGTCGGCGGCCTGCATGGCATCCGCGCGCTCGGCGTAGGCCGGGCCGGGCAGGGCCGGTTGGCGGGCGGCGACGACTTTCTTCTTAATGCTTTTCGTGGCCTGAGCCCCCGTCGACATTGCGCAGGCAGCTATAAAAAATATAGCAAATGAGAGAAATTTGAAAGTCACGTCGGCCACACCAGTTGTTTGAGTTCGCGTTGCAGTGTAGCGAGACCAGTGCGCTGGGCGCCGGGCGGCGCATAGCGCTGCACTTCGAGGCGCAGCAGCCAGTCGCGAATCGCCAGTGCCGCGGGGTTTTTCGGGCCGAACTGCTGGGCCAACTGCTCCGCCATCGCGCGCGGCGGGCTGTTCGGCGCGACGTTGACACCGGCTTTTTGCAGACGCGCCGCGGCCGTCGCCAGCAGGCGCAGCCAGGGGTCATGCCGGCTGCGTTCCCATAGGGTCCAGGCCGCGCCGCCCAGGCTGGCCAGCACCACGATCGCAATCAAGAGGTAGATCAGGTCCTCCCAGCTGGGCGACTCGAAGCCGATGTCCTTCAACAAATTGAGCTGTTTGCCCTGCGTGTAGTTCAGTACCGATTGATTCCAGCGGTTGTTGACGGCGTCCCACAAGGTGCGCAGACTCAGGGCCAGCCCAGGGCTGACATTGCTCAGGACGCTGGTGATCACGCTGGTCGGCGCCTGCAGGCGCTGCGGGGCACTGATGCGCCCGGGTGCCACGGCCGAGGTTGGGTCCACCCGCACCCAGCCGCGCCCGCTAAGCCAGACCTCGGCCCAGGCGTGGGCGTCGCTCTGGCGCACGGTCCAGAAACCGTCCACGGTGTTTTTTTCACCGCCCTGGTAGCCGGTGACGATGCGGGCGGGTACATCGAGCGCACGCATCAGGATCACGAAGCTCGACGCAATGTGTTCGCAAAAACCCTCTTTGCGGTCGAACCAGAACTCGTCGGCCGTGTGCTGGCCGTAGACGCCGGGGTCCAGCGTGTAGCTGTAGCCACCGGTGCGCAGACGCGCCAGCACGGCGCCCACCAGTTGCGCGCCGTCGGCTCTCACATTGCGCGGGTCGCGCCGCAGCTCGGCGGCCAGTTGCAGCGTGCGCGGGTTGAAGCCGGCGGGCAGCTCCAGATAGTCTTGCAGGCCGGCCACCTGGCTTGGCGGGCCGTGACGGAAGTCGGGGTAGCTCCGGGCGGTGTAGCGCACCAGGTCGGTAATCGGGCGGTCCGCCAGCCATTGCAGCTCGGGCGTCATGCTGGCGTCAAAGCCGCTTAATACGGGCTTGGTCGGGGTGGCGTCCAGCAGCAATAACCACGGCCGGTTGTTGGGCTCCAGCGTCACCTGGTAGTTGACGGGTAACCCCTGCACCTGCAGATTGGCCGGCGGCTGCATGCGGGCCGGGAAGCCCGAGCGCAGCGGCCGCCAGTTGCGGCCGTCGAAGGTGGACAGCACCGGTCCGCGAAAGTACAGCTCGGACTGCGGCGGCGCCGCGCCGTCAAAGCGGATGCGCAGGGCGATGCTGTCGTCCAGCGCCAGGCTGGCAATGTTGCCCACCTGCATGCTGGCGGACAAGCCACTGCGCCCGCTCATGCCGTCGCTCGGGATGCCCCACAGCGGCGCCATCCGCGGAAACAACACAAACAGCACGGCCATGATGGGGGCGCCCAGCAGCGCCATCCAGCCGGCGGTTTTGGCGGCCTGCGCCAAGGGCGGTTTCCCGACCGGCATGTGGGCGTTGACCAACGCCGTGAGCAGGCCCAGCAGCGCGATCAGCATGGCCGCTGCGGTGAGCAGCGATTGCGAGAAGAAGAAGTTGGTCAGCAGGGTGAAGAAGCTGAGGAAAAACACCACGAAGGCATCCCGTTTGGCCCGCAGCTCCAGTGTTTTCAAGGCCAGCAAGACCACGATCAGGGTGATGCCGGCGTCGCGTCCGAGCAATGTTTTGTGCGTGAACCAGGTAGCGGCCATCGTCAGCACCAGCAAGCCCAGCAGCCACCAGCGGGAGGGCAGCGGCCGCACCGTGACGGCCAGCCAGCCGCGCCACAACAGCACGCCGGCGGCCAGCAAACTGCACCACAGTGGCAGATAGCCGACCTGAGGCATCACCACCCAGGCGATCACCAGCAGCAGGAACAGGGTGTCGCGGCTGTCACGGGGGAGTTGGTTGAGGCGCTTCAACATGGTGGCTTCTCTGTTGACTTATAGGCGCGCAGCGAAGCCGGGTCTCGCCCCGGCGGGCGACTCACTTTTCTTGCTTCGCCAAGAAAAGTAAGCAAAAGAAGGCGAGCCCAACGTCAGGGCCGCTTCGCGGTGCCTTGCGCTGCTCGCGTCAAGCGGGGTCGGGCTAAACTCGCTGCGCTCAGACAACGCCCGCGCTGATCCGCTTGCCGCTGTGCTGCTCAGCCCTGCCTCAATGGGCGATGGCAGAACAGCCGAAGAACCGAATACGCGCGGCCGCGCGTATTCGGTGTGTTCTGTCTCCGGTATTAAAGCCGTTATGAGGAGGCGAGTAGCGCAGGCCTGGGCGGATAAGGGCTGGCGTTGTCTGAGCGCAGCGAGTTTAGCCAGACCCCGACCGGGCCGAGCAACGCAGCTTACCGGCGCAAAGCGCCGGGCGACGAATCCGGCTCGCCTTTTCTTTGGTGACTTTCTTTTGGCGAAGCAAAAGAAAGTTACTGCGCTGTCGGGCGCACATCCCGACATGCCGCGCCTGCCAGTGCGACTCCCACCCCGCCATGACTCGCCCAAAACACTCAACATAAAGCCAGCGCTTCCAGACAGTGCCGTTTGTGCACTTCACCGCAGCTGGGCTTGATGTCCTGGCCGCCCAAGCGCAAACCGTAATCCAGCCCCAGCTTCTCGGCCTGCAGCACCCAGGCACACAAGCGCGACAGCTGTTGCTCCGGGTGCGAAGTGCCGCAGTGCTGCCGGTCCAGCCACAACTCAACGCGTTGCACCTGGCTGGCGTCGCGGCTGACCAGTTCGTCGGCCTTGGCGGCCTTCTTCCAGACCACCAGCTTCAGCGGGTCGCCGCGGCGGTAGGCGCGTACGCCGTCGTATTCGCCGCTGACGTGCTGGTGCGCGGCGGCGGCACCGCCGGCGCGCGGTTCACCCGGTGGCAAAGGCGGCGCAGAAGATTCGGGTGCCGGGTACACCAGCACTTGGGCAGCGGGCCGCCACGCGGTCCAGACCCGAAACGTGCCCAGCGGAAAACGCGTTTCAGCCGTCAGCGCCGGCACCCGGTGCAGGCCGCGCCGCTCCGGCTTGAAGGCGATGTGCACGGTCGCGCTGCCCTGCGCCGGTAGGTCGGTCCAGACCCAGTGGTCCGACCCCAACACCGCCAGACCAATGCCGTGCCGGATGCTGCGCCTTTGACTCTGGAGGTTTATGGTAATTGTGGCGCTAGCCCCCGTGAATATTGCATCGGGCGCTATCAAATTCATAGTAATGCCACGCAGGGTGCCGTGGCACACATACATGCCCACGACGGCGCTGCCGCCCAGCAAAAAGGTCAGCAGGTAGCCCAGGTTGAGCTGGTAGTTGATCGACGTGACCAGCAGCAGCAATAGCGTGGCGCCCAGCATGAAACCGGGGCGGGTCGGCAGGATGTAGACGTTGCGCTGGGTCAGGGTGACGACGTCGCGCAAGGGCAGCCGCGTCACGAACCAGCGCTGGAACCGGTTCACGGCAGCGGTACGGCGTCAAGCATGGCGCGCACCTGTTCGACCGATCCGCGACCCGCGTCCCCGACCGGAATCAGGCGGTGGGCTATGGTTTGCGGCAGGATGGCCTGCACGTCGTCCGGTGCTACATAGTCGCGCCCACAGAGCAAGGCTTGCGCCTTGGCGGCGCGCACCACGGCAATGCCGGCCCGTGGGCTCAGGCCCATCAGGAACCACTGGCCAGACCGGGTGGCGGTAATCAGGTCCTGTACATAGTCCAGCAGCGGCGCGCTGGCATGAATGTCCAGCACCTGGCGCTGCAGCGCTTGCAACTCCGCCGCGTTCAGCAAGCTGGGCAGGGCATCCAGAATGTCGCGGCGGTCGTGGCCCGCCAGCAGCTCGCGCTCGGCGGCGCGATCCGGGTAGCCGAGCGAGATGCGCATCAAAAACCGGTCCAGCTGCGACTCCGGCAGGGCATAGGTGCCGAGCTGGTCGTGCGGGTTTTGTGTGGCGATGACAAAGAAAGGCGAGGGCAGGGCGCGGGTTTCGCCGTCCACGGTGACCTGCTTCTCTTCCATCGCTTCCAGCAGCGCGCTCTGGGTTTTGGGGCTGGCACGGTTGATCTCATCGGCCAGCAGCACCTGCGCAAACAGCGGCCCCGGGTGGAACACAAAAGCCTCCTTGGCGCGCTCGTAAATCGACACGCCGGTGAGGTCGCTGGGCATCAGGTCGGCGGTGAACTGAACGCGCGAGAACTGCAGGCCAAAGGTTCGGGCCAGCGCGTGGGCCAGCGTGGTCTTGCCAACACCGGGCACGTCTTCAATCAGCAGGTGGCCACCGGCCAGCAGGCACGCCACACAATCTTGCGTTTGGTCAGGCTTGCCAACAATCACCGTGTTAAGCTGATTAACCAGTGATTTAAGTTTTTGTTGTGCATCCATGGCATGACCTTACCAAAAAAATTCAGAGACAGGGCCGCACTGTGACTATGACCGGATACTTTACCCATCGCGATTGCTGGAAACATGAAATGGGCGCGGGGCACCCCGAATGTCCTGAGCGCCTCGATGCCATCGAAGACAGACTTCTGATCTCGGGCCTGGATGTGGCCCTGACCCGGCGCGAGGCGCCCCTAGCCCCGTTGAGCGACATCGAGCTGGCGCACAGCCGCATGTACATCGCTTCACTGCGCGGCCTGAGCGACGGCTTGCGGGAAGAAATCGAGGCCGGAGGCCCAACGCATGCCCAGGTCGACCCGGACACCTCCATCAATGTTCATACATGGGATGCGGCGCTACGCGCGGCCGGTGCTGCACTGGCGGCCACCGATGCCGTGATGGCGGGTGAGATGGAGAATGCTTTTTGTGCCATTCGCCCGCCCGGACACCACGCCTGCCATGACAAGGCGATGGGGTTTTGCTTTTTCAACAATGTGGCGATAGCCGCCAAGTACGCACTGGAGCGCCACGGCTTGAAGCGGGTGGCGATTGTGGACTTTGATGTGCACCACGGCAACGGCACCGAAGACATCGTGGGGGGCGACCAGCGCATTCTCATGGTGAGCTTTTTTCAGCATCCGTTTTATCCCATGGATTGGCCTCATTCCAGTGCCAGCAACCTGGTCAATCTGCCGGTACCGGCCTACACCAAGGGCATGGACATACGGGACCTGATTGAGAGCATCTGGATCCCGCGGCTGGAGGCTTTTCGTCCCGAGATGATATTCATCAGTGCCGGGTTTGACGCGCACCGCGAAGACGACATGGGCCAGATGGGCCTGGTCGAGCAGGACTACGCCTGGATTACCCATCGCGTCAAGGACGTGGCCCGGCGTCATGCCAAGGGTCGCATCGTCTCCTGTCTGGAAGGCGGCTATGCCTTGAGCGCGCTGGGGCGCAGCGTGGAGGCGCATATCCGGGTGCTGGCGGATGTCTGATGCCCGCATTACCGACCTGGATGGCTGGATTGCGGCGCTGGCCCAACCCGCCGCCCTGATGGAGCTGGGGGTGCTGGTCTTGTGTGGCGTCGCCGCCTGGGCTATCGCCGCGCTGGTCTGCCGCGCCATGGGCACGCGTGACAAGACCTCCATCCTGTTTGGCAAGCGCATTGTGGACGGCGTGTTGTTTCCCTTGTTGTGGCTGTGCCTGACTTATGTGGCCCGTGCCCTGCTGGTCGGCCGGGTGACGCTGGCCGTTTTCAAAATAGCGATTCCGGTCCTGATCTCCCTGCTGGTCATTCGTTTGGGGGTCAAGGTGCTGCAGGCGGCGTTCCGTGATACGCCACTGGTGCGCCTGCTGGAGCGAACCATTTCCTGGGTCGCGTGGCTGGCGATGGTGTTGTGGGTCAGCGGGCTGCTGCCGGTGATTCTGGAGGAGCTCGATCAAATCACCTGGAAGGTCGGTGGCGCCACGCTGTCGGTGCGCAACATGCTGGAGGGCACCCTGACGGCGGGTGCCGTGCTGATCTTCACCCTGTGGATTTCATCGGCCATAGAGGCCCGCCTGTTGCGCTCCGCGACCGGCGGCGAGTTGTCCTTGCGCAAGGCGGCGAGCAACGCCACTCGCGCGCTGTTGATGTTCGTCGGCCTGTTGCTGGCGCTGTCGGCGGTGGGTATCAATTTGTCGGCCCTGTCGGTGCTGGGCGGTGCGATTGGCGTGGGTGTCGGTTTTGGCTTGCAAAAGCTGGCGGCCAACTACGTCAGTGGTTTTGTCATTCTGGCCGAGCGCAGCATGCGCATCGGCGACAACGTGCGAGTGGATAATTTTGAGGGCCGCATCACGCAAATCAACGCGCGTTACACCGTCATCCGCTCGGTGACCGGACGCGAGTCCATCGTGCCCAATGAGATGCTGATCACCAGCCGGGTTGAAAACCTGTCGCTGGCCGACACGCGGGTCTGGCAGTCGGCCGTGATTTCCGTGGGATATGACAGTGATGTGGACCTGGTGATGCGCTTGTTGAAACAGGCCACCTTGAACCATGAACGCGTGCTGCACGACCCCGAGCCTTCGGTGGCGCTGTCGAATTTCGGGGTCGACGGTCTGGAGTTCACCGTCGGCTACTGGATTACCGACCCGGAGAACGGGAGCCTCAATCTGAAATCCTTGATCAACCTCGACATTCTCAGATCGTTGCGCGAGAACCATATCGAGATTCCCTATCCGCAGCGTGTCGTGCATACCCGCGCGGCTTGAAGAATCAGGGATTCGTGCAGGTATAATCAAAAAAAGCACGGTCGTACTATTTTGTGTTTTGTTGGCTGATTGTCATGTGAATGACTAGGCTGGCAGGCGACACAGCATAGAATCGTGCGGTTGACGTGCACGTCAATCAGTTTGGCGTCAGCATCAAGTAAATCGCAGAATTCGTAACTATCTGGAGTCGTAGCAATGAAAGTCCTGGTCGCAGTCAAGCGCGTGGTGGACTACAACGTGAAGGTCCGCGTCAAGTCGGACAA
>NZ_DHXT01000158.1:47034-47489 GCF_002413825.1 Rhodoferax sp. UBA5149
CAGTGCCAGGAAACCCTGCGCACCGCCATGGCCATCGGCGCCGACCGCGCCATTCTGGTCGAAACCACAGAAGAACTGCAGCCCCTGGCGGTTGCCAAGCTGCTCAAGGCCCTGCTCGACAAAGAGCAACCCGGCCTCATCATTCTGGGCAAGCAGGCCATCGACGACGACTGCAACCAGACCGGCCAGATGCTGGCCGCCCTGGCGGATCTGCCGCAAGCCACTTTTGCCAGCAAGGTTGAAGTGACGGCAGGAGATGGCACAGGCGCCATGGGCAAAGCCTCGGTCACGCGTGAAGTCGATGGCGGCTCGGAAACCCTTGTCCTCAGCCTGCCCGCCGTCATCACCGTTGACCTGCGCCTCAATGAGCCGCGCTATGTGACGCTGCCCAACATCATGAAGGCCAAGAAAAAGCAGATGGACATCATGAAGCCCGCCGACCTGGGCGTGGACGT
>NZ_DHXT01000066.1 GCF_002413825.1 Rhodoferax sp. UBA5149
GCCGGCAACGTGATCGGCACCCTGACCTACAACTTCGCGCTGCTGTAGGCGCAAGCGACAGGCCAAAATGCAAACCCCGCGAGGCTCGCGCCTCGCGGGTTTTTCTTTGGCTTGATGGCAGCGCGCCCTGTCAGGCTTCGAGTGCCCGCCGCAACTGCGCCATGTCGAACGGCTTGGTCAGGTAGCCGACATTGGCGGGCAGGTTGGCGCCCTCGTCTTCGTTGGTGGAATAGCCGCTGGCGATGATGACTTTCAGGTGCGGCTTCTGGCGCAGCGCCTCTTCCACCAGCTGGCGACCGTTCATGCCGGGCAGGCCAAGATCGGTGAGCAGGATGGCGATGGCGTCGTCGGTGCGCAGGATCTCCAGCGCCTCCGCAGCATCGGCCGCTTCGGCGGCGTCGAAGCCCATCTGCTCCACCATGTCCATGGTGGTCATGCGGATCAGCGCCACGTCCTCCACCACCAGTATCTTGCCGCGGGGGGCGGTCGCTGCAACAGGGGCCGCAGCAGGCGCGGCGATGGGCCCGCGCGCGGTGCCGGCAAAGACGCTGCGCAGCTTTCGCGCCAGTTCGTCCTTGCGATAGGGCTTGGACAGCAGCAGCGCATCATCATCCAGCTTGCCGTTATGGACGATGGCGTTCTGGGTATAGCCGCTGGTGTAGAGGATATGGATGCCCGGATGCATCTCCTGCGCCATGCGGGTGAAGTCGCGGGTATGGATGGCGCCGGGCATCACGACGTCGGTGAAGATCAGATCGGGCTTTTGCATTTTCAGCAGCGCCAGCGCGGCTTCGGCGTTTTCCGCACGTCTGACGCGATAGCCCAGGTCGGTCAGCATGTCGGCCACCGCGGCGCGCACGCCCTCGTCATCCTCCACCACCAGGATGCTCTCGCTGCCACCTTCCGAAGGCGGGGCGGCGATTTCCAGTGCATCGGTTTCGCGGCGGGTGCGCGGCAGATAGAGCTTGATGGTCGTGCCATGGCCGACCTCGCTGTAGATCTTGATATGGCCGCCGGACTGCTTGGTGAAGCCGAATGCCTGGGCCAGGCCCAGCCCGGTGCCCTTGCCTTCGGGCTTGGTGGTGAAGAAGGGCTCGAACACGCGGCCCAACACTTCGGGGCTCATACCGGTGCCGGTGTCGGTGACCGCCAGCATCACATACTGACCCGGCGTGACCTCGCTGTGGCCGGCAGCATAGGCGTCGTCGAGATGGGCATTGGCGACTTCCAGGGTCAGCTTGCCGCCATCGGGCATGGCGTCACGGGCATTGATCGCCATGTTGAGGATGGTGTTTTCCACCTGGTTGGGATCGGCCAGGGTGTTCCACAATCCGCCCGCGATCACGGTTTCGACCTGGATATTTTCCCCCAAGGTCCGGCGCAGCAGGTCGGACATGTCGCGGATCACCCGGCCCAGATCAACCGACTTGGGCTCCAGCGGCTGGCGGCGCGCAAAGGCCAGCAACTGGCCGGTCAGGCGCGAGCCGCGCACCACCGCGCCGATGGCGTTCTGCAGCCGGTCGCGCAGGCGCGTATCCGATTGCACCACTGCGCCGGACACAGCCAGGTCGAGATTGGCGCTGATGATCTGCAGCAGGTTGTTGAAGTCATGCGCCACGCCTCCGGTCAGGTGGCCGATGGCTTCCATCTTCTGGGACTGGCGCACCGTGGCTTCTGCGCGCATGCGGGCGGTGACATCCACCACCCCGATCAGGAACCCGCCGGTGGCGACCGGCGCCTTGTAGATGTCGAGCTCGCGGCCGCTCCAGGAGATGTGCTGGGTGTCGGTGCCTTCCTGTCCCTGGCTGGGCGGGGTGAAGATGCGGTCGGCGAAGGGCCGCACGGTCTCGACCGATTTCAGCATGTCCAAAGTGGTGTGCTGTATGCGCGCCATCGCGGGCGGCAGGGCCAGAAGCTCGAAAAATCCGGCATTGAAGGCGCAGAGCAGGCCTTCGCTGGTGAAATAGGCGATGCCTTCGCGCACGGTATCCAGGGTCGCCTGCAGAATGGCAGCCTCGTTGGCGCGGGAGCGCTCGGATTCGGCCAGGCTGACATTGTTGCGCACCAGCATGGCCGCGGCGATCAGCAGGATGCCCAGGGTCAGCACGGCGGCGCCGATGGCAAAAGCGATCTCGAGATTCTCGACCTCGCGGCGATGCCGGTCACGTTCCGCCAACAGTCCAAGTTCTTCGTGAATTCCGGAATTGATCTCCTGACGCAGGTCGCCCATCTGCTGGCGGCCGCGTTGCAGGGCAGCAGAAAGGGCCGCCAAATCGGAACCGGCCGCTTGCGACAGGGCGACATTCACCGCCAGCGTGTTCAAACGGACAGTTGCGAAATGCTGCAACCGGTCGGCGCGGCTTTGCTGGGCCGGATTGTCCCGGGTCAGGTCACGAAAAGCCTTGAGATCGACCGGCACCTTGGCAGCGGCGATCTTGTAAGCCTGAAAGTACCCCGGATCCCGGTCAATCAGGTAACCGCGCTGACTCGTTTCGGCGGTCTGCACGTCTTCCATCAACTGGCGGGTCGCTTCCAGCACCTGGTAGGTGTGGCGCACCCAAGTCTGCGCTTCGCGCTCATTGATGGCAAACTGGACGGTCAGGTAGGCAACGCCCGCCAATACCAAAAACAGCGGCACTGCGGCCAGCAGCACCAGACGATTGGAGGCCAAAGTCTTCCCCGAACGCGAAATCCCCGAGGTCAAACGTCCGTAACGTGGAACTGTTCCAGTCATGGCCGGAAATCTAGGGTTCGCGAGGCGAAAAGATAGGCCGCCAGCGGACAAAGCGGAAATTAAAGTGCCTGGGAGATCGCCCGACGACGTTCCCGCTGCCCCACGGGGCGCGATGGCCAGGCCAAATGGCATAAATGCAAAGAAAATTGGTCGGAGAGAGAGGATTCGAACCTCCGGCCCCTACGTCCCGAACGTAGTGCTCTACCAGGCTGAGCTACTCTCCGAACCAGTACGAAAGGGGGAACCCCTCCCGTCGGGAGGCGCCCTTATAACGATGCCCCCCTGCCCCCGCAACCGGCCTTGCAGCAGAATGCAACGGCTTGTTCGACCGGCGATTTTGGGGGTTTGCGGTCCCTATTTGCGGGTGGGGCCGCCTGGCCTTATACGGGTCCGCGCCGGGGGTGACCGCCCTCTCCCGTTGGGGCGTCGCCAAGCGGTAAGGCACTGGATTTTGATTCCAGCATTCGAAGGTTCGATCCCTTCCGCCCCAGCCACCCAGTCCCTGCTCTGCAGGGGATGTGCAAAGCATGGAATTTCTTCCCGCACTTCCGGGCCCTTAGCGCTCCGACTATTTCGCAGGAGCATAAAAGGTGGCTCACAGGCGCGTGAAACTGGCCGACTATGGTGCCCAGTCTCTGGTCCGCGAAAATCCATTTCCGCTTTTGTGGCAGTCACTTAGCCGGAGACAGGTTTGAAAGAAGCGGAGACTCGGTTTTGAAGCAATTGTGAAGATCGCCAGTTGGAGACTGATAGATGCCTCTCGAAGCATTAGGCTGGAACGCGCGATGGCAAGAGAAGTTTGAGGCCCACGGCGGCGAGGGTCTAGTGCCTGCACGCGTCGTTGCGGAGCATCGAAGTCACTACAGGATCGCGACAGAAGAGACAGAACTTTCCGCAGGCGCAACCGGGCGACTGCGTAACACGGCGGGCCAGCGTTCGGACTTTCCGGGCGTTGGAGACTTCGTGGCGGTAGACCTTTCCGAGCGAGATAGCCCGGCGACGATTGAGGCAGTTCTGCCCCGGACGAGCGCATTAATTCGCAAAGCATCAGGGAAGCCCGACCCGCAGCTTTTGGCTGCGAATATCGATGTTGTGTTTATTGTGACCTCAATGGGTGGCGACTTCAATCTGCCGCGCATGAAGCGCTATTGTGCCTTGGTGCAACAAAGCGGCGCCGCTCCCGTGATCCTGGTGAACAAATCGGATCTGGAGAACAATGTTGTCGGATCGGCCGGCGAGATCGATGGGCTCGGTCATGACATGCCCCTTCATGTGATCAGCGCGCGCGTTCGGGAAAGCATCCAGGTTCTGGAACAGTATTTCACGGGCAATCGCACAGTGGCGCTCATTGGCTCTTCCGGCGTCGGCAAATCGACATTGACCAACCAGTTGCTCGGTCACGACGCGCAAGCAACACAGGAAGTTCGCGACTATGATGGTCGCGGCCGGCACACGACAACTAGTCGTCAGTTGCTCGTCCGGTCGCAAGGCGGGGCTATTATCGACACTCCTGGTCTCAGGGGACTGGAAACCTGGGACGCCCCGGAAGCCTCCGAGGGTGCTTTCGATGATATCGAAGGCTTGGCACCGCAATGCCGGTTTCATAATTGCCGGCACGATACCGAGCCGGATTGCGCGGTTCGCTCTGCTGTCGCGCGGGGCGACCTCGATGCCGCACGCTTATCCGACTACATCAAACAGGCACGCGGTCATTGACTGCAGCGCAGGAGGCCGCCCAAACCGTCGTTAGGGTGCCGTCGTCCTGCTGAACGCACACGATCACGTCGAGCCTTTTGGTGAGATCTTGCTGCGCTTCGTGGATCGCCAGATCCACCGCAGCACCTTGCTGGCGCGCCGATAGACCGGTCGGGTCCCCGTCTCGCTCTATGTTCCAGAGCTTTGCCGCCTCGTCCCACGCGACATGATATTCATGGTCATGCCGACCATTTGAAGGCGCAAGCGCGCGCGGGCGCGGCTTTGATTGGAAACTGCTGCCTGATCTCTTTGCTCCAAACGCCATTCTGGTCCTATCGGAAATCGCCCCATGCGATCAAGGCACTGCTTAGTTTGTTAGGTACGTTCCAAAGGAGGATTTGGAACCAACAAACAGATGTCAGAAGCCCGAAATCGCTGCCCGTTCTCTGTCTGATGGGAGTTCCCAACCGAACACGCTGCGCCCCCCATAACCGCTGGAGTTCTCGAACTCGCCCGCAACCAGCCTTGCAAGTCCAGGTCCGCGCGCCGTCTCCTCAAGGTTGCGGGATTGCGCATCCAGGCGTCTGAGCGCTCCCAACTCTTCATCTCGGCCGAGCTTGGCTTTCTGCACAGCCGTTTTGAGGACTCTGATGGTCTCGTCGTAAACCCGGATCGGCACCGGAAAGGGG
>NZ_DHXT01000084.1:0-7054 GCF_002413825.1 Rhodoferax sp. UBA5149
ACGGCGACCCAGGTGATGACGCCTTTGACCTTGACGGCATCGCTGCCGGGCGTGCCGCTCTTGGTGTCGGGGACGAGGGTGGCCAGCACTTCGGTGATCTTGCCGTCCGCGTCTTTGGTGCAGCCGGTGCACTCGATGACATGGCCGTATTTCAGGCGCACCTTGTTGGCGGGGAACAGGCGGAAGAAGCCTTTGGGCGGCGTCTCTTCAAAGTCACTGCGGTCAATCCACACCTCTTTGCCGATTTTGAAGCTGCGTTTGCCCAGCTCGGGGTGGTGCGGGTGAATCGGGGCGCTGCAGTCGTCCAGCGTGCCGGCGCCCATGACTTCGTCCCAGTTGGTCAGCACCAGTTTCACCGGGTCGAGCACGGCCATGGCGCGGGTGGCGGTCGAGTCCAGCATTTCGCGCAGGCAGCCTTCCAGGGTGCTGTAGTCAATCCAGCTGTCGCTTTTGGTGACGCCAATGCGCTCGGCAAACAGTTGCAGCGCCTCGGGCGTGTAGCCGCGGCGGCGCAGGCCGACGATGGTGGGCATGCGCGGGTCGTCCCAGCCGCTCACTTTGTGGTCGTATACCAGTTGCGCGAGCTTACGTTTGCTGGTGACGACGTAGGTGAGGTTGAGGCGGGCAAATTCGTACTGGTGCGGCGGCGGGCTGGCGAGCAGGCCGCCCGCGATGCGACCGTCGGGCAGCGTCGTGACTTCCGTCAGGCGCTCCATCAGCCAGTCGTAAAACGGGCGCTGGTCTTCAAATTCGAGCGTGCAGATGCTGTGGGTGATGTTCTCCAGCGCGTCCTCAATCGGGTGGGCAAAGGTGTACATCGGGTAGATGCACCATTTGTCGCCGGTGTTGTGGTGCGTGGCGCGGCGGATGCGGTAGATGGCGGGGTCGCGCAAGTTGATGTTGGGGCTGGCCATGTCGATCTTGGCGCGCAGCACCATGGCGCCGTCTTCATGCTGGTGGTCGCGCATTTCACGAAAGCGGGCCAGGTTCTCGGCCGGGGTGCGGGCGCGGAACGGGCTGTTGACGCCGGGCTTGCCGAAGTCGCCGCGGTTGATGCGGATCTGCTCCACGGTTTGCTCGTCCACATAGGCGTAGCCGGCCTCGATCAGAAACTCCGCCGCGCGGTACATGAAATCAAAGTCGTCGCTGGCCTGGTACAGATGCGAGCTGCCGTTGGCGTTCCAGTCAAAGCCCAGCCATTGCACGGCGTCGATGATGCTGTTGACGTATTCAACATCTTCCTTCTCGGGGTTGGTGTCGTCAAAGCGCAGGTGGCATACGCCGCCATAGTCACGCGCCAGGCCAAAGTTCAGGCAGATGCTTTTGGCGTGGCCGATGTGCAGGTAGCCATTGGGCTCGGGCGGAAAGCGGGTGCGGATCTTGGCCGGGTCGCTCTGGCCCTTGGCGTGGTGGGCGCCGTCGCCGGGGCTGCCGCCCCAGCGGCGCGTGGCGTAGGTGCCTTTGGCCAGGTCTTGCTCGATGATCTGGCGCAGGAAGTTGCTGGGTTTGGCGGGGGTCGGGCTGGCAGGGGCGGGGGTGGGAAGGCTCATGCGAATGATTTTAGACGCGCAAACCCCGCTGGCGACGCATTCAATTCGGGTGGCCGTGCAGTACCATGCACGGCAATCACGGCTTCCGCATTCACTCCCCATGCATACCATCGACTCGCCCGGCCAAACTCCCATCACGCTAGAGCTGGGCCGACACGACCTGCAAGCTGCGGTGGAGGATGGCATTATTTCTACCGCGCAGGCGCAGCAACTGTGGTCGCGCTGGTCGGCTTCGTCATCGACTTCGACTTCGACTTCGGCGCTGGCCAGCTTGCAGGGCCTGCCAGAGGCGCTTGGCTTGCCGGCGCTGGGGGGGCCCGGCTTCAACTTCACCAACACCCTGTATTACTTCGGCGGCATGGTGGCCATTGGCGCCATGACGCTGTTCATGACCTTGGGCTGGCAGGCCTTTGGCGCCTGGGGCCTGCTGGCGATCAGTGCCGGCTATCTGGTGGCCTGCCTGACGGTGGCCGATCATCTGAAGGCCCGCCAGCTGCCCATTCCCGCCGGCATTCTGGCCACGCTGGCGGTGTGCTTGGTGCCGCTGATTGTGTGGTGCGTGCAGCAGGGCCTGGGCCTGTGGCCGCCGGGCGGGCCGGAGCGCTACTCGGGCTACCACACGCACATCAACTGGCGTTGGATGACGCTCGAATTCGCCACGCTGGCCGCCGGTGTACTGATGCTGTGGCGCTACCGCTTGCCGTTCATGGTGATGCCGATCGCGGTGACGCTGTGGTATATGAGCATGGACGTGGCCAACGCCCTGATGCAAAACGACGGTTTTGACTGGAAGTTCACGCGCGATGTGTCCCTGGTGTTTGGCCTGGCCACCTGTGCCGTGGCGGTGTGGGTCGATGTGCGCAGCCGGCGCGCGCAACAGCCCAGCTGGCGGCAGGACTATGCGTTCTGGCTCTACCTGTTTGGCGCCATCATGTTCTGGTGCGGTTTGAGCATGCGCGATTCAAGCTCGGAATGGGCCAAGTTTGCCTATGCGTTGATCAATGTGTTGCTGGTGTTCGTCGGCGCGGTCATCGGGCGGCGGGTGTTCACGGTGCTGGGCGCCTTGGGCGTGGCCGGTTATCTGGGTTATTTGTCGTACCGCGTGTTCCAGGACAGCCTGATGTTCCCGTTCGTGCTGACGCTGCTGGGTCTCGGTGTGGTGGCACTGGGCATCTGGTGGCAGCGCCATGAAGATCGCATCAACGAACGCCTGAGTGCCTGGGTGCCGGCAGGGCTGCGCGGCTAGGGCAGCGGCTATTCCAGTGTGTGCGCAAAGATATTGATGGCCTCAATGTCCGGGGCCAGCAGGGTGTAGTGCATGCCCTCGCGGGTCAAGGTAGCCCGCAGGACGTGGTCAATTTTGATCGCTTGATCTTCGTCCTGAAAACGCCCGGTGTGGACATATCTTTTATCGCCGCGCTCCACCAGGATGTTCACGTTATTGTGTTGCTTGTACCACTCCAGAATCTTATGCCTGGTTTTGGCAACGTCGCATATGTTGTCGGCGTAATGCTCGTTGTAATAAAGCATTTGCGGCAATGAGCATTCGGTCACCAGGAATTGCACCTGGCCGTCCAGCAGTTCGATCATTTCAAACTGGCGCTGGGCAATCTGGTACTGGTTCTTCAGCGCTTCAAAATCTCTTTGCCAGACCAGTAACTTGGCGTAGTCGGGAATCGTCTCCACAGTCTTGTGCCGCAGGTTCAGGTTCAGGATGATGGCCGAAGAGAACAGCGACTTGTCGCAGCCCGGTCCGCCAATGATGTTGATGACCTGGGTGGGGTACAGCCGCATCTTGTTTTCTGGCAGGCGATCCGCCACGGTGGTGTACTGGATGGTCATGTCGGGCTCCTCTTTCTTGTATGTTGGTAGCTTAGATCGTAGCCCGCCGCCGGGTCTTAGGCAAGTTCAATGAGCAGTTCAATGAGCAGGCATCCGAGCGCACCTGTGACGCCCATTTTTCTGCATTTGGCGCCCGCGTGGCGCAACCCATCGCAAACCGGGTGCATGGCGTGGCCTCGCCGCCTACGCTTGCGTCCGTTGCCCTCGTAGTTCACCCTTTCACAGGAGTTTTCAATGTCTTCAATGTCTTCAAGCATCTCTGCCGCCCGCGCGGCCAGATCGACCAGCGTGGCCTTGACTTTGCTGTTGGTGGCGCACGCTGCTTTTGCCGTGCCGCCAGCCCAGTTCCGGAGTGCTTTTGCCGCCTTCACACAGGCCGCAGCCGGGAATGGCGCGTCGATTGAGCCAGCGGCCGACGCGTTTGCGGCCTTGCGCCAGACCGAGCCGGCCAATCCGGTGCTGATGGCCTATGAAGGGGCGAGCGTCGCCCTGAAAGCCACCACCACCTGGCTGCCGTGGAAAAAGATGGCCTATGCCGAGGACGGGCTGGCGCTGCTGGACAAGGCGCTCGCCTTGGTGAGCCCCGAGCACGCCGCCGTGCTGCCAAACGGGCCACCCGCCGCGCTGGAGGTTCGCTTTGTGGCCGCCAATACTTTTTTGGCGATGCCGGGTTTCATGAACCGGGGCGCACGCGGCGCCAAGCTGTTGGGCGACGTGATGGGAAGCAGCCTTTTTGTCACTTCACCGCTGGAATTTCGCGGCGCGGTATGGCTGCGCGCCGCCAAGTTGGCCACCAAGGACAAGCGCCTCGACGACGCGCGTCGCTACCTGAATGACGTGATCAGCAGCCATGCGCCCCAGGCCCCGCTGGCGCTCGAACAACTCAAGGCACTTGCAGCATGAGCACGACCCATCACAACGTGGTCGAGCTGCACGCGGTGCACAAGACCTATCGCCTGGGCGAGCACGTGGTGCGCGCGCTGCAAGGCGTCGATCTGGCGGTGCAGCGCGGCGAGCTGCTGGCGCTGACCGGCCCGTCGGGCAGTGGCAAAAGCACCATCCTCAACCTGTGCGGACTGATCGACACGCCTGATTCCGGCGACATCGTGCTGGATGGGCGCTCGATGGGCGGTCTGGATGAAATCCAGCGCACGCTGATGCGCCGCGATGCGATGGGCTTTGTGTTCCAAAGCTTCAACCTGGTGCCGGTGATGACGGTGGCCGAAAACGTCGACTACCCCTTGTTCATTGCCGGCGTACCGGCGGCCGAGCGGCGCGAACGGGTCGCCGCCCAGCTGGTGGCGGTGGGCCTGCAAGAGCATGCCCAGCATCGGCCCGATGCGCTGTCAGGCGGACAGCGCCAGCGCGTGGCGATTGCACGCGCGCTGGTCAAACGGCCCCGGCTGGTGATTGCCGACGAGCCCACCGCCAGCCTGGATTCGCACACGGCGGATCAGGTGCTGGACTTGATGCGCGAACGCGGCCATGCCGAAGGGGCCGCTTTTATCATTGCCACGCATGACAGCCGCCTCACCAAGCGCTGCGACCGCATCGTGGCGCTGCTGGATGGGAGACTGCAATGATGTCTACGATGTGGTTGAAATTCGCGTGGCAGAACACGCTGCGCAACCGTCGCCGCTCACTGGTGACGGTGTCCATCGCGGCACTGGGCACGGCGGCCATTTTGGTGGCGGGAGGCTTTGCCTTATCCACCTACAAGGCGTTGGCGGAGGCCGCCGCTCGCAGCACCGGGCACTTGATCATTGCCAAGCCGGACCAGTTCAACAAGGATGAAGACACGCCGCTGCAACACGGACTGGACAACGCCTCGGCGCTGAGCGCCAGCCTGCTGGCCGACCCCGAGGTGCGCAGCGTGCTGCCACGGGTGGAGTTCAGCGGGCTCATCAGCAACGGGGACAAGTCGACCGTCATGATGGCCACCGGCATCGACCCGGACGCCGAATTTGCCGTGAAAGGCCCGTTCCTGACGATCACGGCGGGTGCGGTGCTGGTCAGTGGCTCCAAGGAGGCCGAGGTGATGCTGGGCGAGGGCCTGGCGCGCAGCCTCAAAGCCAAACCCGGCAGCAGCCTGACGCTGTTGGCCAGCACCTCCGAAGGCGCCTTGAACGCGATGGATGTTCAGGTCAAAGGCATCTTCTCGACCGGCGTGCCCGACATGGACCGGCGCTTCATCTACACCGACATCGCGACGGCGCAAAAGCTGCTCAATACGAAACGGGTCTCCAGCCTGGGCGTGTTCTTGAACCGCATGGAGATGACCGGCGCGGCGCAGCAGCGCTTGGCCGCGGCCCATCCGGCGTTGAAGGTGCAAACCTGGCTTGATCAGGCCTTCTTCTACAAATCGGTGCGGGATCTGTACAACCGTATTTTCGGGGCGCTGGGCCTGATCATCGGTCTGATCGTGGTGTTTGTCGTGACCAACGCGATGGCCATGGCCATCATCGAGCGCACGCGTGAGATCGGCACGCTGCGGGCCTTGGGCACCTTGCCGTCGCAGTTGCTGCGCACGCTTGGTCTGGAGGGCATGGTGCTGGGCGGCGTGGGCGCCATCGCGGGCGCCTTGCTGGCGCTGGCAGTCACCGTGTTTCTGCTGCTGGTGCCGGTGCAAATGCCGCCGCCACCGGGGCGTTCGGTGGGCTACCCGCTAATCATCACCTTTGACTCGGCCATGTACCTGGCGACGATGCTGTCGATGGTCGCGCTGACGGTGCTGGCCTCGGTCTGGATCGCCCGCAAGACGGTGCATATGCCGGTGGTTGATGCCCTGGCCCACACCTGAAACGAAACCTGTTTGAAACTTGGGGATTCACCATGAAATTTCTCACCCGCTTGAGACTTGTGGCAACACTGGCCGTGCTTGGTCTGCAGGCCCAGGCCCAGGACATAGGCACGCTGCTCAAAGCCGCCGATCGCTTTCGCATGAGTGCCGACAACCTGCAGGTGGAGACGCAGATCAGTGTGTTCAACAGCGACGGCACGCCCGACAAGGAACGGCGCTACACCGTGTTTGCGCAGGCCAAACACCAGTCGCTGGTGCTGATGCAAAGCCCGGCCGAAAAAGGCCAGAAGGTGCTGATGCTGGGCGACGACTTCTGGCTCCTGATGCCCAACAGCCAGCGCCCCTTGCGCATCACGCCAATGCAAAAGCTGCTGGGGGACGCGTCCACCGGCGATGTCGCCACCATGAGCTGGGCCGACGACTACACGGGCGCGCTGGTCGGTGAAGAGCGTTGTGGTGACGCCAGCGAGGGGGCGGCCCAGCAAGCCTGTCTGCACCTGAGCCTGAACGCCAGTCGCAAGGGCGTGACCTACCAGCGCATTGAGCTGTGGCTGGGCAAAGCGCGCCGTGAGCCGATCCGGGCCGATTTGTACGTGCAGTCGGACAAGCTGGCCAAGCAGGCCCGCTTTGTCATGGACAAGCCCGCTGCCCCGACCATGATGACCGAGATGGTGTTGCGCGACCAGTTGAGCAACCACAAGGAAACCCGCGTGCGCTACCTCAGCCGCAAGGAGCGCAGCGTGCCCGAGACCTGGCTGACGATGTGAAGGACGTGCGAGTAGGTCTCGACCACCATCAGCTCGTCGACGCTGACCGTCCCGTACTCGCAGACCCGGCCCAGGTCGTTGCGCCCGAGGTCGAC
>NZ_DHXT01000084.1:7149-7375 GCF_002413825.1 Rhodoferax sp. UBA5149
CAGCGTGCCCGAGACCTGGCTGAACCCTATGTTTCTGGCCAAAAACCCGTCGCTGGAGTAAACCATGCAGAGCGCTTGGGTTGGTGTTGTCAGTTCGGTCGGCGCGCTGCTGTTCTTGTGCAGCGTGTCGTGTGATGCGCAGGCCGAGCTGAGTGGCCAGGTGCGGCTGCAGTGGACTGGCCAGCAGGCGTCAACGGAGGGGCCGCTGGCGCAGGCGAATGCCCTG
>NZ_DHXT01000080.1:0-8004 GCF_002413825.1 Rhodoferax sp. UBA5149
AAATAATAGCAATATAAGCGCTTCCTGTTCTTTACCCGGCGCGCTTGCGCCCGACCAAACTCTCGCCGTGCATCTGATCCGCAATCGTCTCCCGCTGGCGAATCAGGTGGACTTGGGAGCCCTCCACCAGAATCTCGGCGGCCCGTCCGCGCGAGTTGTAGTTGCTGGCCATGCTCATGCAGTAGGCTCCTGCAGACAGCACCGCCAGCAGGTCGCCCGGCTGGACCGCCAGGTCGCGCTCATGTCCGATCCAGTCGCCGCTTTCGCAGACCGGTCCCACCACGTCGTAAGTGTCAGGGGCGTCCGCTCGTGGCTTCAAAGGCATGATCTGGTGGAACGCCTGGTACATGGCGGGTCGCGGCAAATCGTTCATGGCGGCGTCGATGATGCAGAAGTTTTTCTGCGCACCGGGTTTGAGGTACAGCACTTCGGTGAGGCACACGCCTGCATTGCCAACGAGCGAGCGACCGGGTTCGATCATCAGCTGTCGTTGGCCGAAGCCGCGGGCGTCCAGCTTGGCCAGCAGTTTTCCCCACAGCAGGTCGGCAGGGGGCGGCGTATCGCCGTTGTAGTTGATACCCAGGCCGCCGCCAAAATCGATGTGGTGAAGGGGAACGCCCACCGCTTCAATGGCTTCCACCAGGTCCAGCATGCGGTCCACGGCGTCGAGGTAAGGGCCGTCCTGCGTGATCTGCGAGCCGATGTGGCAATCGATCCCGACCACCCGTACCCCCGCCAACTGGGCTGCGCGCTGGTAGGTGGGCAGCACGCGTTCATGGGCCACGCCAAACTTGCTGCCCTTGAGTCCGGTGGAGATGTAGGGGTGGGTTTGGGGGTCCACGTTGGGGTTGACGCGAATGCTCACCGGCGCGCGCAAGCCCATGGACAGGGCCACGTCACTTAAGACTTCGAGTTCGGCCTCGCTCTCGACATTGAAGCAGCCAATGCCGGCCGCCAGCGCGCGACGCATTTCTGCACGCGTCTTGCCCACGCCTGAAAAAATGATTTTGTCGGCGTGGCCACCAGCGGCCAGAACACGGTCCATGTCACCCCCGGAGACAATGTCGAAACCGCATCCGGCCTCGGCAAAAACCTGGATCACGCCCAAGGCCGGATTGGCTTTCATGGCGTAACAGATTTGCACGTTTCGCCCGGAAAATCCACGCTCGTAGGCGCCCAGCGCTGACAGCATGGCGCCTTTCGAGTACACAAAAAGTGGCGTGCCATGTTCTTTTGCCAAATCACTTAAACGGATCTCCTCAGAGAAAAGTTCATTGCCCCGGTAGGCAATGTGGGGCTGGCCGGGCATATTTTGAAAGGTCATTGAGGGGCGGGGATAGCTGCAGGGGTAGGGGGGCTGACAGGCGACGGTGCCGTCTGCACCGCAGACTGGTCGGCGTTGATCGGGCTGGAGCGCATCAGGGTTTCAGGCAGTGTGGCGCGTCTGGCGCTTGCTGGTTCCGTGGGGAGATACAGCGGGCCCTGCTGGCCACAGGCCGACAGGCTCACTGCACTGATACCAAGGACAATCGAACTGACTAAAATTTGACTAAATCGCAACATGGTGAAATTGTAATGACCGACTCTGAATTCATGGACCGTGCGGAAATTCTGCTCAAGGCCGTCGAGGCAAGCTGTGACCGCATCAATGACCAAACCCATGCCGATATCGACAACCAGCGCACCGGCGGCATGGTCACGCTTGTTTTCTCAAACCGGAGTCAGATCGTCATCAATCTGCAAAAACCTTTGCATGAAATCTGGATGGCGGCAAAATCCGGTGGTTACCACTACAAATTTGATAGCGCACAGTGGATGGATACCAAAGGTCAGGGCGAGTTTTTTTCCAGTCTGTCGCGCTATGCTAGCGATCAGGCGGGTTGCCCGCTGGTGTTCGCAATCTGATGGGTGGGAGGACGGCGCTGGCGCACTTTGTGTCGCTGCGGGCCATCCCATAAAGCTTCAGATTAGTTTTTAAACAAATCCAGGATTTTCTTCCTCTCATCGGACGGTGGCAACGTTTGAATATCGGTGTCCGCCGCGCCCGCTGGGTTGTCGCTCATTCCCAGACTGCGGATGCCGGCACCTCGGGCGTATTCATCAAAAAACCATTCGCCGCCAGAATTGACAAGGCCTTCGGGGACGGCGGGCTCCATCACCGGGACGTTCTTGAGGGCGTGTTCCATGAACTGGATCCAGACCGGCAGGCTCAAGCCGCCCCCCGTTTCGCGATCACCGAGCTTGCGCGGCGTGTCGTAGCCGATCCAGGTGACGGCGGTCAATGTTGGCTGAAATCCCGCAAACCAGGCGTCCATGGAGTCATTGGTGGTTCCCGTTTTCCCGTACAAGTCGGGTCTTTTCAGCTTGGCCTGGGCGGAAGCCGCCGTGCCGGAGCGCGTCACCTCCTGCAGCAGACTTTCCATGATGAAGGCGTTGCGCGCATCGATGGCACGCATCGATTCGTCCAGCACCGGTGGTTTGGTTTCCACCAGGACCTTGCCCTTTTGCTCGGTCACCTTGCTGATAAGCCACGGATTGATACGGTAGCCGCCGTTGGCGAAGACTGAGTAGGCTGACGCCATTTGCATGGGTGTGACCGACCCGGCGCCAAGCGCCATGGTCAGGTAGGCGGGGTGCTTGTCGGCATCAAAGCCAAAGCGCGTGATCCATTCCTGTGCATACGATGCCCCTATCGCCTGCAGAATGCGAATGGAGATCATGTTTTTGGATTTGGCCAAACCGCGGCGCAGGGTCATCGGGCCTTCGAATTTTCCGTCGTAATTTTTCGGCTCCCACGGCTGTCCGCCGGTCACACCCGCGTCAAAAAAGAGCGGTGCGTCGTTGACGACCGTCGCCGGGGTAAAGCCTTTCTCCAGGGCGGCAGAATAAATAAAAGGCTTGAAGCTGGAGCCGGGTTGGCGCCAGGCTTGCGTCACGTGGTTGAATTTGTTTTTCTCAAAATCAAAGCCACCGACCAGCGCCTTGATGGAGCCGTCGCGCGGGTCCAGCGCCACAAAGGAGCCCTCAACTTCGGGCAATTGCGTGATTTCCCAGGTGTTTTTGGGCGTCTTGGCGACCCGGATCACGGCACCGCGCCGAATTCTGATGTTAGGAGGCGCTTTGTCCGATAAGCCCGATTGGGCGGGTCTAAGGCCTTCACCGGTAATTTCGACGGTTTCTCCGTTCTGGCGAATGGCTTTGATTTTCTTGGCATCCGCTTCCAGCACCATGGCCGACATGACGTCGCCGTTGTCCGGGTGATCGTCCAGTGCATCATCGATGGCGTCCTCAACCTCTTGGGGGTCGGACGGCAGAGTGACAAATTGTTCCGGGCCACGATAAATCTGACGGCGCTCGAAGTCCATGATCCCGCGCCGCAAAGCCTTGTAAGCCGCATCCTGGTCAGCCGCCCGCAGCGTGGTGTAAACATTCAGACCACGGGTGTAGGTCTCATCGCCATACTGCGCGAACATCAATTGACGTACCATTTCAGCCACATATTCCGCATGCACCTTGGTGTTGTCCGTGCTGGATTTGACGCTGAGTTCCTCCTTTTTTGCAGAAGCCGCCTGTTCAGCGGTAATGAACCCGTTCTCCTGCATGCGCTCAATAATGTAGAGCTGGCGCGTCCGGGCCCGCTTGGGATTGCTGATCGGGTTGTAGGCGGACGGCGCTTTGGGCAAGCCCGCCAGCATGGCCGCTTCTGCAATCGTGATGTCTTTCAGTGGCTTGTCAAAATACGTCTCTGAAGCGGCGGCAAAGCCGTAGGCGCGGTTGCCCAGAAAAATCTGATTCATGTAGATCTCAAGAATCTGATCTTTGGTCAGCACATGTTCGAGCTTGAAGGTCAGCAGGATTTCATAAATCTTGCGGGTATAGGTTTTTTCTGAAGATAAATAGACGTTGCGTGCCACTTGCATCGTGATGGTGGATGCACCCTGGCTTTTGACGCGCCCCAGGTTGGCCAGCGCGGCGCGCAAAACGCCCTTGTAGTCCACGCCGCCATGCTCGTAAAACCGTGAGTCCTCAATCGCCAGAACCGCGTCCGTCATGACCTTCGGAATTTCCTTGATCGGTGTCAGGTGCCGACGTTCCTCGCCAAATTCGCCGATCAGGGCACCTTCCACGGAGAATACGCGCAAGGGCAATTTGGGGCGGTAATCAGACAGGTCCGAAATATCCGGCAAGTTCGGGAAAGCCACTGCGAGCGCGATCGCAACAAGGATCAGGACCGACAATATGCCGGCCAGCGCCACGCCGCCGCCCCACAACACAATGCGTAGCAGCCATTTCATGGTACTGACGCGGGTATCTTGACGGGAGGTGGGGCCGGATTCACTAAGCGGTGTTTTGGAGGGCATAAGTAACTTCTAGAAACGCGTCGTCATTATAAAAATGATGTTTTCACAGCTTTGGAGCGCTAGTATCCGCTATTGCTGCGGCTGGGCGCTTTGGTGTCTGTTAGCGGGTTGGTGTGTGGTGAGTGGCCCCAATCGTCTACTTTTGACAACGCTCGTAATCCCGAAATTCCGGAAATACCTTTGCGTGACAACGAGCTTACTGCTAGCATTCAAGTGAATTCTTAAGTTTCGCTGATCTTTGATCGGCCTGTTTCAGGGGATAGTTTTGATCTCTTTGGGGTCCTTGTTTAGCCGTCAACCCGCGCCCATGCTGGGTTTGGACATCAGTTCTTCCAGTGTGAAACTGGTTGAGTTGGGTCAAGACAAGGCTGGCAACCTGGTGCTTGAGCGCTGCGCGATTGTGCCGCTGGAGCGCGGATGGATTACCGATGGCAACATCGAAAAATTCGATGAAGTGGCTGATGCGGTTCGTCGTCTGGTGAAGAAAAGCGGTACTAAAACCAAAAATGTGGCGATGGCCTTGCCGCCGTCTGCCGTGATCACCAAGAAAATAATTCTTCCTGGTGGTATGTCCGACCAGGAGTTGGAGATGCAAGTCGAAACTGAGGCCAATCAGTACATCCCTTTTCCGTTGGACGAGGTCAGTCTTGATTTTTGCATTGTGGGACCCAGTGCGACTTCTTCCGGCGACATCGAAGTTCTCATTGCGGCGTCGCGCCGGGAGAAAGTTCAGGATATTCAGGGCCTGGCAGAGGCGGCTGGTTTGAAGCCCGTGATCGTGGATGTGGAATCTTATGCGTCGCGTTTGGCGACCGGGCGCCTGATTGAAAATCTTCCCAACAAAGGTGTTGGCAGCATTGTGGCCCTGTTCGAGGTGGGCGCCCTGACCACCAGCATGCAAGTTATTCGCAACGATGAGGTCTTGTACGATCGGGACCAGGCGTTTGGTGGGGCTCAGTTAACGCAGTTGATTGTGCGGCAGTATGGCTTTTCCCTGGAAGAGGCCGAAAGCAAAAAGCGAAGCGGTGAACTGCCGGACGACTACGAATCCAGTGTGCTGAGTCCGTTTGTTGAAAGCATGGTGCAGGAAATTGGTCGCGCATTGCAATTTTTCTTTACCAGCACGCCGCATAACAAGGTCGACTATGTGATGCTGGCGGGCGGCTCGGCTGCTTTGCCTGGTTTGACGGCGGCTGTGACGCAGCACACTACTTTCGCCTGCACTTTGGTGAATCCATTTGAAGGCATGGAAATTGGTGAAGGTGTTCGCTTGAAGAAGATGACACGGGAGGCGCCGTCCTACCTTACTTCGTGCGGACTGGCCTTGCGGAGGTTCATGCAGTGATCTTGATCAATCTGCTCCCGCACCGCGAGGCTGCGCGCAAACTGCGCCGGGACATATTCAACGTTAGTTTGGCGGTTTCTGCCCTAGTCGGAGGTTTGCTTGCCGGGATGATTTTTCTTTGGTATCAGGCCCAAATATCGGGGCAACAAGGGAAAAACCAGTTGTTGCAAACTGAGATTAAGAAGTTTGATGACCAAATCAAGGACATTGCCGGCCTTGAGGCGGAGATTACGGCCTTGCGGGCTCGCCAGCAGGCGGTGGAAGACCTGCAGGCGGACCGGAATTTACCGGTTCACCTGCTGACGGAACTTGTCAAGCAACTGCCCGATGGCGTTTATATCGCCAGCATGCGTCAGGACAACCAAAATGTGACGTTGCAAGGTGTCGCGCAGTCCAATGAACGGGTGTCCGAGTTGTTGCGCAATCTCGGGAACAATACGCCCTGGTTTTCCAAGCCAGAGTTGGTTGAAATTGTGGCAGGCACTGTCGCGCTGACGCCACGGGAGCAGCGCCGCGTTGCGAATTTCACCATCCGCGTTCGCTTGACGCGCGCTAACGAGGCTGAAAAGCTGCGAACAGCCGCGAGCACCCCCGCCTCAACTCCTGTCAAAAAGTAGGAGCACGGCATCATGGCAAGCAAATCCTCATTGAATTTCGACTTATCTGCCCTGCAGGAAAAACTGCTCGGGCAGTTCCGCAATCTGGATCCCAAAGATCCATCCAACTGGCCAGCGTTTCCGCGCTATGCGCTCTTCGCGACTATCACCGTTTTGCTGGTTGTGGCGCTGTGGTTTCTGTGGCTGAACACCTCAGAGACCGAACTGGAGGCAGAGCAGACCAAGGAAGTGAAGCTGCGCGAAGAGTACAAGGTCAAGCTCGGCAAGGCTGTGAATCTTGATGCCTTGAAGAAGCAGCGTGAGCAGGTGCTTCAGTACGTCACGCAACTGGAGAAGCAGTTGCCGAGCAAAGCCGAGATGGATGACCTGCTTTCCGATATTAACCAGGCGGGCTTGGGACGCAGCCTGCAGTTCGACCTGTTTCGCCCGGGACAAGTGGCCGTCAAAGACTACTATGCCGAGTTGCCCATTGCCGTGCGCGTCACGGGGCGCTATCACGACATCGGCGCCTTTGCGTCAGACATTGCCAATCTTTCCCGCATCGTGACCCTCAATAACCTGACTATCGTGCCAACCAAAGATGGGACTTTGGCGATGGACGCTACGGCCAAAACCTTCCGTTATCTGGATTCTGGTGAGGTTGCCGCGCAGCGCAAGGCGGCGAAGCCGAAAGAGGCCAAGAAATGATGCCCGTGACTAGATTGATTCTTGCCGCCATTGTTCTGACGCTTGTTGGTTGCAGTGCTTCCGGCGAAGATGAATTGCGTCAATGGATGGTCGAGCAAAAAAGTCAGACACGGCCCAAAGTCGCACCCATTTCCGAGCCCAAACAATTCAAACCGGAAAGCTATACCCAGGTGACTGCGATAGAACCGTTTAGCAATCAAAAGCTGACGCAGGCCTTGAGAAAAGAGTCGATCCAAGCGGCGGCCAACGGGGCCTTGATCGCGCCTGAGTTGGCGCGTCGCAAGGAGGCGCTGGAGTCATTTCCGCTGGATGCGATGGCAATGGTGGGAAGTCTGGTCAAGGCCGGCCAGCCCGTCGCGCTGGTGAAGGTTGACAACTTGTTGTACCAGGTACGACCCGGCAACTATCTTGGACAAAACTATGGACGCGTGACGAAGATTGCGGAGACCGAGGTCACGTTGCGTGAAATTGTGCAGGACGCTGTGGGCGAATGGATTGAACGCACAGCGACTTTGCAGCTGCAAGAGAGGTCAAAATGAACAATCAGAACTGTTGGATGGCAAAGCGAATGTGGCAACGTTTTTTTCTGGCGACGTCGCTCATGTTGGCGGCACTTGCTTCCCAAGCCCAAAGCGCTGTTGAAGCGGTGTCGGGTTCAATCCAAGGGGGTGTTGAGGTTGTCAAAATCGACTTGACGCAGCCACTCGCGGCGGTTCCGACAGGATTTTCGATCCAGTCGCCTGCCAGAATTGCACTTGATTTCCCTGGGATTTCGAATGCCATGGGTCGTTCCACCATCGATATCAATCAGGGCAATCTGAAGTCGGTGAGTGTGGTGCAAGCGGGGGATCGGACACGCGTCGTACTGAATCTGAAGCAAGCAACGACTTACAAGGCCCAGTTGCAGGGTAAATCTCTATTGGTTGTGCTGGACACTGTGGCGGTGGCAGCGCCTGCGGTGTCCGTGGCACCGGTTTTTGCGGAAAGCCGCAGC
>NZ_DHXT01000080.1:8206-13286 GCF_002413825.1 Rhodoferax sp. UBA5149
CGAATTGTGGTTGCCCTGCCCAGTAACCAGGTTGGCGTTGATATTCGTCAGCAAGGGAAAACCCTGGTTGTGGAGTTCATGAAATCCACTTTACCGGAAGGAATGCGACGCCGACTTGATGTGGCCGATTTTGGTACTCCGGTCCAAACTGTAACGACCTCCCAAGTGGGTGACCGCGTGCGGATGGTGATTGAGCCCAAGGGTCAATGGGTTCACAGTGCTTACCAGACTGACGAGCAGTTTGTGGTGGAAGTCAAACCGGTGAAGGTTGATCCGGCGAAATTGACGCAAGGTCCTGGCTACACCGGGCAGAAGTTGTCGCTCAATTTTCAGAACATTGAGGTTCGCTCTCTGCTGCAGGTCATTGCCGACTTTACCAATTTCAACATCATTACCTCTGATTCTGTTACTGGCGGAGTTACCCTGCGGCTTCAGGACGTGCCTTGGGACCAGGCCTTGGATATTATTTTGCAGGCCAAGGGTCTGGGCATGCGCAAGACTGGCAATGTGCTCTGGATCGCCCCCAAGGATGAAATCAACGCCAAGGAAAAACTGGAACTTGAATCTGTCGCTTCACTTCAAAATCTGGAACCTTTGCGTACGCAATCTTTCCAGCTGAATTACACCAAATCTGCAGATGTTGCCGCGCAGCTAACGGCCACTGGTGGGGGTACGGGGGCCAATAGTTCACGTATGTTGAGTCCGCGTGGGAGCACCATTGCCGAGACTCGTACCAATCAGTTGTTCGTGACCGATATTCCCAGCAAATTGGAACAGGTTCAGGAATTAATAGCCAAATTGGATATTCCCGTGCGCCAGGTTTTGATTGAAGCGCGAATTGTCGAGGCCACGGATACTTTTGGTAAATCGCTGGGTGTGAAGCTTGGCGGCGCCGATCTGCGTGCTCAAAAAGGCGGCGATGGCGGCTATTCGGTGGGCGATGGAAATCGCGTTGCCTTTGGTACCAGCTATTCCAATGTGGTCGCCAGTAGCGGCGCGGGTGGCGCAGCCGATCTAACCAGCAATTTTGTCAATCTGCCTGCGGTGGGTCAAAACGGCTACAACCCGGCGACTTTTGCAATCTCGCTTTTCAGCTCGGCGGCCAACCGTTTTCTCAATCTGGAACTTTCAGCGCTTGAAGCTGACGGCAAGGGCAAGGTTGTTTCGAGCCCACGTGTGGTCACGGCGGATCAGATCAAGGCGTTGATCGAACAGGGCACAGAGTTGCCCTACCAGGTGGCCTCCTCCAGTGGTGCAACCTCCATTGCCTTCCGGAAAGCGAATCTGAAACTGGAAGTGACACCGCAAATAACGCCAGAAGGCAACATCATCCTGGCTCTGGATGTCACCAAGGATACCGTCGGCCAGCAGACGGCTGCGGGGTTTGCCATCAACACAAAGCACATACAGACGCAGGTGTTGGTTGAGAACGGAGGCACCGTCGTCATCGGTGGTATTTTCGAGATGACTGAAAGCGATGACGAAACCAAAGTACCGCTGTTGGGCGATTTGCCAGGGATTGGCAACCTGTTCAAGAGCCGCGCCAGAATTTCAAACAAGCAGGAAATGCTGGTGTTTATCACGCCCAAAGTGGTTGCTGATAAGGTCTCGCGCTGACCGTTGCGACTAATAATGAATTACAGGACGTTGAGTATGAATTTGTTGAAATATGTAATGGGTCTTGCGGTTGCTTTGACCTTGACGGCGTGTGGCGGGGGGGGGGGGAATCCGGGCACGGTAAGTGGCACGACGACGGGAACCAGCACTGGCGACGCTACCACCACGCCTGCGGTTCTTCCCACGCTTAGTTTGGGACTAAGCGGTGGTGGTAGCTCAATTACTGCATCGGGATCTACTGTTGCACAGGCAACCCTCAAAGATGCAAGCGGAGCCCTAGTGACCACGGGTACGTTGGTTACTTTTTCTGGCGATCCAACATTGATTAAGTTCAGTCCAGCATCGGGGCAGGTGTTAACAGTCGGCGGTGTTGCTTCGGTTCAAGTTTCTCCGAATTCGTTAACGTCGGCGGGTGCAGGCACTTTGGTTGCTCACTCAACGGTTGGGACAACTGCACTATCGACCTCCTTTGATTTTCAATTGGCTGCCGCCAACTTGGGGCTGCAACCCTTGGCACTTGGGTCTGGGTCTTTGGCCGCCTATGCAAATCGCGCGATTTCAGTGATAGCTACCATCAATGGCGTGGCAGCGACCAACACCCCGGTACAAGTGACCTTCAATGCAAGCTGTGGAACAGTAACGCCTTCAGTTGTAACGACTGACGCGACTGGCACTGCGAATACAACCTACACAGCCAATGTTGCCACCTGCGCTGGAACCAATGTCACGATTACCGCTTCGGCGGTCGGCGCAACGTCGGTATTGGGCACAATCGCCGTGGCCAATTCGATTGCCACAAACGTTCAGTTCATCAGTACTACGCCTCAATTGATTTATTTGTCAGGCTCAGTCGGTACTACTCAGGCACAAGTAGTGTTCAAAGTGGTTGACTCCAGCGGCAATCCATTGCAGAACAAAAAGCTGCGGCTCTCGTTGAGCAATACCGCGACGGGTGTTAGTCTGGACACTGTATTGAACAACTTACCGGTTGATTTGACCACTGACAGTTTGGGGCTGGTTTCCGCAGCCGTCTTCTCGGGTACGGTACCGACATCACTGAATGTGAAAGCGACACTGCTTGATAACGTTGGCGTTGCTACCACTGTCTTTTCAAACTCCAACCTTCTGACCGTGGCCTCTGGCCGACCGACGCAAAGCTCGTTGAGTCTGTCACTTGAGAAATTCAGTATTGAAGCAATGTCGGTGGACGGTCAAACAACCACTGTGACACTATCGATGGCTGACCGTCAAGGAAACCCCGTTCCTCCAGGCACACAAGTAAACTTTGTTTCAGAGTCAGGTGTGATGTTGCCAGCGGTGTGTTTTGTTCCACCTGTCATACCGGCGACGACGTCATCACCGGCAATACCGGTCTCATCGTGTACGGTTACATTCAGGTCTCAAGGAACGCGTACTGCCAATGGCCGGGTTTCAATATTGGCTTATGTCGCTGGTGAAGAGGACTTCGTTGATACTAAAGGCAATAATGTTTATGAATGTGGAATGCCCTTTACAGATTTGGGCCGGGCATTCAGGGATGATAACGGCCAGGCAGTAGCTGCTAACGACAGTTTCGATTTAGGGGAATTTCAAGTCCCGCGTGTTGCTTCACTTGGCGTGGCACGTCCTGACGGGACAACATGTCCTGCAGTAATAAATGCCTTGCCAGGAGGAGCTGTCTTTGGGGTCTCGGGTACCAACGATGGTGTCTGGGGCGCCGCCGATGCTCGTCGGCAAGCTACTGTGATATTTGCGTCCAGTCAAGCCGTAATTACCGGTATATTGTCGCCAGTCGCTATAGTGCAGGGGTCGGTGCCTAGCGTGACTGCAGTTCCTGGCATCACCGTAACTATTGCCGATGCGAAAGGCAACAGCATGCCAACCGGTACCAAAGTTGACTTTAGCGTATTTGACAATAGCCCCAATGCCCCCGCTATTCCTGGCGGCAGTGGGGCATCCACAATTTTTTCTTGTACTTTGCACGGTACTGCCAGCTTCACAGTGCCAAATTCGTTGGCGCCATTATCTTTATTTGCCTCATTGCAAAATTGTGTCAGCAAAGATCAGCTGCAGGTTCAGGTGACGTCACCTCTTGGTACTGTTTCAACTCAATTGTTCACAATTCCGTGACTGTCAAGGGATGAAGGGAAGAGTTTCGATTGCCCTGATCGGTCTACCCGGTTCCGGCAAATCCACCGTCGGGCGCCAACTCGCCCGGCGGCTGCAGCTCCCCTTCGTTGACTCCGATCAGGTGATCGAGCAGCAGCTCGGCTGCTCGATCCGTGACTACTTCGAGCGTGAGGGGGAAGACCGATTCCGCGATATCGAGGAATCGGTGATCGACCAACTCACGCAGAATCAAGGAAGTGTGTTATCGACCGGTGGCGGTGTTGTGTTGCGGCCCGCCAACCGCCGGCACTTGCGGGAACGGGGTCAGGTGATTTACCTGAATTCGTCGCCCGACGAGCTGTTTAGACGTCTGCGTCATGACGTGAACCGGCCTTTGTTGCAGGTGGCAAACCCCTTGAGCCGTTTGCGCGATCTGCATGCGTTGCGCGATCCGCTCTATCGGGAAACCGCCCATTTCATCGTCGAGACGGGGCGCCCGTCGGTCGCCACCTTGGTCAACATGATTGTGATGCAGTTGGAGCTGGCGGGTGTTGTGCCACATTCGTGAAGTCGTGCTGTCGTGACGTCACGTTGTCAGGACACAGCGCGAAAAATCGCGAAGTGCCTCTAAACTCATGGGTATGAATGTCCCAGCCGCTAAATCAAGTTCAGCCAGTTCAACGGTCTCCATAGATCTGCAAGACCGCAGCTACCAAATTGCCATCGGTGGTGCCTTGCTTGACAATCCACGCACCTATTCCGAGCTGCCTGCTGCCACCAGCGCGTTGATTGTGAGCAACAGCACGGTCGCGCCTCTCTACGCGCAGCGTCTGCAAGCGGCGTTGCAGGGAAAGTACACCCATATTCACACCGTGACGCTGCCCGACGGCGAAGCCTACAAAACCTGGCAGACCCTGAATCTGATTTTTGACACCTTGCTGGAAAACGGCTGCGATCGAAAAACGGTTCTGTTTGCTCTCGGCGGTGGCGTGGTGGGCGACATGACGGGCTTTGCGGCGGCCAGCTATATGCGCGGCGTGCCCTTTGTCCAGGTGCCAACGACCTTGTTGGCGCAGGTCGATTCTTCGGTCGGCGGCAAGACCGGCATCAATCATCCGCTGGGCAAGAACATGATTGGTGCGTTTTATCAGCCACTCAAAGTGGTGTGTGATCTGGATACGCTCAAGACCCTGCCTGAGCGTGAACTCAGTGCCGGCTTGGCGGAAGTGATCAAGTACGGGCCGATTGCCGATCTGGACTTTTTGACGTGGATTGAGACCAACATCGACGCCCTGATGGCGCGCGACCCTGCGGCACTGGCCCATGCGGTGAAGCGCAGCTGCGAAATCAAGGC
>NZ_DHXT01000098.1:0-955 GCF_002413825.1 Rhodoferax sp. UBA5149
TTGTCAATCACGCTCATGCCCTTAAACAGCGCCAGATTCTGGAAAGTGCGCCCAATGCCCATCACGGCCACCTGGTGGCTGTCCATGTGGTTGAAGGTCTTGCCGCGAAAGGCGATGGAGCCCTGCTGCGGTGTGTAGACCCCGTTGATGCAGTTGAGCATGGAGCTCTTGCCCGCGCCGTTGGGGCCGATGATGGCGCGCACCTCATGCTCGCGCACATTGAATGAAATGTCGGTCAGCGCCTTGACGCCGCCGAAACTCAAAGAGATGTTCTTGACGTCGAGAATGACGTCGCCTATTTTCTTGCTCATGCTGCTGCCTTTACCGGCGCGAAGGTCTTCGCGTCGTCGATTCGCAGCGTGGCGCTGACGCTGCCGGTGCGACCGTCTTCAAACTTGACCTGGGTTTCGATGAACTGCGATGTGCGGCCTTCGTACAGGGCGTCTACCAGCGTCTGGTATTTTTCAGCGATGAAACCGCGGCGAACCTTGTTGGTGCGGGTCAACTCGCCGTCGTCCGCGTCCAGCTCCTTGTGCAGCACCAGGAAGCGGCTCACTTGTGAACCGGCCAGCATCGAGTCGACACTCAGATCGACATTTACTTTTTCGACGCACTCCTTGATGAGTTGATAGACCTCGGGCTTTTGCGCCAGATCGGTGTAACCGGCGTAGGGCAGGTTGCGACGCTCGGCCCAGTTGCCGACCGCGTCGAAGTCGATATTGATCATGACGCACACTTTTTCGCGGCCGTCGCCGTAGGCCACCACTTCCTTGATGTGCGGGAAAAACTTGAGCTTGTTCTCCACATACTTGGGCGCAAACATGGCGCCGTCATTGGCGCCGCCCTTGATGCGGCCCACGTCTTTCACGCGGTCGATGATCTTCAGGTGGCCGTGCGCATCGAGAAAGCCGGCGTCACTGGTGTGGTACCAGCCATCAGCGCTAAGCACCTCGGC
>NZ_DHXT01000098.1:1246-8959 GCF_002413825.1 Rhodoferax sp. UBA5149
GTGTCGGCGCGGGCCTCATTGTCAGGCTGCAGACACACAAACACCGCCGTCTCGGTTGAGCCGTACAGCTGTTTGAGGTTGATGCCAATGGAGCGATAAAAGGTGAACAGATCCGGGCCAATCGCCTCACCCGCGGTGTAAGCCACACGCACGCGGCTCATGCCAAGGTTGTTGCGCAGCGGGCCGTAGACCAGCACATTGCCCAGCGCATACAGCACACCATCGGTGAAAGAAACCGTCTTGCCGTCCATTTTGGCGGGGCCCACCCGTTGCGCCACCGCCATGAAATAGTGGAACATGCGGCGCTTGATGGCGCCGGCGTCTTCCATGCGAATCATCACGCTGGTGAGCAGCCCCTCAAACACGCGGGGCGGTGCAAAGTAATAGGTCGGGCCGACTTCCTTCAGGTCGATCGTGACGGTCGCTGCCGACTCGGGGCAGTTCACCACATAGCCGCAGGCCAGCCACTGCGCGTAGCTGAAAATGTTCTGGCCAATCCAGGCCGGTGGCAAATAGGCCAGCACCTCTTCGGCGTGCGTCAATTTGTCAAAGTCAGCGCCCGCCTTGGCCCGGTTCAGCAATGAATTGTGGGTGTGCACCACGCCCTTGGGGTTGCCGGTGGTGCCCGATGTGAAGAACATGGCGCCCACATCATCGGGCTTGACCTGGTTCACTTCAGCCTTGAAGAAATTAGCGTGCAGGGTTGCGAAGGCCCGGCCGTTGGCCAGGAGCGCGTCCAGCGAGGTCAGACCCGGCTCGTCGTACTTGCGCAGACCACGCGGATCGTCAAAATAGATGTTGGAGAGCTGCGGGCACTGCTCGCGGATTTCCAGCAGCTTGTCGACCTGCTCCTGGTCTTCGGCAAATGCAAAACGAACCTCGGCGTTGTTGATGGGGAACACGCACTCCAGCGCTGCCGCGTCCTGGTACAGGGGAATCGGAATGGCACCCAGGGATTGCGCCGCCAGCATCGTGGCATACAGACGCGGCCGGTTGGCGCCCACCACAATCATGTGTTCCCCGCGGCGCAGACCGGCTTGATGCAGGCCACAGCTCAGATGCTCCACCAGCGTGGCCAGTTCAGCCCACGACAGGGCCTGCCAGATGCCATATTCTTTCTCGCGCATGGCAGGCTCAGCCGGGCGCTGGGCGGCGTGATTTAAAAGAAGTCGAGGGAAAGTGGTCTGCATCCCGTTACCTTGTCTTCAAACGAATGAATAAACTTGCGGGACAGACCTTTAGCTCTGTCCCCAACTGATTAAAGATTGCGGGACAGATATTTAGCGCTGTCTCCAACTGATGAATAGCAACCTGGACACGCGTCGCACGGCTGCTGGAATGAAGCGAATAATAGACATTCATTTGACGCCAAGTTGTCGTTTGGACGACAATTACGCCCTTTCTCGGTAGGTGTTTTCCCTGCACTTTCAGCCAGCTTACAAACAATACCTCCATGGGCTCCGATACCACCACTCTCCACCAGCGCCGCCGCGCCCTGACCACGGTTGAACTCGACGCCATTCCGTGGATTCATCTGCTGGCACCGAGTGAGCGTGAGCGCGCGGTGGACGACCTGAAGATCGCCGATGCCAGTCCCGGCGACTACGTGTGCCGCATGGGCCGCCCGGTGACCTACTGGTTTGGCGTGGTGGACGGATTGCTCAAAATGAGCGCCGACAACGCCGAGGGCCAAACCATGACCTTCACCGGCGTTCCCCCCGGCGGCTGGTTTGGCGAGGGCACCGCCCTGAAGCGCGAAACCTACCGCTACAACATCCAGGCCCTGCGCAAAAGCAGGGTGGCCGGGCTGCACGTGGACACCTTCCACTGGTTGCTGGACCACTCCATTGGATTCAACCGCTTTGTGATGAACCAGCTCAACGAACGGCTCGGCCAGTTCATCGCCGCCCGCGAGATTGACCGCATGAACAACCCCGATATCCGCGTCGCGCGCAGCCTGGCCGCGCTGTTCAACCCGGTGCTCTACCCCGGCGTGGGCGAGGTGCTGCGCATCACCCAGCAGGAGCTGGCGTACCTGGTCGGGCTGTCACGTCAGCGGGTCAACGAAGCGCTGTCCGCGCTGGAAGCCCAGGACATCATCCGAGTCGAATACGGCGGTTTGCGCGTGCTCGACCTGGACGCCCTGCGCTCCCAGGTTTTCTTAAGAGAAATGGGTCGATCGCCCTCGTAAAATATACACAAGCAGCTACAAAAGATATAGCAAATGACAGACTCCAAAACACCCCCCACCTTTCGCCGCGCCGCCCCGCCGCCGAGCCGCGCCCCGCTGCCAGCCGGTCAACGCAACACGGCGGCCATCGGCCCCAACGGCACCCTGCGCCTGAACAAGCGCATGGCCGAACTGGGGCTGGCGTCGCGCCGCGAGGCCGACGAATGGATTGGCAAAGGCTGGGTCAAGGTCAATGGCGTCGTGGCCGAGATGGGCATGCAGGTCACGCCCGACGTGCGCATCGAGATCACCAAGCAAGCCCAGGGCCAGCAGGCGAATCAGGTCACGGTGCTGATCAACAAGCCCCTTGGCCTGGTCAGCGGCCAGGCCGAGGACGGCCACGAGCCCGCCATCACCCTGGTGCAGCCGCAAAACCGCTGGGCCGAAGACAACGCGCGCTTCTTTTTTCACCCCAGCCAGCTCAAAAGCCTGGTGCCTGCCGGGCGGCTGGACATTGACTCCACCGGCCTGCTGGTGCTGACGCAAGACGGCCGCGTGGCACGTCAGCTGATTGGCGAAGACAGCAGCATGGAGAAGGAATACCTGGTGCGAGTGATGTACACCGGGGTGGTCAACACACTGGCCGCCACCTCGGCGGCGGCCACCTACGCGGCGCGCCCCGTCACACGCCCGGCCCCGCCGACGCAGCTCAGCCGCATTGACGATGATGACCCCATCAGCTCCGACGTGCAGTCGGTGTTCCCGCGCGAACAACTGGCCCGGCTGCGCCACGGCCTGAGCCTGGACGGCCAGGCCCTGAAGCCAGCCAAGGTGGAATGGCAAAACCCCGAGCAACTGCGCTTTGTGTTGACCGAAGGCAAAAAGCGCCAGATTCGCCGCATGTGCGAACTGGTGGGTCTGAAAGTGGTGGGGCTCAAGCGCGTGCGCATCGGCAACGTGATGCTGGGCAACCTGCCCGTGGGCCAGTGGCGCTACCTGGCGCCCCATGAAAAATTTACCTGATCCCGCGTCTGCAATAACTCAAGCGGGGCGATCAGACATCCAGCAGCTTGGAAAAGTCCGTATTGCCGTAGCCTGTATTTTCGTCGGAGAACACGGCGCTCGCCTCGAACGAATGCTCGATGAGCGACGCGCGTGACTCGCCAGTCATGGGGCCAGCAAGGATGGCGTGGTCCACCATGCGCATCAAGAGGTGGCGCGCGACTTCGGGTGATTCACCATTCAAGTCGAACGTCGCGTTGATGGTGAGGCGAACCGAGACGCGGTCCGCCGTGCGTGGCTGCAGACGCGGTAGGCTGCCAGTATCCTGGAGCACGCTGCCATCCGCGGCGACAAACAATATGCGGGAGGGAACCTTGGACGACAGCACATGCGACAGCCCTTCGGCGTTCACCACCAGCATGCTTCCGTTGTCAAAGTCGCGGACCCAAGCGGTCTTGCCGCCCTGAAACCCACGGATAGAAAAGCCATATTCGCGCGGTGAAACAAAAAAGCGTCCCGTGACATCGACCGAAGGGTCGTCAATTTCCACGTCGTCGTGCACAAACGAGTAGCGATAACCGCCGGACGAGACCGTCCGTTTGATGGCAGCCGGCAAACCCGCCAGCTTTTCGTGGGAGGACAATTCGTTCCAGATTGTCAAGGCCATCTCCAGCTTGGTTTGATGAAAAAATCCATCATACTAAATCCCGCGCCCCTTAAGAAGACAATCAAAGAGCAAGGGGCAAGACTGACCAGCAGGGTGGTACACGCTCACACTAGACATCAACCTCTAAGGCGATGGGGATTTACTCTCCACAATGGACGGCGTGTTGCGATCTTTCATCCGGCGCGCCCCACACCATGACAAAACCGGCCTCCAAAAACCCACTCAAACACCTGCGCGCCTCGGACATTCGGGGCATTGCCCAACTGGCGACGCAGGCCACCACGGGCGTGACCCATATTGCCGAAGGCGTGCACCAGTCGGTGTGGCGCACCCTGGGTGCGCCCGACGGCAAGGCGCCGGGGCAAACCCGCGGCCTCACCGGGCTGGTCTACCAGGGTGTCCGGGGCGTCGCACAGCTGCTGGGCCAAGGCGTGGACGCGGTCCTGACCAGACTGCAACCGCTGCTTGATTCGGCGCCAGACACCCGAGCCGGAACGCCTGAGCGGGAGGCGGTGCTCGCGGCGCTCAATGGCGTGATGGGTGACCGCCTGGCCGCCAGCCACAACCCGCTCGCCACCGCCATGACCCTGCGCTACCAAGGCGAAGCACTGAACTGGCAGGCCGCACCCAGCATGCCTGATGCGAAAGGCAAGGTCTTGCTGCTGATCCACGGCTTGTGCATGAACGACCTGCAGTGGCACGCACAGCACAAGGGGCAGGCAGTCGACCATGGCGAAGCGCTGGCATCAAACCTGGGCTACACCCCGGTCTATCTGCGCTACAACTCGGGCCTGCACACCTCGCAAAACGGGCATGAACTGTCAGCGCTGCTGGAACAACTGGTGACGCACTGGCCGACACCGATTGAAGAGCTCACCGTGGTGGCCCACAGCATGGGTGGCTTGCTGACGCGCAGCGCTTTTCACGACGCCAAACAGGCGGGCATGCGCTGGCCGCACTTTCTGAAAAATATCGTGTTTCTGGGCACGCCGCACCATGGCGCGCCGCTGGAGCGGGCCGGCAACTGGGTGGACGTCATCCTGGGCAGCACGCCCTACAGCGCACCTTTTGCCAAGCTGGGCCAGTTGCGTAGCGCCGGCATCACTGACTTGCGTTACGGCCACGTGCTCGACGTTGACTGGCAGGGCCACGACCGCTTTCACCGTCAACCCGATAGCCGCCAGATTGTGCCGTTGCCGCAGGGCATCGCCTGCTACGCCATAGCCGCCACCATGGCGCCCAAGCGCGGGGCCCTGGCGGACCGCCTGATTGGCGACGGCTTGGTGCCCCTGCACAGCGCGCTGGGCCAACATGACGACCCACGGCGAAACCTGGTGTTCGCCAAAACATCGCAATGGATCGTCTATCGCACGGGCCACATGGCCTTGCTGAGCAGCCCCGAGGTGACGCAGCAGATGCTGCATTGGCTGACGCCAATGCCAGCCTGAGGCAGCCCAGGGTCGTGGCGCCCCTTACCAGGGACGTTCAATTCAGGCCGGATGCGGCTGGGCGACATCGTGCATGATGTCGGTCACATCCCGTCCCACGCCGCGATAACCGGTAAAGCGACCTGACGCGTCGAACATCGGCTCCCCGCTCACCTGAAAATATTGCTGCTCGCCATCGGCATCGACCCGGCTGAAGACAAAATCCAGGAACGGTCGCCGCGCCGCCATGTTCGCCTTGAGCACCGCGCGCTCGGCCTCATTCCAGCGCGCCACCTGCTCGCCCTTGATTTCGCCCAGCAAGGTCTCCACCGGGATGCCCAGCATCTCCAGCACCGGGCCGTACACCTTGGTGAAATTCCCGTTCTTGTCCTGCTCCCAATACCAGTCGGATGCCAATTCCGTCAAGCGGCGAAAGCGCGCTTCGCTTTCGCGCAATTCGGCCGTGCGCTCCAGCACCGTTTGCTCCAGTTCCTGGTTGTAGCGTTCGAGTTTCTTGTACAACAAGCGGACTTCCAGCATGTTGTGAATGCGTGTCTTGACTTCGATCATGTCAAATGGTTTGGCGACGAAATCCTTGGCACCCGAGGCCAGCGCCCGCAGCTTGTGACCCGGTTGGGCCGTGATCACGAGGATCGGCACATAGCCCTCGGTTTCGACTTTCTTCAGGCCTTCCATCACCTGGAAGCCATCCATGCCGGGCATCTGCAGATCAAGCAAAATCAGGTCGTAGTGGTTGGCGCGGTGCAGCGCGCACACGGCATAGGGGTCCATCGTCGACGTCACGCGCAGGTAGCCAGCCTCACCCAGCATTTGCTCCAGCAGCTGCACATTGGCTTGCTGATCGTCCACGATCAAAATACTGGCATTCAGAATATCGGCGGTGCTAACCATAAAATTCGCTTTCTTATCAATTTCCACTGAAACTAAAATCCGATGAGGACAGCTTACGTCAGCCATGCGCCATCGCTACAGCTCAGCATACGCTGAGATGCGATAGTCGTTCTTGCCTGAGTGCTTGGCCTCATACAAGGCCAGATCCGCGTTCTTCATCAGCGTATCCACCTCGTCGCCATGTGCCGGATAAATACTGACTCCGACGCTGGCGGTCATCTGCACGTCGGAGCCTTGAATGCTATAGGGTTGTGACACGGCCTGTATCACTTTCGACACCAGCTTGGCCACATGGTCGACATCACTTAGCTCCCACAACGCGATCACGAATTCGTCGCCCCCCAGGCGCGCCACCGTATCCTCTTGTCGCACCGTGGCCACCAGGCGATCCGCGACCATGCGCAGCAGCGTGTCACCGACATCGTGGCCCAGGGTGTCATTGATCTGCTTGAACCCGTCCAAATCCAGAAACATCACGGCCACAGTGCACTTGTTCCGGCGCGCATGGGCAATGGCCAATGAAAGTCGGTCCATCAAAAGTCGTCGATTGGGTAGCCCGGTCAACGGGTCGTGCAGCGCCAGGGATTCCAGCGTACGGTTTTGGCCTTCAAGTTGCTTGTACAACAAGCGCACTTCCAGCATGTTGTGAATGCGCGTCTTGGCTTCCATCATGTCAAATGGTTTGCTGATGAAGTCCTTCGCGCCCGAGGCCAGTGCCCGCTGTTTGTGGCCGGGTTGGGCCGTGATCACGAGGATCGGCGTATAGCCATCGGTTTCGATTTCATTGAGGCCTTCCATCACCTGGAAACCATCCATGCCGGGCATCTGCAGATCAAGCAAAATCAGGTCGTAATGGTTGGCGCGATGCAACGCACACACGGCATGCGGGTCCATCGTCGACGACAGGCACCGGTAGCCGGTGCCACGCAGCATCTGCTCCATCAGCCGCACATTGACCTCCTGGTCGTCCACGATCAGGATATTGGCGTCAAAAATGTCGGCGTTGCTCACCATCACATAGATCCTCGCATCACCACGCCGTCTAATTCGGCTTGCGCAAATTCCAGTGCCTCGTCCAGCGCTTCCATGAACTCATTGACCTTGATCGGCTTGGTGAGATAGCGGAAGAAGCCGACCTCCATGCCTCTTTCGATATCGCGTGGCATGGCATTGGCACTCAGGGCAATCACCGGGATGTGCGCCGTTTCCAGATCTTCATGCAGGATTTTCAGCGCCTGGAGTCCACTGATGCCCGGCAAATTGATGTCCATCAGGATCACCTCCGGCCGATGGGTTCGCGCCAGCGCGATGCCGCGCGCGCCGTCCCCCGCACTCAACAAGCGCATGTCGGGACGCCGTGCAACGAGCTGCTTGACCAGCTCCATGTTGGCCCGGTTGTCTTCGACGTACAGCAGGGTACGCAACGCCGCGCCAGGCTGAACCGGCGCTTGGATCTGCATCAGCGGCTCGGGTGCACCAGGGGCAAGTTGTGGTGCGGTCGCCAGGTTCAACTCGACCCAGAACACACTGCCGAC
>NZ_DHXT01000107.1:0-572 GCF_002413825.1 Rhodoferax sp. UBA5149
CAAGCCATCGAAATGGGCATCTATGTGGTGCGGGCTTTCGTGCAATTGCGCCAAGCTGCCGCCATCCATACCGACCTCGCCAAACGTCTGCTTGAGTTGGAAATGAAAACAGAAGGTCTGGAAATCTCGCAAGACACGTTTTCCCGCAACACCCGCAACCAGTTGCGCCAAATTTTTGATGCCTTGCGTGAACTCACCACACCGCCTGAACCCGCCAAACGACCCATCGGATTCATCACGCCACTGGACAAGCCGTAAAAGCCAGTTGATTCACGCACGACTCTCAAACCGCAACCACCTGAACATGAAATGAGCCGACCATGAAAACCCCTCCGCTCCAAACCAAACTGCCCAATGTGGGCACCACCATCTTCACGGTCATGTCGACGCTGGCGGCGGAAAAAAATGCGGTCAACCTGGGGCAGGGATTTCCCGACTTCAATTGCGACCCCCGGCTGGTTGATGTCGTCACCGACGCCATGAAGCAAGGCCTGAACCAGTACCCGCCGATGACCGGCGTGCCGCTGTTGCGTGACGCCATTGCTGCAAAAATAGTAGCACTGCATGGCCGT
>NZ_DHXT01000107.1:805-960 GCF_002413825.1 Rhodoferax sp. UBA5149
ATCACCCCCAAAACCCGCGCCATCATCGTCAACTCGCCGCACAACCCGAGCGGGACGGTGTGGACGGCGCAAGACATGCTGCGCCTGCAGGAAATTCTGGCGCCCACCAACGTCTTGCTGATCAGCGATGAGGTCTATGAACACATGGTGTTCGA
>NZ_DHXT01000107.1:1251-4387 GCF_002413825.1 Rhodoferax sp. UBA5149
CACCGAGTTTCGCAAGGTGCACCAGTTCAACGTGTTCACGGTCAATACCCCGGTGCAATACGGCCTGGCGACTTATATGGCCGACCCGCAGCCGTATCTGGCGCTGCCCGCGTTTTACCAGCGCAAACGCGACCTGTTCCGCGAGGGCCTCAAGCGCACCAGGTTCAAGCTGCTGCCCAGCGAAGGCACCTACTTTCAGTGTGTCGACATCTCCGCGGTCAACGACCTGGGCGAGACCGAGTTCTGCAAATGGCTGACCTCGGACATCGGCGTGGCCGCCATTCCGCTGTCGGCGTTCTACGGCAACGGGTTTGACCAGCACGTGGTGCGCTTCTGCTTTGCCAAAAAAGATGAGACGCTGAACGCCGCCCTGACCCGCCTGCGGTCGCTATAAAAACAGGAGCTGCTGGTGCATATTTCATGACGGCTAGAGGCTATTTTCCCGTCCAAAAATGTCCTGGGTGCCGCGCTGTAAGAACGCGTCGGGTCAAACGACCAATCTCTATCATCCACCCGATATGAGACCCACATGACCCACCAACCCTTGCGCCCTATTGCCTTTTCCCTCGCCGCGCGGTCTGCGGTGCTGGCGTTACCCCTCGCCGCTCTGGCCGCCAGCCCCCACTGCGAAGTGCGCTCGGGCCCGCGCCTGACCCCGGTGATAGAGCTATACACCTCCGAGGGCTGCAGTTCCTGCCCGCCAGCGGACCAGTGGCTGTCCACCCTCAAGGGCAAACCGGTAGTGGCGCAGGCTTTTCATGTGGGTTATTGGGACTACATCGGCTGGGTCGACCGCTTTGCCACACCGGCCAACACCAAGCGCCAACGCGAGATCGCCAGCGCCAACGGCCTGCGGGGCATCTACACACCGCAGCTGGTGCGCAACGGGCGGGATTGGCGCGACTACGCCCAGGCCGTCGAAGCGACTGCACCCGCCCGCGCCAGCATCACCCTGCAACGCACCGCCGGGGCCGACAACTTCGAAGCGCGCGTCACGCCCGCCAGTGGCGTGGGCAGCTGGAGTGCCTACTGGACCGTGACCGAGCATGGCCACAGCTCGCACGTGAAGGCCCGCGAGAACGCGGGCGACACCCTGCAGCACGACTTCGTGGTGCGCCAGTACACGCCGGTGGGGCGCTACCAAGGCAACCAAACCCTGCGTTTCGCCGCCATTGCCGGGCAAGCCAGCCACCTGCGGCAGATCAACCTGGTGGTGTCCGACCCCCAAACCGGCGAACCGCTGCAGGCCGTCAGTCTGCAATGCAGCTGAGTTTGCTATTAAAAAAGTAGCTGCTCACGCATACTACACGAGGGCTAGCGCCTCATTTTATATAAATGCTGGGGCCAAAGACCGTTTTGTGAAGCAGGCGTTCATCCCGTTTCGCGATAATGTATGACCCCCGCGCTGCTTGGCATCCGCCATGCAGCCGCTGACTACCGGGACAAAATCCAGTTAATCAGATTTTTCTGTTCTTTCGGATCTTTGGTTTCGATGATTTTGTGATCCTCTTCCGTGCCGTCCTCAAGTTTGACTTTAGGACCGGTGGTGATCTGCTTCATCAGCTTTTCTTCAGCATCTGCCTTGCCTTTGTATTTGGCAGCAATTTTTTTGTAGGACGGACCCTTCTTGGTCTTGTCAACAGCATGGCACTTGAAGCAATCGTTCTTTTTCGCCAGCGCAATTGCCGCATCGGCGTCAACCTCGGCGTGGGCCGGGGCCATGGTGGCGAACGCCAAGACAAGGGATGCGCCTAGCGCGAGAAGCGGCGATTTGTACATATCGAGATTCCTGAACATGAGTGGTAACAAGAGGTTCGACAGGTCTCATGGAACTTAGTTCAACTCACCAACGCCTCTCGGCAGCATCCGTGCGGCACGATGAGACTGCTTTGACGGCGGCCTGGGGTTCCAGCCTTGCGATATGCGATATGCGACAGGCGAAACAGACGATCAGCGCGCGTTACCCATTGGTGCGAACATTGCGCACCTCGCATTCGGGCGGTCGGCTGTAGCCGGCGGAGCGCACCTGCTGCTGCTGCGAAAGTTCCACCTGGAACCAGTTGCAAAGATAGTTGTCGTAGCGGTAGCTCCACACCACGCCGCGCGCGCGCCCGAGCACCTGCACCTCACCCGGTCGGCCCAGCAGCTGACGCACCTCGTCTTGTGCCATGCCGACGTCGATGCGGCTGAAGTTCTGCTCGGTCAAAACCTGTTCGGCGCGGCTGGCCCGGCCAGCAGCGTCGAAATAGACGAACCAGGTCTGCGTGCCAAACGGGCCGCGCGGAAATTCCAGTCGGCTGCCTGCGTCGATCCGGCGCTCCGTGTCGGGCGGCCCCATCCGCGCCACCAACTCATCACGGTTCATGCCAACCAACGCGTCGGGCGGCGCGTAACCGCTACAGGCTGACAGCAGCGGCATGCACAGTAACAGCCAGCTCCAAGGTGATAAACGATGACGCATCATGAATTCTCCTAGTCTCGGCTCGCCTGCGAAGACGCGCATTGGCATTGTAATTTGGTCCGGCAGCGCACGCTGGCGGGGTGGAAATCTGCGCGCTTTCCCGCCTCACCCCAACTGCGCCCAAGCCTTCTCCAGCCGTTTCACACTCACCGGCTGCGGCGTGCGCAGCTCCTGCGCGAAGAAGCTCACGCGCAGCTCTTCGAGCAGCCAACGAAACTCCTGCATGCGTTCATCGACCACGCCTTTGCGCTCGGCCACCAGGCGCCAGTAGCGCTGCTCCAGCGGTCGCAACTCGGCCAGACGGGCGGCATCGCGGGCCGGATCGGCGCGGTATTTTTCCAGCCGAGCGGTGATGGCTTTCTGGTAGCGGGCAAAGTGCTGCAACGGACCCCACGGTGACAGGGCTAAGAAGCGTTTGGGCATCAGGCGCGCCAGTTGTTGCGCGGCGTCCGTGGTGGCGTCCGGCGCATTCTTGGTGTCCTTGATCTTGCGCGCAGCAGTAGCGTATTCCAGCAGAATGATCGCAGCCAGACGCGCCACCTCCACCGCGATCAGGGTCAGGCGCCCCCTGCCCTCGTCCACCCGGCGCTTGAAATCGAATTCATTGGTGGGCAACGGCTCCAGCAGAAAAGCCCGGTCCAGCGCGACAGCGATGATCTGCTCGCGCAGCTCTTC
>NZ_DHXT01000107.1:4548-4788 GCF_002413825.1 Rhodoferax sp. UBA5149
TTGAGCGCGTCCTTGATCTGCAGCGAAAACAGGCGGCGCAGCCCGGCGCGGTGTTTGGCGGCGGCCACATCGGGTTCGTCAAACACTTCTATCGTGACGGCCTCACCGGCATCGATCAGCGCCGGGTAGCCAATCAGGGTCTGGCCGCCTTTCTGGATTTCGAGCAGCTCGGGCAGCTCGCCAAAGGTCCACGCGGTGTAGCGCTGGCCAGCCGGGGTGGCGGGAGTTGCTACGTTTTTA
>NZ_DHXT01000046.1:0-1715 GCF_002413825.1 Rhodoferax sp. UBA5149
TCCGACGAGTTCGGCGTGGCGCGTCATCTGGTCAACCTCGAAGTGGTGAACACCTACGAAGGCACGCACGACATCCATGCCCTGATCCTGGGCCGGGCGCAGACCGGGATTGCGGCGTTCTCGAACTAAGACAGGTTCCCGGCGGGCTTGCTTTTGTGGTGGCGGCGTCTGGGACTGTGGGCCCCGGACTGACCCACCCTGGCAGGCGCCACAGCACACAGCCGCAAGACGTTTCGAATTCGAACCAAGAAGCAAACCCATGAACGACAAACCCGCAGCCCTGGCCCACCTCAAAGTACTGGACCTCTCCCGCGTGCTGGCCGGCCCCTGGTGCACCCAGATGCTCGCCGACCTGGGCGCCGATGTCATCAAGGTCGAGCGCCCCGGTGCCGGCGACGACACGCGCCACTGGGGCCCGCCGTTCCTGCAAGACGCGCAGGGCCATGACACCGACCAGGCCAGCTACTTCACCGCCTGCAACCGCAACAAACGCTCCATCACCATCGACATGGCCCAGCCCGAGGGCCAGGCCCTGATCCGCCAGATGGCGGTGCAGAGCGACATCCTGGTCGAGAACTTCAAGGTCGGCGGCCTTGCCGCTTACGGGCTGGATTATGCGAGCCTGAAAGCCCTCAACCCGCGCCTGATCTACTGTTCTGTGACCGGCTTTGGCCAGGACGGCCCGTATGCCGAGCGCGCCGGTTATGACCTGATGATCCAGGCCATGACCGGCATGATGAGCATCACCGGCAAGGCTGACGAGGTGCCCGGCGGCGGCCCGCAACGCGTCGGCGTGGCGTTGACGGACCTGTTCACCGGGGTCTACGCCGCCACGGCCATCCTGGCCGCCATCGAGGTGCGCCACCGCACCGGCGAGGGCCAGCACATCGACATGGCCCTGCTGGACGTCGGCATGGCCATTCTGGCGAATCAGGCCGCAGGCTTTTTGAACACTGGCAAAGTGCCGCAGCGCCAAGGCAACAGCCACCCCAGCCTGGCGCCGTACCAGGACTTCCCGACGCTGGACGGCGCCATGCTGCTGGCCATCGGCAACGACGGCCAGTTCCGCCGCTTCTGCAACGCCGTCGGCAAGCCTGAATGGGCGGATGACGAGCGCTTTGCCGGCATGGCCGGGCGTGTCACCCACCGCAGCGCGCTGATCCCGGCAATGGAAGCGGTCACCCGCACGCGCACCACCGCGCAGTGGATTGCCCTGCTGGAAGACAAGGCGGTGCCTTGCGGCCCCATCAACGATCTGGGCCAGGCCTTTGACGACGCCCAGGTGAAAGCCCGGGGCTTGGTGGTAAATCAGCCTCTAGCCCCCGCCGTTGTTGCACAATCAGCTATTGAATCGATAGCAACCGTGGCCAGTCCGCTGCGCCTGATGGCCACGCCGCCAGTGCTCCTGCGGGCGCCGCCCGCGTTGGGCGAGCACACCGATGAAGTGCTGGCCGAATTGGGGCTGGATGCGGCGCAAATGGCGGCACTGCGTCAGGCGGGGGTGGTGTAGTCGGCCAGCGTTCAGGTGGTGTGGCTGAGCGCTTGGGCGTCAAAGTGCAAACCATTGCGCCGCTGCGCTCCAGCCTGATAAAAAAAGGAATGATCTACAGCCCGGCACATGGCGACACCGCATTCACCGTGCCGCTGTTTGACCAGTTCATGCTGCGCACCATGCCTGATGGGCCCCGCAAGACGGCGACCTAGCCTGCTTTCAC
>NZ_DHXT01000046.1:1996-4555 GCF_002413825.1 Rhodoferax sp. UBA5149
GTCAGGTATTGGCACGAGGCCTGGGTTCGACCAGGTAGGTTTTGACTATGCGCAGCAGCAGGAACACCCCCCAGAAGAGAATGACCCACTTCGACCAGGTGATGGTGCCGGAAGAATAGACATCGACCCCGACCAACAGTCCGCCAATGATCAGGAAACGCAGCAAACGGTAATGCAGCCGGGCAATTTTGAAGTCCCTCTCTGGCCGTATCACTTCTGCCGCTGGCAGCGGACTCGACACATTCAGTCGCGCAACATCAATATCCAGGGCCGAGGCAATCGCCATGCGGGTTTCCGCCGAGGCGCTGCCATCGGCTTCAACGCGCTGGACGGTACGCAGGCTCAGACCGGCCACGGAAGCCAGATGTTCCTGTGACCACGCACGCTGTTCGCGGAGTTGCTTGATGAGAGCGGTGTCGATTTTCATGGTGTCCATTATGGGATTCCTGGGTCATAAACAAATACCCCCTACTATCGTCCGCAGTCACGCCTGGGTGCTACGTCAGGCCGCCGCCAAACGGACGACAAGGAGCCGCCACATAGCCGCCGCGGTTGTTCGTGAACGGACGGTGGACGCAATTATTTACACGCTACTATTCCCCACTCCTCGTTTCGAGGCCTGTGGTCTGGAACTTCGTCAAGTCGCTGTGGACTTTGTCAAGTTGAACCATCAGGTCTCTCCCGCTGCCTCAAGATGAAGAAAAAACTGTACTCCGCCCTTGCTGTGTTCTCTCTGTTGCTCAGCCTGGCCGTCCCGGCCAGCGCCCAGCCGGTCTCCTTCGGGCTCTTTGGCGACATGCCCTACAGTCGCTGGGAGCGCCAGCATCTGCCCGATCTCCTGGCTGAAATGGACAGTGAAGATCTGGCCTTTGTCGTCCATGACGGTGACATCAAGAGCGGCTCCAGCCTGTGCAGCGATGACGTGCTGCGCGACATCCTGGGGGTCTTTCAGGCGTCAAAAACGCCGTTGGTCTATGTGCCTGGCGACAACGAGTGGACCGACTGCCATCGCGGCAACAACGGGGGCTACGATCCGCTGGAGCGCTTGGACAAGCTGCGTGAGCTGTTTTTTGTGGGCGACGGCGCGCTCGGCCAGCGCCCCTTGCCGCTGGAGCGCCAGAGCCGTGATCCGGCCTTCGCCCGCTACCGCGAAAACGTGCGCTGGGAGGCCGGCGGCGCCCTGTTTGTCGGCCTCAACCTGCCCGGCAGCGAGAACAACTTTCATGGCACAACACGCGGCGGCGGCCCGGTGCCGGAGTTTGTGGCGCGCAGCGCGGCCAACCGGGCCTGGCTGGCGCAGGCGTTTGCGCTGGCGCGTACCAAGAAGCTGGCGGGCATCCTGATCGTGATCCAGGCCGATCCGGAGTTTGAAGAAGCCAGCCAAGGTCGACCCCGACCCGGCTATCGGGATTTCCTGACCCAATTGCGGGAAGAAACACAGGCCTTTGCCGGGCCGGTGGTGCTGGTGCACGGCGATTCGCACCGGCAACAGATCAACCAGCCGATGCGCGATCCGGTGAGCCAGCAAGTGGTGAAGAACTTCACGCGCGTGGAGACCTTTGGCTACCCTTTTTTCGGTTGGGTCAAGGCCACCGTGGATGCGGCCGATCCGCAGGTATTTCGGTTCTCGCCCCGGCCCTGGCGCGCCCCTTCGCTGCAGAATTGAGCGGTGCCCCGCGACTAGACTGCAGGCTTGCGGTTCACCAGCACGATACCGCCCGCCACCATTGACAAGGACGCTATTAAATTGATAGTAACCGGTTCGTGCAACCAGAGCGAGCCAAACAGCAGCGCGAACACCGGCGTGAGAAAGACGAAGGCCGAAATCTTCGTCGCCGGGTAGCGCCCCAGCATCCACATCCACGCCAGGTAGCTGGCAAAGGCGCCGACCACGGTTTGCAGCAGCAAAGAGCTGCTGGCAAAGGCGCTGAAGGTCCACACCCAGCGTTCGCCCAAAATGAAGGACAGTATCGGCAGCGTCACGGTACTGACGCCGACCTGGTAAAAAAGCAGTTTTTCGGGAGAAGCTTTCGTCAGGCGCGAGCCACGAATGACCACCGTGGTCAAACCCCACAGCATGCCAGCGGTCAGGGCCAGCAAGTCACCCAGCCATTGCTGGGCTTGGCTGGCGGCGCCCAGGCCTTCACGCAAGGCAAACACCACGGCAACAAACGCAAAGGTCAGGCCCAGCCATTGCATCGGACGCAGCTTCTCGGAGGCCACGAATAGAGGCAGCAAAACCGCCACCCAGAACGGCGAGGTATAGAGAAACACCGTCAGGCGCGAGGCGGTGGAATACTGCAGACCCGCGTAGAGGCAGGCAAACTCGGCGGCAAACAGGCTGCCGGCCAGCAGCCCGGCGCCAAGCGAGCCATCGCGCTCAAAAATCCGCACACCGCGCCACAGACACCAGAGCCACAACAGGACCGTGGCCCCGGCAAAACGAATGGCGGCCTGAAAGACCGGCGCCAGCTCGGGGAGGGTGGCTTTCACCAGCACCTGCTGAAAGCCCCAGAACAGGCAGCAGCCCAGCAGCAGGCCGATGGCAAGGCCGTCCAG
>NZ_DHXT01000046.1:4789-5848 GCF_002413825.1 Rhodoferax sp. UBA5149
TCGCCCTACAAAGGGTGCTCGGTGTAGAACTTGCCACCGTGAAACAACAAGGGTGAGGCGCCGGCGCGGTGTGAGCAGCGTTCCACTTCGCCGACAAAGATCACATGGTCGCCTTCTTCATAGCGGCTGCGGTTGAAGCATTCAAACGTGGCCGCCGCCCCGGCCAGCAGCGGCGCGCCGCCGACACCTTCGATGAACGTCACGTCCGCAAAACGGTCCACGCCCTTGGCCGCAAAACGCCGGGCCAGATTTTTCTGATCCGCCCCCAGGATGTTGATGGCGTAGTGCGAGCCGGTACTGAAGGCGGGCAGGGACGCGGCCGCCCGGGCCAGGCTCCACAGCACCAGGGGCGGGTCAAGCGACACCGAGTTGAACGAGTTGGCGGTGAGCCCGATGAGGTCGCCCTCGGCGGTGCGGGCGGTCACGATCGTCACACCGGTGGCAAACATGCCCAGTGCGGCTCGGAACTCGGGCGGGGAAAAATTGGGGGCGCGCGCCCTGAGGCTCAAATCAGACAAAGACATGGCTGCAATTTACCCGAGTTTTGCCGGTGGGGTGGTCACCACGGATACTCGGCGCCGCGCCAGCTGTGCTACCGTGCGGCCATGAAGCAAGTTGACGTAGCCATTGTGGGCGCAGGCTTTGGCGGCCTGTGTGCAGCGATCCGGTTGCGCCAGGACGGCGTGCCGTCGCTGGTCATGCTGGAGCGCAGCGCGGAAGTCGGCGGCACCTGGCGTGACAACGTTTACCCCGGATGCGCCTGTGATGTGCCTTCGCACCTGTACTCGTTTTCGTTCGAGCCCAATACCGAGTGGACACGGCCCTACCCCCAGCAGCAGGAAATCCAGGACTACATCCTGCGGGTGGTGGGCAAATACCAATTGCGCCCCCTGATCCGCTTTGGCTCCGACGTGCAGCAAATGCGCTGGCTGCCTGCCGAGCAGTGCTGGCAGATTGACATCAAGGGCCAGCCCGGCCTGCTGGCGCGCCATGTGGTGCTGGCCACCGGGCCCTTGAACAAGCCGCTGATTCCCGATGTACCCGGCCTTGACAGTTTTG
>NZ_DHXT01000046.1:6115-9576 GCF_002413825.1 Rhodoferax sp. UBA5149
GGCACCGGCGCCAGTGCGGTGCAGATCGTGCCGGAGATCGCGCCCGCGGCCGCCCATCTGGATGTGTTTCAACGCACACCGGCCTGGGTCTTGCCGCGGTGGGACGCGCCCTATAGCCCCGTCCAACGCTGGCTGTACCGCCACGTGCCGGGCTTGCAGCGCCTGAGCCGCTGGCGGGTTTACTGGTTCAACGAGTGGATTGGCATGGGCTTCATGGGCTCGGACCGGATGCAAAACATGTTGCGTCGCCTCTCCGGCCACCATATGCGCCGGCAGATCACGGACGATGCCTTGCGCGCCGCGCTCACGCCGGACTTCAACCCCGGCTGCAAACGCCTGCTGATCTCCAACACCTGGTTCCCCTCCTTGCAGCGGCCCAATGTGCGCCTGGTGACGCAAGCCGTCACCCAGATCAAGCCCGAGGGCGTGGTCAGTGCCGATGGCACGCTGCATCCCTGTGATGTGATCATTTGGGGCACCGGGTTCAAGGCGGCCGAGCTGGTGACGCCGATGCGGATTTTTGGCGAAAGCCGCCCTGCGGATGATGAAGCGCCCGAACTCAGCGCCTTGTGGCGCCGCCAGCCCGCCGCCACCCGGCTGGGCATCACGGTGGCGGGGTTTCCCAATCTGTTCATGCTGGTCGGGCCCAACACCGGGCTCGGTCACAACTCCATCCTCTTCATGATCGAAGCCCAGGTGGATTACATCGTGGCGGCCCTGCGTGCGCTGCGTCGGCGCGGGCAAAGCACGCTGCGTTTGCGGGCGCAGGTGCAACAAGACAACTACGCCGAAATGCAGCGCAAGATGAAGGGCACGGTGTGGTCGTCCGGCTGCAAGAGCTGGTACCAGAACGCCGACGGGCACATTGACACCCTGTGGCCGGGCTTCACCTGGGACTACTGGCTGCAAACGCGCCGCTTTGACGCGGCGCACTACGATTAGTCACGGCCGCTCGCTGCGCTGCCACTCAAACCTAAAGTTTTGGTATCAACCCGTGCACCGCAACCACTCATCCCTTCCTGCCCCGGGCCCGGCCCCGGACTTGCCATCCTTGCTGGCGCGTCATGGCCGCGACCCCCACGCGCTGGTGCAGATCCTGCGCGAGCTGCAGGCCTTGCAGGGCTGGCTAACGCGCGACGCCTTGAGCCAGGTCGCCGTGACGCTCGGTTTGACACTGGCCCAGGTGGAGGGGGTGGCCGGCTTCTACCGTTTCTTCCACACCCGGCCGGTGGGGGCTTACCGGGTGCTGTTCAGCGACAACGTCACCGACCGCATGCTCGGCAGCGAGGCGCTGATGGCCGACCTTTGCCGCCGACTGGGTGTGGCGCCCGGGCGGCTCGGCGACGAGGGTCTCGTGAGCGTGGACAAAACTTCCTGCACCGGCCTGTGCGACCAGGGGCCGGCCTTGCTGATCAATCACCACCAGGTTGTGACCCGGCTTGACGCCGCCCGGGTGGCGGAGATGGCGACGCTGATCCGCGCCCGCGTGCCGGTGCCGCACTGGCCGGCGCCATGGTTCGAGGTGCAGGACAACATCCGGCGTGCCGATGTGTTGCTCGGCGAAGCGGCGGCGCCGGGCGCCGCCCTGGCGGCGGCGCTGGCACGCGGGCCGGACGCGATGCTGGCCGAGATCAAGCTGTCCAAGCTGCGCGGGCGTGGCGGCGCCGGCTTTGCGACTGGCCTCAAATGGGAGCTGTGCCGCCAGTCGCCCGGCGTTGAACATGTCGTCGTCTGCAACGCCGATGAAGGCGAGCCCGGCACCTTCAAGGACCGCGTGCTGTTGAGCCGTCGCGCCGACGCGGTGTTCGAGGGCATGACGATCGCCGCCCACCTCCTTGGCGCCCGGCGCGGTCTGGTCTACCTGCGCGGCGAGTACCGCTACCTGCTGGAGCCGCTGCGGGCCGTGCTGCAGCGTCGGCGCGAGGAGAACCTGCTGGGCACCCGTATCCTCGGGCGCGAGGGTTTTGATTTTGACATTGCCCTGCACGTCGGCGCCGGCGCCTATGTCTGCGGTGAAGAGTCGGCGTTGATCGAGTCGCTGGAAGGCAAACGCGGCACGCCGCGCATTCGTCCGCCGTTCCCGGTGACGCACGGCTACCTTGGCCATCCGACCATTGTCAACAACGTCGAGACCTTCTGTGCCGCCACCCCTATTGCGCTGCAAGGCGGCGCCTGGTGGGCCGCCATCGGCACCGCCAAATCCACCGGCACCAAGATCCACTCGGTGTCGGGCGACTGCGAGCGCCCGGGCCTGTACGAATACCCGTTCGGCACCCGCATCGGCCGCATCCTGGAGGACTGCGGCGCACGCGATACGCAGGCGGTGCAGGTGGGCGGGCCGTCGGGCGTCTGCCTGTCGGCTTTCGAGTTCGGCCGCCGCATTGCTTTCGAAGACGTGCCGACGGCAGGCGCCTTCATGGTGTTCGACCGTTCGCGCGACATGTTCGAGGTGGCGCGCGGCTTCGCGCATTTCTTTGCTCACGAGAGCTGCGGCTTTTGCACACCCTGCCGCGTCGGCACGGCGCTGGTGGTCAAGGGCCTGGACAAGCTGGCCGCGGGCCATGGCTCGCGGCACGACATCGACGTGCTGTTCGAACTCGACAAGCTCATGCACACCACCACCCATTGCGGCCTTGGCGCTTCGGCCTGCAACCCGCTGCGCGACACCATCCTGAAGTTCCGCCCGGCCTACGAGCAGCACCTGAAGTCGCTGCATTTCGAGCCCGGCTTCGACCTCGACGCCGAGCTCTCGATTGCGCGCCGCATGACCGGCCGGGACGACGCCGGCGCGCATCTGGAGAACCGCACATGACGGATGAAGCGAGCCCGCCGCCGAGCTTTTTGTTGGATGGTGAAGATGTGCCGTTTCGCCCCGGCGAGACCCTGCTGCAGGCCGCCACGCGTGCGCATCGCTACATCCCGCACCTGTGCTGGCACCCTGATTTCCCGGCCCATGGGTCGTGCCGGTTGTGCAGCGTGAAAGTCAATGGCCACGCCGGGGCTGCCTGCAGCGTGCGCGCCAGCGCCGGGCTGGAGGTCGAAAGCAATACCGAAGAACTCAACGGCCACCGCAAGACCTTGTTGCAAATGCTGTTCGTCGAAGGCAATCACTTCTGCCCGAGTTGCGAGAAAAGTGGCAACTGCCTGTTGCAAGCCACGGCCTACGAGATGGGCATGGAAGGCCCGCACTTCGAGGAGTTCTACCCGGACCGCCCGGTCGACGCCAGCCACCCCGACATCCTGCTCGACTTCAACCGCTGCATCCTGTGCGAGCTGTGCGTCAAGGCCAGCCGCGATGTCGATGGCAAAAACGTCTTTGCCATCGGCGGCCATGGCATAGCCGCCCACCTGCTGGTCAACAGCGACAGCGGGCGCCTGGCCGACACCACGATGGACTTGAGCGATCGCGCCGCCAGCATCTGCCCGGTGGGCGTGATCCTGCCCAAGCGACGCGGCTTTGT
>NZ_DHXT01000046.1:9754-11400 GCF_002413825.1 Rhodoferax sp. UBA5149
TCGCTGGCGGGCTGCTTTGGCTGCCACACGTCCTTGCTCGACATCGACGAGCGCCTGTTCGAATTGATCGAGCTCATCGAGTTTGACCGCTCGCCGCTGACCGACATTAAGCAGGTGGGCCATTGCGACATTGGCCTGATCGAAGGCGGCCTGTGCAATGCCGAGAATGTGATGGTGCTGCGCGAGTTCCGTGCCCATTGCAAGACGCTGGTGGCGGTAGGTGCCTGCGCCATCAACGGCGGCCTTCCAGCGCAGCGCAACCATCTCGACCTCGGCGCCTTGCTGACCGACGTGTACCGCAGCCGGCCCGGCATAAGTCCGGGCAGCGCCATCCCCAACGACCCCGAGCTGCCGCTGCCGCTGAACAAGGTGCACCCGATCCACGAGGTGGTGCATGTGGACTACTTCCTGCCCGGCTGCCCGCCCTCGGCCGACGCCTTCTGGCGCTTCCTGACCGACCTGATGGCCGGGCGCACGCCGCACCTTGGAACTGGCTTGATGCACTACGACTGACCATGACCCCATCACTTGAAACCGCTGCCCCTGAAGTCGTGTCCCAAGGCCTGCGCCGGGTCGCCATTGACCCGGTCTCGCGGGTTGAAGGCCATGGCAAGGTGACGATCCTGCTCGACGCCCAGAACCATGTGCAGCAAGTGCGGCTGCACATCGTCGAGTTCCGCGGTTTCGAGAAATTCATTGAAGGCCGACCCTACTGGGAAGTGCCGGTCATGGTGCAGCGCTTGTGCGGCATCTGCCCGGTGTCGCACCACCTGGCGGCATCGAAAGCGTTTGATCGGGTGGTGGGCGCGCTGCCCGTCACACCCTCGGCCGACAAGATCCGCCGCCTGATGCACTACGGCCAGGTGATGCAGTCGCATGCCTTGCACTTCTTTTACCTTTCATCCCCCGACCTGCTGTTCGGCTTCGACTCCGAAGTGAACCGGCGCAACATCGTCGGCGTGGCGCAGGCGCACCCCGACATCGCCAGGAAGGGCGTGCTGCTGCGCAAATTCGGCCAAGAGGTGATTCGCGCCACGGCGGGCAAGCGGGTGCACGGCACCGGTTCGGTGCCGGGCGGCGTTAACAAGCATGTCAGCTTCGAGGACCGTGCGCTGCTGCAGCGCGACGTGGCGCAGATGATCCGCTGGGCGCAAGACGCCGTGGCGATTGCCAAACAACTGCATGCGCAGAACCCGGCGCTGTATGACAGCTTCGGCAGTTTTCGTTCCAACATGCTCTCGCTGGTGCGCGCCGACGGCGCGCTGGACCTGTACGACGGCGTTATCCGGGCGCGTGACGCCGCAGGCAAGATCATCTTCGACGGCGCCAGCGATCAGGGCTACCTCGACCTGATCGAAGAAGAAGTCAAGCCCTGGACCTACATGAAGTTCCCCTTCCTCAAGAGCCTGGGGCCCGAGCTGGGCTGGTACCGCGTGGGGCCGTTGGCGCGGCTGCAGAACTGCGACTTCATCCCCAGCCCGCTGGCCGAAGCGCAGCGCCGCGAGTTTGTCGCCTGGGGCCAGGGCCAGCCGATCCACGCGACGCTGGCCTACCACTGGGCGCGCATGGTCGAGGTGCTGCATTGCATCGAGGTCATCCAGGCGTTGCTTGACGACCCCGACATCCTGGGCGGCGAGCTGATGGCC
>NZ_DHXT01000046.1:11647-11904 GCF_002413825.1 Rhodoferax sp. UBA5149
TACGAAGTCGGCGACGACGATCTGGTGACGATGTGCAACCTGATCGTCTCGACCACCCACAACAACCAGGCCATGAACGAGGCGGTGCGTTCGGTGGCGCGCCAGTACCTCGACGGGCGCGAGCTGACCGAAGGCCTGCTCAATCACATCGAGGTCGCGATCCGCGCCTACGACCCGTGTCTGTCGTGCGCCACCCATGCGTTGGGGCGGATGCCGCTGGACGTGGCGCTGCTCGGGCCGGAGGGCGAGCTGATCGA
>NZ_DHXT01000015.1:0-2616 GCF_002413825.1 Rhodoferax sp. UBA5149
GTCTTGATCACATGGGCCATGGTGTCCAGGCCCACCACGTCGGCGGTGCGGAAGGTGCCCGAACTGGCACGGCCCATCTTCTTGCCGGTGAGGTCATCCACCACGTCATAGCTCAGGCCAAAATTCGCCACCTCTTTCATGGTGGCCAGCATGCCGGCAATGCCGACGCGGTTGGCGATGAAGTTGGGGGAGTCTTTGGCACGCACCACGCCTTTGCCCAAGTTGCTGGTGACAAAGGTTTCCAGGTCGTCCAGGATTTGGGGCTGGGTGGTGGGCGTGTTGATCAGCTCCACCAGCATCATGTAGCGCGGCGGGTTGAAGAAGTGGATGCCGCAAAAGCGCGGCTTGATTTCTTCCGGCAGCGCTTCACTGAGCTTCGTAATGGACAAGCCCGAGGTGTTGGACGCCACGATGGCGTGCGATGCCAGGAAAGGAGCAATTTTTTTGTACAGATCGAGCTTCCAGTCCATGCGCTCGGCAATCGCTTCAATCACCAGGTCACAGTCCTTGAGCAGGTCCAGGTGCTCTTCGTAGTTGGCCTGTTGAATCAGAGCCGCGTCTTCCGCCACCCCCAGTGGCGCGGGCTTGAGTTTCTTCAATCCGTCAATCGCGCGCGTCACGATGCCGTTCTTGGGCCCTTCTTTGGCGGGCAGGTCAAACAGAATGACCGGCACCTTGACATTGACCAGGTGGGCCGCAATTTGCGCGCCCATCACGCCGGCACCTAGCACGGCGACTTTTTTGACTTGAAATCTTGACATCTGACGAATCTCCGTTCGGGCTGAGCCTGTCGAAGCCCTTGAATGCGTTCAAAAATACCCTTCGACAAGCTTAGGGCGAACGGTTAATTGATTACTGCGCGCGAATCCAGGTTTGGGTTCGAAAGAAAAATGCGATGTAGCCGCGAACTTCGAGCTTTTGACCGCCCTCGATCGGGGTCAGGCGCAAGGTGTATTCCTTGCCGTTGTCGGGGTCAAGAATCTTGCCGCCTTCCCAGACGTCCCGGCCCTCGGATTTTTTGGCGCCACGGATGATTTCCATCCCGAGCTTGGGTTTGCCCTTGCGATCGTCGGCGCACAGGTCGCAGTTGGGCTCGGCGCTCGGCGTCAGCGCCTTTTCGACCACCCCCGTGAGCACCCCACCGGCATCCGCCGTGATGCGGATCTCGGCTTTGGGCTGACCGGTCTTGTCGTCAATCGTGCGCCAGACACCGGCGGGCGTCATCTGGGCCAATACCGGAAATGCCAACGCTCCCAAAACAATAGCAACAATCGACCTGTACATAAGAGCTCCTCGATCAAAAGATTAAAAACCGCGTGGACACGGGGTCAGCACTCAGGCCAAGGCGGCATCCGTGTCCATCAACACTTTACTGCCGCCACGGGCCGTGCGCATCAAGGTCGCCGTTTCCGGGAACAGTTTGGCAAAGTAAAACCGCGCCGTCTGCAGCTTGGCCAGATAGAACTTGTCGGTATTGCCGGCCGTGATTTCACGCAACGCCACCTGCGCCATGCGGGCCCAGAAGTAGCCAAACACCAGATGGCCCGCCACGCGCAGGTAGTCCACCGCAGCGGCACCCACTTCGTCCGGGTTCTGAAAACCCTTGAAGCCAATCTCGGTGGTGAACTTGGTCACCTGCTCGCCCAGAATGGCGATCGGCGTGATGAACTCGGCCATCTTCTCGTTGACACCTTCTTCTGCCACCAGCTGGCCCACCAGACGGCCAAACTTTTTGAGCGTGGCGCCGTTGTTGCCCAGAATCTTGCGGCCCAGTAAATCGAGCGACTGGATGGTGTTGGTGCCCTCGTAAATCATGTTGATGCGGGCGTCGCGCACAAACTGCTCCATGCCCCATTCCTTGATGTAACCGTGGCCGCCAAACACCTGCTGGCAGGCAGACGTTGCGGTCCAGCCATTGTCGGTAATGAAGGCTTTGACGATGGGCGTGAGCATGGCCAGCATTTCGCCGGAATCCTTGCGCACTTTTTCATCCGGGTGGTTGTGCTCTTTTTCCAGCAGCATGGAGCTGAAGCACATCAATGCGCGGCCGCCCTCGGCGTAGGCTTTGGCCGTCAGCAGCATCTTGCGCACATCGGGGTGCACGATGATGGGGTCGGCGGGCTGGTCTTTGGCTTTGGGGCCCGACAGCGAGCGCATCTGAATGCGGTCTTTGGCGTAGGCCAGCGCGTTTTGGTAAGCCACCTCGGTCAATCCGAGGGACTGGTTACCCACCCCCAGACGCGCTGCATTCATCATCACGAACATGCCGTTCATGCCCTTGTTGGGCTGCCCCACCATGGTGCCCACCGCGCCGTCCAGCACGATCTGGGCCGTGGCGTTGCCGTGGATGCCCATCTTGTGTTCCAGACCACCGCAGTAAACGCCATTGCGCGCGCCCAGTGTGCCGTCTTTGTTGACCAGGAACTTCGGCACCACGAACAGGCTGACTCCCTTGATGCCGAGCGGCGCATCGGTCACGCGGGCCAACACCAGGTGAATGATGTTGCCGGCCATGTCATGTTCACCGGCGCTGATGAAAATCTTGTTGCCGGTGATCCGGTAGCTGCCGTCGGCCTGCGGTTCGGCCTTGGTGCGCATCAGACCCAGATCGGTACC
>NZ_DHXT01000015.1:2832-4567 GCF_002413825.1 Rhodoferax sp. UBA5149
TGGGTCAGACCGGGGTACATGGTCCAGGCCTGGTTGGCGCTGTTGAGCATCTCGTAAAACATCTGGTTCACCACCAGCGGCAGGCCCTGGCCGCCAAAGGCCGGGTCGCAACCAAGGGCCGCCCAGCCGCCTTCGATGTACTTGGCGTAGGCTTCTTTGAAACCGGCAGGCGTCGTCACCTCATGCGTGACCTGGTCCAGCTTGCAACCCTCGGTGTCGCCACTGATGTTGAGCGGGAAGGTGACTTCGGCGGCGAACTTGCCACCCTCTTCAAGCACGGCATTGATGGTGTCCACATCCAAGTCAGCATGCTGGGGAATCTGCTTGAAATCATCAACGACCTTGAGCAGTTCGTGCATCACAAACTGCATATCGCGCAGCGGCGGGGTATAGGTAGGCATGCTTATTTCTCCTTGGAGTGTGGTTTTGATTTGGGGGCGCGTGCGGTTTCGGCCGCGACCGTCTTGCCGTAGCGCGTGAGAATGTTTTCGAAACCCTGGTTGGCACGCGCCACGGAGGCGGGATTTTTCAAAAAGCGGGCTTCATAGTGCGAGGCCAGAATGAGTCCGTGAATTTCGAAGGCCATTTGCTCTTCGTCGGCATCCTCATTGAGCTGGCCTTCCTCTTTGGCCTGAACGACGGCGCGGTACATGGCCGCCAGCCAGGTCTTGACCGAGCTGGCCAATGCGTCACGCACCGGCCCGGGCCGGTCGTCAAACTCAACGGCTCCGCTGATAAAGATACAGCCGGACTGGATTTCGACGGCCACGCGTTTCATCCAGTTGGAAAACAGCGCCCGCACGCGCGGCAAGCCACGCGCTTCATCCATCGCAGGCGAGAAAATCTCGTCGGAAAACCGGGCGTAGTACTCGCGGATGACGGAAATCTGCAGCTCTTCACGCGATCCAAAGTGGGCAAAAACACCTGATTTGCTCATTTGGGTCACCTCCGCCAGGACGCCAATGCTCAGACCCTCAAGTCCGATTTGCGCCGCCAGCCCCAAGGCGGCATCGACGATGGTCTGCTTGGTTTGCCGCCCTTTTTGCAGGGCGCGCCCCCCTCGTGAGCCCGGTCGAGGGCTGGGGCGCAGGGGTTTGGTGGGGAATTCAGAAACGGTCATGGCGTATAAAAAAGAACGATCGTGCTATTTTGCAGCACTTTCGATGATTTCCATCCAACCACGGCGACGTCTAGAGAGATTTTTCTAAGGGGTGCGGGGGTTTACCCGCATCTATCTAAAGTGTTGGGGACAGGGCTTGCGCACTTTGTGTCGCTGCGGTCTGTCCCACAAAAGTCTTAGAGAATCATTACAGAATCAGCGCCAGGCTGGCTTCGAGGTGCTCCGAGGGCAGGCGCTTGAAGCCCGAACGCGCAAAGCGCTGCAGGCGCCCCACCATGAAGGCCGTGAGAACCGACGCCCGCACCTGCGTGTCCACACTGGGCGTCGCCGAGCCACTCAAGTCAGCGGCGCCGCGCAGGCATTGCTTGAGGGTGGACTCGATCTTGTCAAAAAACTGGTTCATGCGCTGCTGCAGGCGTTCGTTCTCGAACACCAGGGCGTCGCCCACCATGACGCGCGTCATGCCGGGATTTTTCTCGGCGAACTGCATCACCATGGCCACCACTTTGCGCGCCTGGCGCGGGCCCGCCGCGGCGTCCGCGACGTCGGACGCGCTCTCCCGATCAACAATCTGGTTGACCAGCGAAAACACCGTCTGCTCGATGAACTCGATCA
>NZ_DHXT01000015.1:4832-5622 GCF_002413825.1 Rhodoferax sp. UBA5149
GTGATGCGCTCCGCGCCGGGTTGTTCCAGCATGGTCGCCAGTGCCTGCAAGATCTGCACCCGGCGTTCGCCCGGTTTGGGCCGCTTGCGAATCGGGTTCGCCATCTCGCTGCCGGTCAAGGTTGGAGAAAGCGCTGGAGAGGAGGATTCGACGTCAGACATGGTGAACCAGGCGAAAGGATCGTTTGATTCTCGCATAGCGGCCCCTAGGGTTTTCTCGGGGTCAGACGGCGAACCGCAAGCTGAAGCGCAAAGTGACCGTTCCGCCTTCAAGCGTGTATTTCAGGGCCTTGTCCAGCAGATTGCATAGCAATTCGCGCAACAGCCACGCATGGCCCGTCACGCGCACGGCTTGCACATCCAGCCCTAGATCGATGCGTTTGGCCGAGGCCGCATCGAGGTAGACCTCGAGCAGGGTTTCACACAGCGCTTTCAGATCGACCCGATGCATGGGCTGCGCGTCCAGGCTGCGCGCGTCGGCCCGCGACCAGGCCAGCAGCTGATTGGCCAGTTGCGAGGTGCGACGGGCGGCATCGCGCAAGTGGTTGATTTGGCTTGCTCCTATATAGATAGCGGCTCGCGCACTATCCACGGGGGCTAGAGGCCTGTTTTTCTCATATTTTTCGTGCCACTCAGACGTCGCCCCCGGATTGTTGAACGCTTGTGCCCACGCTTCGACCTGGGCCTGCAAGTCGGCCAGCAGCGGGCGCAACAGCCGGTCTTGCTGCAGGGCGGCGTTGTTCGCCGAACGGTAATCAAACCAGGTGTCTCAAGTTCGACACTTCCTGGAG
>NZ_DHXT01000232.1:0-5339 GCF_002413825.1 Rhodoferax sp. UBA5149
GGGCGCATCGTCGCCGTTCACGCCTCAGGCAGCTCTTCAACTCACGGCAAGCGCCTCACCATGGAGTGCCCGCCCGCTTACCTCGACGACGTGGGTCTGGGCGACAGCATTGCGCTGAATGGCGCCTGCATGACCGTCACCTCGCTGGATGCCGCACAGCGCCAGTTCACGGTGGACGTCTCGGCCGAATCGCTGGACAAGACCGCCGGACTGGCGCAGACCGGCGCCATCAACCTCGAAAAAGCCTTGCGCGCCAACGACCGCTTGGGTGGCCACATGGTGTCGGGCCATGTCGATGGCATCGGCCAGGTGACGCATTTTGCGCAGGTCGGTGAAAGCTGGGAGCTGCGGGTACTGGCGCCCAAAGCGCTGGCCAAATACCTCGCCTACAAGGGGTCGATCACGGTCAACGGCGTCAGCCTGACGGTGAACCACATCCAGGATCTGGAGACCGGTTGTGAGATGAGCATCAACCTGATTCCGCACACGGTTCAGAACACCGCGCTGGGAACGCTCAAAACTGGATCTCATTTGAATTTGGAAATTGATTTGATCGCGCGCTATGTCGAGCGCATGCTGACCGTCGATCCGCAGCAGACCGGCCCGCTCACGCTTTAAACGCGTTACCGCCCACCCCCCTTCCCAACACTTCGTGAAAGATATTCGTATGACCGCCCCCTCCCCTGTGGCAATTTCTCCGGTTGAAGACATCGTGGCTGACATGCGCGCCGGTCGCATGGTGATTCTGGTGGACGAAGAAGACCGCGAGAACGAAGGCGACCTGGTGCTGGCCGCAGACCACGTCACCGCTGACGCTATCAACTTCATGGCGCGTTTTGGTCGCGGCCTGATTTGTCTGACCCTCACCCGCGAACGCTGTGAACTTCTGCAATTACCGCCCATGACGGTGCGCAATGGCGATAAAAAGGGCACCGCCTTCACGGTGTCGATTGAGGCCTCTGAAGGCGTGACCACTGGTATCTCGGCCGCAGATCGCGCACGCACCGTGCAAGCGGCAGTCGCCAATGACGCCAAAGTTGACGACCTGGTGCAACCCGGCCATATCTTCCCTTTGCAGGCAGTCGAAGGCGGTGTGCTGATGCGCGCGGGGCACACCGAGGCCGGCTGCGATCTGGCCACCATGGCGGGCTGCTCGCCGACGTCGGTGATCTGCGAGATCATGAAGGATGACGGCACCATGGCGCGCCTGCCCGACCTGCAGCTGTTTGCAGCCGTGCATGGCCTCAAGATTGGCACCATTGCCGATCTGATCGCCCACCGCAGCCGGGTCGAGTCGCTGGTCGAAAAACTGGGCTCGCGCCCCCTCAATACCGCCTTTGGCGAATTCACCATTCACGCCTTCAAAGACAAAACCACCCAAGGCGTTCACCTGGCACTGGTCAAAGGCCAGTGGGGGCCCACCGACACGGTACTGGCTCGCGTGCATGAGCCGCTGTCGGTGCTGGACGCGCTGGAAGTGGGCCGCGCCATGCACTCCTGGAGTCTGGATGCCAGCCTGGCACGCGTCGCTTCGGAGGGCCAAGGCGTGGTGGTGTTCCTCAATTGCGGCGAGAGCGCCGAGCAACTGCTGGCGCAGTTTGACGGCACCGCCCGTGCCAGCCACGGCCCGGAGCGGGGCCGCATGGACCTGCGCAGCTATGGTATTGGCGCGCAGATTTTGCGCGAATGTGGCGTGCACAAGATGAACCTCATGGGCAACCCCCGCCGCATGCCCAGCATGGCAGGCTACGGGCTGGAAATTGCCGGTTACATCACGAAGTAATGAAACCTTGTGGGACAGACCGCAGTTACGCGAAGCGAACCAGCTCTGTCCCCAACCATTTAGGAGAACATCATGTTTGGCGCAGACAAAGGAACACTGGATTCCACCGACATCCGCTTGAACGGCAAGAAATTGACCATTGGCATCGTTCAAGCCCGTTTTAACGAGCCCATTACCAACGCGCTGGTCGAGGCCTGCCGGGCCGAGCTCATCGCGCTGGGCGTCCCGGAAAAACACATCGACCTGGTGATCGTGCCGGGCGCGCTGGAAGTGCCCGTGGCCTTGATGGCCATGGCTGAAAAATTGAAATACGACGCGTTGGTGGCGATCGGCTGCATCATTCGTGGCGAAACCTATCATTTCGAGTTGGTTGCCAATGAGTCTGGCGCAGGCGTGAGCCGGGTGGCACTCGACTACCAGTTGCCGATCGCCAACGCGATTCTCACCACCGAGAATCTGGAACAGGCGATTGCCCGGAAAACAGAAAAAGGGCGCGATGCCGCCCGCGTCGCCGTGGAAATGGCCAACCTGCTGGAAGAAATTTGATGACTGACCTGAAACCAAAACCCATGGGCAGCCGCCCTCCGCGGCAGTCCCGTACCGGGGTGACCAGCACCGGTGCGCGCAAGGCAGGCAGCAAATCGGAGCGCTCCCGCGCCCGCGAGTTTGCGTTGCAGGCGCTGTACCAAACGCTGGTCGGCAAGAACGACGTGTCGGATATCGACCTCTTCACCCGCGATCTGGCGGGGTTTTCGAAATCCGACTCGGTGCACTTCGATGCGCTGCTGCACGGCTGCACCGAAGAAGCGGCCGCGCTGGACGCCCTGCTCGTGCCCCTGCTCGACCGCAAGCTCGCAGAAATTTCACCGGTTGAGCACGCCGTCATGTGGATTGGCGCCTACGAGCTCCAGCACTGTCTGGATGTGCCGTGGCGCGTGGTGCTCAATGAATGCGTGGAGCTGGCCAAAGAGTTTGGCGGTACCGACGGCCATAAGTACGTCAATGCCGTGCTGAACGGTCTGGCCCCGAGCCTGCGTGCCGCCGAAGTGAGTGCAGACCGGGGCAAATCCCGCCCATGAAGATTTCCAGTCGTGCACAGAGGATTGAGCCTTTTTATGTGATGGAGGTCGCCAAGGCGGCGCAAGCGCTGGCCCGCGAGGTCGCCCACACGGACTCGCCCATGGTTTTCCTGAACATTGGCGAGCCTGACTTCACCGCACCACCACGGGTGCAGGAAGCCGCCTGCAAAGCCGTGCATGACGGCTTGACGCATTACACGCAGGCGACCGGCATGCTGGAGCTGCGCGAGCGCATCAGCCACTGGTATTTGCAGCGCTTCAACGTCAAAGTTCCGGCCAACCGCATTGTGGTCACGGCTGGTGCCTCGGCCGCTTTGCAACTGGCCTGTCTGGCCCTGATCGAATCGGGTGACGAGATTCTCATGCCCGACCCCAGCTACCCGTGCAACCGGCACTTTGTCAGTGCCGCGGACGGCACTGCGGTGCTGATCCCGACCACGGCCGCCGAGCGCTTTCAGCTCAGCGCCGACAAGGTGCAAGCTGCCTGGGGAATGAAGACTCGCGGCAGAACTGGAAGCACACGTGGCGTGCTGCTGGCCTCGCCCTCCAACCCCACCGGCACGTCGATTCACCCGGATGAACTGCGCCGCATTCACACGGTCGTCAGCAACAAAGGCGGCATCACGCTGGTGGATGAAATCTACCTCGGCCTGAGCTACGACCCACAATACGGTCAGACAGCATTGGCGCTGGATGACGACATCATCAGCATCAACAGTTTCAGCAAGTACTTCAACATGACGGGCTGGCGCCTGGGCTGGATGGTGGTGCCTGTACGCATCGTGCCGGTCATCGAGCGCTTGGCGCAAAACCTGTATATCTGCCCCAGCACCATCGCACAATATGCCGCCCTGGCCTGCTTTGAGGCTGAGAGCATTGCGGAATACGAGCGCCGGCGCGCTGAATTCAAAGCCCGGCGCGACTACTTCATTCCCGCACTCAACGCCCTGGGCCTGAGCGTGCCGGTGATGCCCGACGGTGCGTTCTATGCCTGGGCTGACTGCTCTGCGGCCTGCAAAAAACTGGGCCAAAAATTGGGAAATGACGCCAGCGTCAAAGACAGCTGGGATCTGGCTTTCGAGATCATGAAACGCGCCCATGTGGCCGTCACGCCGGGGCGCGACTTTGGCGTCGCCAACACCCACAATTTCATCCGTTTTTCCACCGCCAGTTCGATGCCGCAGTTGAAAGTCGCCATCGAACGATTGAAAGCCTTGCTGTCATGACGGGTGCGATGCACCCCGAACGGACTTTTTCCTGGCCGGTGCGAGTCTATTGGGAAGACACGGATGCCGGTGGCATCGTGTTCTATGCCAACTACCTGAAATTTTTTGAGCGGGCCCGCACCGAGTGGCTGCGCTCACTCGGAATTGAGCAGCGTGTGCTGCGCGAAACCACCGGCGGCATGTTTGTGGTGAGCGACACCCGCATCCGCTATCACCAGCCGGCACGTCTGGATGACGAACTTTCTGTTACAGCCCGACCTTTGGAAACGGGTCGCGCATCCATGACAATACAACAGCAGGCGCTGCTCAAAACACAGGCCGGAAACGTCCTCTTGTGTGAAGGTACCATCCGCGTTGGCTGGATCAATGCCACCAGCTACAAGCCCGCGAGAATCCCACAAACCATTCTGGAAACCCTGAAATGAACCAAGACCTGTCGATCCTCCATCTGGTGCTCAACGCCAGTGTGGTCGTGCAATTGGTGATGTTGCTGCTGGTGGTCATCTCCGTGTCCAGCTGGGCTGCCATCTTTCGCAAGCTCTTTGCCTTGAAACGGGTGAAAGCGCTCAACGACGACTTCGAGCGCGAGTTCTGGTCTGGCACCAGCCTGAACGACCTGTTTGCCGCCGCCACCAAAAACGCCCGCGAGTCGGGCCCGATGGAGCGTATTTTTGCCAGCGGCATGCGCGAATTCCAGAAGCTGCGCGAAAAACATATCACGGATGCCAGCACCTTGATGGACGGCGCCCGCCGCGCCATGCGGGCCAGCTTCCAGCGCGAAATGGATGTGGTGGAAATCAATCTGTCCTTCCTCGCCTCGGTCGGTTCGGTCTCGCCCTATGTGGGCTTGTTTGGCACGGTGTGGGGCATCATGCACGCCTTCACCGGACTGGCGTCCCTGCAGACGGTGACACTTGCCACGGTCGCCCCCGGCATTGCCGAAGCGCTGGTCGCCACCGCGATCGGCCTGTTTGCGGCCATTCCAGCCGTCGTGGCCTACAACCGGTTTGCCCGGGATATCGACCGCATAGCGATCCGGCTGGAAACCTTCATCGAAGAGTTCTCCAACATCCTGCAGCGCAATGTGGGCGCGCAGTCGGCCTCCGGCCACTAGACAAGGAGTTTGACCATGCCCTCCCTGGTCAGCCGCGGACGCGGACGCCGCACCATCAACGAAATCAACATGGTGCCCTTCATCGACGTGATGCTGGTGCTGCTCATCATCTTCATGGTGACGGCCCCGCTCATCAC
>NZ_DHXT01000232.1:5521-8346 GCF_002413825.1 Rhodoferax sp. UBA5149
CAGGTGATTCAAATCGTCATTCGCAAAGATGAATCAATCGCGATGAAAGTGCAGGAAAAATCCATCACGCTGGGGCTGCAGGACGTCGCCAGCGCGGTCAAACAAGCCCAAAGCGGCGTCACCCATTCGGCCGTGGTCATCAGCGCAGACAAGAACATCAAGTACGAGACCGTCGTCAAGGTCATGGACAAGCTGCAGCGTGCCGGCGTACAGCGCGTGGGCTTGTCCGTGCAACTGGCCAACTAGCGTGAACCGACCCTAGGACTGCGCATGCACACGGTCACCGATCGCCTTGAATTTGCGCCGCCGCCGACACCGGGCTTGGCACGCTCGCTGGGGCTGGCCTTGCTGGCCCACGCATTTTTGCTGGCGGCCCTGACCTGGGGCGTGCACTGGAAGCGCGAGGCGGTGACGGTCACCGCCGAGGCAGAGTTGTGGTCGGCCGTACCGCGGCAGGCCGCGCCCAAGCTGATCGAAGTGCCGCCCGAGCCAATTACCCAACCTGTACCACGGGAACACCCAGTACCGCCCGCCCCGACGCCCCCCGCACCGCCGCAAGTCCAGCCCAAGCTGCCGGACCCCGATATCGCACTGGAGCGTGAAAAATTGCGGCTGAAGAAAGAAAAACAGCAGGAGATGGCGAAGGAGAAAGAGCTTGAGAAGCAGCGTTTGGAAAAATTGGCGCAGGAAAAACTAAAGCAGGAAAAACTGAAGATTGAGAAGAAACGCCTGCAAGACAAGCGTGACCAAGAAAAAAAAGTGGCGGAAGACAAGAAGAAGGCCGACCAGGACAACAAACGCAAAGAAGCGCTCCAGGCCCAGCAAGACACTAAAAAACTGGAAGCCCAGCGTGCGGACAACCTCAAGCGCATTGCCGGGCTGGCCGGTGCTACCGGTGCGTCGGGCTCTAACGGCACGGCCTTGCAATCATCTGGCCCGTCGGCCAGTTATGGTGGCCGTATTCGCGCCCGCATCAAACCCAATATCGTGTTCACGGAGGCCATTGCCGGCAATCCGACGGCAGAGGTCGAAGTTCGCACAGCGCCCGATGGCACCATCATCAGCCGCAAGCTGAGCAAGCCCAGCGGCGTCAAATCCTGGGACGAAGCGGTGTTGAAAGCCATCGACAAAACCGAGGTGTTGCCGCGTGATGTAGACGGGCGCGTGCCCAGCGCGCTGGTCATCAGCTTCCGACCCAAAGACTAGCGACTGGCGACGCGCGAGCCACAGCGGTCCAGCGGCAGCAATGCTATATATTCAATAGCTACTCACGCATATCCCACGCGGGCTAGAGCCTTATTTCACTCATAGACTATGGCCGCCTTGCCGTGCTCCGCCTGCACCCGCCAGCCTGCCAGGGCCTCATTGCTGGGGAAAAATTTGGCACTGTCCGCCAGTTGCAGCTCGGCCGAGGCGGCGCCAGTCTCGCCCTGACACGACACCGCCAGGCGCACACCCAGGCCCCGAACCAGTTCACCCTGCTCCGTCATCTCGCGCCTGGCCGGGTACTCCTTGATCATTCGGGCCACATCAGGCGCCTTGCCGCCCAGCTCCGAACTCACTGCCACGCGCAAAAATTTGCCAAAGCGGCAACGCGCCTGGTCCAGGTCCCAGATCTGCGTCACCGTCAGCTGCATGCCGCCTGAAAAACGATCCGGCTGCTGCTTGCCCATGACAATCACCAGCTCGTCGTCTTTGAGCAGGTTGCGGTGGGCATTGATCAGTGCCTCATCGGCGCGGGCCTCGATCACCCCCGATTTATCGTCCAGCTTGAACAGTGCGAGCTTGCCGCGCTGGCCATTGATGACCCGGAAATCGGTGATGATGCCGGCCAGCAGTTGCGGTTCACGCGTATCGATCAGGTCTTCAATCTGGCGCTTGGCAAAGCGGCGCACTTCCAGCACCACCTCGTCAAACAGGTGACCCGACAGATAAAAGCCGACCGCGGTTTTTTCATAGGTGAGGCGCTCCTTCACCCCCCACGGCATGGCGTCCACCAGATCGGGCTCCTGCGTGCTGGAGCCGTGGTCGTCTTCACCGCCCATATCAAACAGGCCGCCCTGGTTGGCGTTCGCGACGGCCGCCGCACCAAACTCAAAAGCCCGGTCCACCGAGGCCAGCAGGCTGGCGCGGTTGAGCTGAATGTTGTCAAACGCGCCGGCCTTGATCAAGGCCTCCACCGTGCGTTTGTTGATGCGGCTGCGGTCCACCCGGACACAAAAGTCAAACAGGCTCTTGAACGGGCCCACCACATCACCGGAAGGACCGACGCCACGGCCCTCGCGCGCCGCCACAATCGCCTCAATCGCTTGCTGGCCCGTGCCTTTGATGGCGCTCAGGCCGTAACGGATCATCTTGTCGGAAATCGGCTCGAAGCGGCTCACGCCCCGGTTCACATCGGGCGGCTCAAAGGTCAGCCCCATCTTCAACGCGTCTTCAAACAAGACTTTGAGCTTGTCGGTGTCGTCCATCTCCACCGTCATGTTGGCGCAGAAGAATTCGGCCGTGTAGTGCACCTTGAGCCAGGCCGTGTGGTAGGCCAGGAGCGAATAAGCCGCGGCGTGCGACTTGTTGAAGCCGTAGCCGGCAAACTTCTCCATCAGGTCAAACACCTCGTCGGCCTTGGCCTCGTTGATGTCGTTCTTGGCCGCGCCGTCACGGAAGATCTGGCGATGCTGGGCCATTTCATCCGCGTCTTTCTTACCCATGGCGCGGCGCAGCATGTCGGCGCCGCCGAGCGAGTAGCCGCCCAGAATTTGCGCGGTCTGCATCACCTGCTCCTGGTAGACCATGATGCCGTAGGTCTCGCTCAGCATTTCGGCCAC
>NZ_DHXT01000232.1:8595-9059 GCF_002413825.1 Rhodoferax sp. UBA5149
CGGGTCGGCTTGGCGTCTTTCAGCATGCCCTGCATGCCGCGACTTTCAAACTGGAACACCGCCTCGGTCTTGCCATCGGTGAACAGCTTGTAGACACGCGCGTCGTCCAGCGGCAGGTTCTCGAAGGCAAAATTCTCCTGCCCCTTGTGGCGCTTGATGATGAGACTGCGCGCAATCTCCAGAATGGTCAGCGTGGCCAGGCCCAAAAAGTCAAACTTCACCAGGCCAATGGCTTCCACATCGTTTTTATCGTACTGGCTGACCGCCGAATCGCTGCCCGGCTGCTGGTACAGCGGGCAAAAGTCGGTCAATTTACCCGGCGCAATCAGCACACCGCCGGCATGCATGCCGACGTTGCGCGTCATGCCTTCGAGCTTGCGGGCCAGCTCCAGCAGGGTCTTGACGTCTTCTTCTTTGCTTTCGCGCTCGGCCAGGATCGGCTCCGCTTCAGTCGCATAGACGGT
>NZ_DHXT01000232.1:9314-16424 GCF_002413825.1 Rhodoferax sp. UBA5149
TCGCGCACCGCCGCACGCGCTGCCATGGTGCCAAAGGTCACGATCTGGCTGACGGCGTCCTTGCCGTATTTATCCTTCACATAATCAATCACCAAGTTGCGGTTGGTCTGGCAGAAGTCGATGTCAAAGTCGGGCATGGAGACCCGCTCGGGGTTCAAGAAGCGCTCGAACAGCAAGTTGTATTGCAGCGGGTCCAGATCGGTGATCTTCAGCGAATACGCCACCAGCGAGCCCGCGCCGGAGCCCCGACCCGGTCCGACCGGGCAGCCATTGTTCTTGGCCCAGTTGATGAAATCCCCCACGATCAGGAAGTAGCCCGGAAAGCCCATCTTCACAATCGTGGCGATCTCAAACTCCAGCCGTTCGACGTAGCGCGGCCGCTCGCTCTCGCGTTTCGCTTCATCCGGGTACAGGTGCAGCAGCCGCTCCTTGAGCCCCTCATGCGAGGTGTAGCGAAAGTACTCTTCGGGCGACATGCGCTGGCCGTTGACGTCCGGCGTCGGAAAATCCGGCAACTGCGGCTTGCCTAGAATCAGTGTCAGGTTGCAACGTTTGGCGATTTCCAGCGTATTGGCCAGGGCCGACGGCACGTCCGCGAACAACGCCTGCATCTGAGTGCTCGACTTGAAATACTGCTCGCGCGTGAACTTGCGCACGCGGCGCTGGTTGCCCAGGATTTCTCCCTCGGCAATGCAGACGCGGGCCTCATGCGCCTCATAGTCGTCCGGCAGCGTGAACTGCACCGGGTGCGTGGCGACCACGGGCAAGCCCATGCGGGCGGCCAGCTGCACCGCGGCGATGACATGGGCCTCGTCATCGGCGCGTCCGGCGCGCTGCAACTCCAGGTAAAAACGATGCACAAAGATGCCGCTCAACTGCAGCGCGGCATCAAAGGCGCGCGCCTCGTCACCCTGCACCAGGGCCTGCCCCACGGGCCCGGCCTGCGCCCCCGACAAGGCGATCAAACCCTCGTTCAACTCCGTCAGCCACGCTAGCTTGACCGTGGCCTGCGCCTTGCCCGCATTCTGGGTCCAGGCGCGCGCCAGCAGTTCGGATAGATTCAGGTAACCCTGCTTGCTTTGCACCAGCAGCACCAGACGCGACAGCGTGGCCTCGTCCTTGCCCACGCCCTCCAGCCAGATCTCGGTGCCAATCAGGGGTTTGACGCCCCGCTTGCGGGCTTCTTTGTAAAATTTGATCGCACCAAACAGATTGCTCAGGTCGGTGATCGCCAAAGCGGGCTGCCCGTCTGCGGCGGCTGACTTGACGATATCATCGATACGGTTGGTGCCGTCGACGACGGAGAATTCGGTGTGGAGACGCAAGTGAACAAACATGAATCATTGTAAATTGCGGGACAGACCGCAGTTACGCGAAGCGAACAAGCTCTGTCCCCAACTGATTAAGATTGTGGGACAGACCGCAGCGACACGTGGTGCGTAAGCTCTGTCCCCATCTGACTGTAGACAAGCGCCAGGAAAAATATTTTGAAGATTCTCGTTGTCGATGATCATGCGCTGGTACGTGAAGGCTTGTGCCAGGTCCTCAAAGGGCTGGACACCGAGGTTGAGGTGCTGGAGGCCCCGCATTGCACCCGCGCGTTTGAGCTGGCGGCGCAGCACGCCGATCTCGATCTGGTGCTGCTGGACTACCATCTGCCCGACATGAACGGGCTGGAGGCGCTCGACGTGTTCGGAACACGGCATCCTGAACTTCCCATCGTCATGCTCTCCGGATCGGTCAATCCCCAGATCATGCGGGATGTTCTGTCCAAGGGCGCGGCCGGCTTCGTCACCAAATCCGGCAAAAGCCAGGACTTGCTCGCCGTTTTACGTCTGGTTCTGGCGGGTGGCGTGTATGTGCCATTCGACTTGATTACGGAGCCCGGTATCCTTCCACTGGAGGAACCAGACGACTGGAATGACGCCCCGCAACTCACGCCACGCCAGGAAGAGGTCTTGTATCTGCTGCTGGATGGCCGTTCCAACAAGGAAATCAGTCAAACCCTGCAGCTCGCGGATGAAACCACCAAGAATCACGTGACCGGGGTGCTGCGCGCCTTTGGCGTGAAAACCCGCATCCAGGCGGTTCTCGCGGCAAGCCGCCACGGTTACACCAAATCAGCGCCGTCTGATTGAATTTCAGCGGTCAGTCGGCGAATCAGGCTGCGCAGTTTGGCCGGCCGCACGGGCTTGTGCAGCAAGCTCAAGCCGGCCTCCCTGGCCGCCTGCATCAACTTCGGGTCGGTATCGCCACTCATCAGACAGGCGGGAATCGACTGCCCCGCGGCCGCGCGCAGTTGGCGGATCACCTCAATGCCATTTTCCCCGTCACGCAAACGATAGTCGCTCACGATCACGTCGGGAGCAAACCCCTGTTTCAAATGCCACAGCGCCGTTGACAGGCCTTCGGCCACGCCCACCACAGCGCCCCAGGATTCGAGCAAACTCACCAAACCCTCACGGGCCAGCGCATCATCCTCAATCACCAGCACGACCCGACCCGCAAGATCGTCGAATGTTTTACCCTCAAGCGGGCTCGGAATGTCCGAAGCAGCGCCGGGAGGTGCCAGTGGCACTTCAATGCTGAACCGGGTTCCCAACCCCGGCCTGGAGCGCAACTGCAATCGGTGTCCCAGCAAATTCGCCGTGCGTTCCACAATGTTGAGGCCCAAACCCAGGCCCTTGCCGCGGTCCCGCTCCGTGTTGCCAACCTGATAAAACTCCTTGAAGATCGACTGATGGTGCTCCGGCGCAATGCCGATCCCGCTGTCCCAGACCTCAATGCGGGCGAGCTTGCCGTCACCGGCCACCCGGCAAACCACCAGGACGCTGCCCTCAAAGGTGTAGTGCAAGGCATTGACCACGAGATTCAGCAAGATGCGATGCAGCAGCGCGGGATCGCTCATCAACCAGACATCGGTCGGTCGAAAGCGCAGGCGCAGGCCTCTTTCCAGCGCTGTCGAGGCCAATCCAACACGCAACTGCTCAAACAGGCCGGCCAGCGCAAAGGGACGCAGCTGCACCTGTACCGCCTGCGCATCGAGACGGGAAATATCGAGCAAGGCACCCAGCAAGTCCTGCATCGCCTGTACCGAAGCGTCCAGGTTGGCAATCAAATGCCCGGTTTCGGCATCGTGCGGCAATTGGGCCAGCCGCGCCACGAACATCCCCAGCGCGTGGGTCGGTTGCCGCAGATCATGGCTGGCGGCCGCCAGAAAGCGAGACTTGGCCAGCGTCGCCGTCTCGGCCTCTTCCTTTTTCTCCCGCAACTCCAACGTCGCCATGGCAACGCGCTGCTCCAGCTCATCACGCCCCGATTCAAGTCTTTCAGCCATCTGGTTCAAACCTCGCTGCAAGTCGCGTAGCGGGTCATTCGGCAACACCTCGCCGCGCGCTGACAATTCGCCGCGCCCGATGTGCTCAATCATGCTGGAAACACGCAAAATGGGACGAATCACCCCACGCCCCAGACGCACCGCCAGGAAGCCACCAAACAGCAGTCCCCCCAAGGTGACTGCCAGGCCCGCCAGCAGCATCTCACGCTCCCGCCGCACCAGCGTTTCCCGGGAAAACTCAATCAGAACATGACCGAGAACTTGCGGCTGTGCCGCCGCGTCAGTCGCCCCCACTTCAAACAGGTCGTCCAGTTTGACCTGACTTGTCGCAATAGGTTGCGACAGCAAATCCACGCCCGTCGCGGGCTCAAAGTTCTCGCTTTCCTGCGCGCTCAAAACCGGTGGTGACGTGTAAGCCGGCTTGCCCGCGCTGGCCAGAATATGGCCCTGGGCATCCAGGATGGTCACCGAACGCACGTCAGACTCACGCAAGGCGCCGCTGGCAATGGTTTGCAAATGGGCAAAATTGGCAGAGAACAGGCCATATTCACTGGCCATTGCCAGCTGTCGGGCCAGGGACCTGGCGCGCTGACTGTGTGCCTCGCCGATGTCTCCGACCCGTGCGACCAAAAAAACCCCGGCCAGCAACACGGCGATCAGGGTGACCGGCAGAATAGCGGTCAACAGCATGCGGGTTCGGATGTCGACCATTTTCATGGCGCACCCTCCCGGCGCCGCAAGCGGGCGCGCAAGGCATCGGCATCCAGTGTCAGGCCCAGCGATCGGGCCACGTGCTCGTTCACGGCAACGCTGAAGTCCTGGGAGTAGAGTGGCGTTGCCGACAAGGTCTTGCCCTGCAGCACGCCTCGGGCTATGGCGGCGGCTTGTCGGCCAATTTGAGTCGGCGTCACATACAAGGCAAGCAAGGCCCCCGCCCGCACATAGGCGGGTGAAAAAGCCACCAGAGGCACCTTCGCCCGAAACGAGGCCAGCAAGATATTCTGAATGTTGCTGCTGTTGTACAACTGGGGATCGGGCATCGCCAGCAACAGATCAGCATCTTCCAGGACTCTTTTGAGGCTGGGGAAAAACAACTCATTGCTGGCGACGGTGGCCTCTACCAGTTCCAGCGCGCTGGCGCGGACCAGTGTTTTCAAAGCCGGTGCTTGCACCTGGGATTCGGGCCCCCACAGCACGCCAACACGACGGGCTGTCGGCAAGGCCGCACGGATCAGTTCGAGTTGACGACTCAAGGGTTGATCCAGATAGAGGGACGAAAACTGCGCAGACGGTTTGCGCCCGTTCTCCAGCAGGGTACGCTCAAAACTGCTGCGTGGCAGCAGCGTGCAGAGTACCGGTATGCGCGACTCGGTTTTGGCCAGCGCATTCGCGGCTTCCGTGCCAAGAGCCACGAACAACTTGGGACTCAAAGGGCCGGCGCCCGCCAATTCAACGGCGGTGAGCTGAAGCACCTCAAGGCGCGACAGACCACCGCGTTCAAGCTCACCGACCAGTGCGTCAGCCGCCTCCGCATAAGCGGCACTGCCCTCGCTGCTCACGATCACGATCATCGGCGCCGCGTGGACACCGGCCCCGGCAACGGCGCCCAGCCAGAGACTGAAGATCAAAAAACGCAAGCGGACCAACATGTGAACCGGATCAGTTTTCCACCCGCAGCGTCACGAATGCCCGGCGCTGGAACGCAAAGGCCGGTGCAAAATCCGGATAAGGCACACCCAGGTTTTGCACCACCAGCGCCAGCTCGCCCCGGTTGGAACCAAAACGCAGCGGCGCGCCCACGCGCAGGTCGGTGCGGGTCATGGCCGCCCGGTCTAGGTAACCGGACCCCTGCGGGGTCGCCGTGCCACTGTCCTGATGCATCAGACTGAGGTCCAGGCCACAGGACAACTTCTGAAAGAAGGTAATCGAACTCGCCAGCTCCGGCGCCGCCAGGGCGGTGCTGGGTTCGGCCGAGCTGATTTCCGTGTAAGCCTGGTTGAAGATGAGCTGCGCATCACGCCAGGGTCGCCATTTCAGCTGGTATTCAAGACCCCGAATGGAGAAATTTTCATCGTTCGCATAGTCCTTCGGACGCGTGGCGTTTTGTTGACGAATGAAGCCGTTAATTTGCTCGTGAAAGGCGCGCACATCCAGATTGAGTCTGAGATCGGGAAAGTCCCCCAGATAACCCAGTTCCCGTGCCAGCACACTTTCGGGTTGAACGTTGCCACTGGCCAATGTGGTGACGCCGAGCAACTGGCCATTCCAGACGTAGCGGACGTCAGCGAACTTTTCATATGTGCTGGGGGGACGGAAAGCCCTGGAGACACCCGCGCGCAGTGTTTGCCCCTCGGTGACGTGCCAGTTCAACATCAGCCGCGGCGCAAAACTGTCGCCACTCACACTGTTATTTTCAGCCATCGCCCCGGCATTGAGAACCAGGTCCCGGGCCACCCGCCATTCGGCATTGCCGAACACACGGGTGAAATCCGTGACCAGCGCGGCATCGGTGTTGTACACGGGCTTGGATGTGACCTGCTCGCGCCGCAGTTCACCGCCCCACACCACGCGCAAAGAAGAACCACGACGGAAGGTGTGCTGCAGCGACACGGTGTCGTTGCTGGCGCGACCGCTGCTGTCGATGTCGATGCTGACATTGACACCGAACCTGGGAAGCAGGGAATACGGGAAGGTGTCGCGGTAATTCTCTTCGGTATGGGAAAGACTGAGCGCCAGGTCTTCATCTTCCCCCAGACTGCGCCGCCAATCGAGTTGCGCATAGCCCGAACCAAAAAAACTATCACGCAATGGATTGTCAACATCGGTGGAAAAACCTTTGCCGGAATCGATCGCGAGACTGCCCGCACGCAGCTGGATTTCATTGTTCGCATTGGCCCGCAGGTCAGCCCGAAAGTTGACGCGATTGATCCGGTTATGGCCATTGGCGCCCGCCAGCCCCTCGTCTGCGCGGCGGTCCACGGAAAGTCGGTAGCTGGCGTCTTCTTTGCCCCAGCCGATGCGCGCCTGCGCGTCATTGATACCATTTTCGCCGCCTGCCAGGCCCGCCTGCAAGCCCAGGGTATCCACCGTGTCACGGGTCACGATGTTGATGACCCCGAGCATGGCGCGGGCGCCGTAGGCCGCCGAGTTGGAGCCACGCAGCACCTCGATGCGCTCAATATCCTCCAGGGCAACGGTCTGCAAGCCGGGGCCGGTGCTACCGATAAAGTAAGGGGAGTAAGCCGATCGGCCGTCCACCAGGACCTGGATGCGGTTGGAATAACTGTCAAAACCACCGTGGTAGCTGGCCAGCGGCGCACTCGTTTCAAAAGAAGTGCTGGTCTGGAAACCCGGCACCAGGCGCATCAGGTCGGCCACATCGCGCGCCCCTGACAGGCGAATCATGTTGCGGTCAATGATGGTGACCGCGCCCGGCGTCTCATCGAGTCGCTGCGGCAGGCGTGAGACCGACAGCACGATCGGAATGTCCGCCAGAAAGTCCCTCTCGGACACGGACACAAGCGCTTGCGCGACGGCATGGTTGGCACAACCCAGCGTGGCGATCAGGCAGATCAGTCGACTCATTAACGGCTCCCGCAATTCTTTAACTCCCAAGCGCTGATTCTGCCTTGCCGGCAAGCCACTGCGCCCTGCGCCTTGGCCAAGTCTCCTAAAATCAAGGGGTGAACACCACTCTCAACATTTCCGCCTATAAATTCATTGCCCTGCCGGATGCCGCGGCACTGCGCACCAGCTTGCTGGAGCGGGCACTG
>NZ_DHXT01000043.1 GCF_002413825.1 Rhodoferax sp. UBA5149
GATCAAGCCATGGCCCGGGAAGTACTTCGTGTCTTGCAAAACCCCGCTATTGCCGCGAGTCTGCGGCAGGCGGGGTTGGTCGAGGCAGAGAAATATGCTTGGCCGCAGGTACGCGCCAAGTGGCTGGATGCCTATATCCGGTCTGCTACGCCAGGGAGGGCGCTATGAGTCTCTATACCGCACTATGTTCGAACTTATTCTTCCCGCTCCATGAACGCCTCAAAGGCCATGAATCCGTGGCCTTGCGCAAGCGCCTGGAGGAAAGTCAGTGGTGGCCCGCTGAACAACTCGAGACTTACCGTGCCAAGAGATTGCAAGAGTTCCTGGTCGATATCGGACAGCGTGTTCCCTACTACCAACAGTTGTTCAAACAACTCAATTTCGCGCCGAACACGGTCCGCTCGACCGCCGCATTGCAACTGTTGCCATTGCTCGCTAAATCAGACATCCGGGAAAATGTTGAAAAGCTGAAAGCCGAAGGCCATGGCCCATTGACACGTTACAACACCGGTGGTTCTTCCGGAGAACCCCTTGTTTTTTACATGGGCAAGGCGCGCAAATGCCACGACGTTGCTGCCAAGTGGCGCGCCACCCGCTGGTGGGGCGTTGATATTGGCGACTCTGAACTGGTCGTGTGGGGTAGCCCGATGGAGATTGGTGCACAAGACCGCGTCAGGCGCCTGCGTGATGCACTGCTGCGAAGCCGCTTGTTGCCAGCTTTTGAGATGTCGCCTCAAAATTTGGACCGGTTTGTGGAGACGATCCGCGTTACCCGTCCTTCCATGCTGTTTGGCTATCCATCAAGTCTTTCTCTTATTGCACAGCACGCACGGCGAAAAAGCGTCGCCATGAATAATCTGGGGATCAAGGTTGCATTCGTCACCTCCGAGAAGCTTTATGACGAGCAACGAGCGATCATCAGCGAGGTATTTGCTTGCCCGGTGGCTAACGGCTACGGTGCTCGCGACGCAGGGTTCATCGCACACCAGTGCCTTGAGGGTAGTTTTCATATCAGCGCCGAAGACATCATTGTGGAAACAGTGCGTTCAGACGGCTCTCCTGCGGCCGCAGGGGAGGCTGGCGAGATTGTCGTCACACACATGGCAACTGTGGACTTTCCTTTCGTGCGCTATCGCACCGGTGATATGGGGGTTTTGGACGACAAGCCATGCGCGTGTGGCCGTGGCTTGCCCGTTCTGAAAGAAGTGCAGGGACGCACGACCGACTTTGTTGTGGCCCGCGATGGCACGATCATGCACGGTCTGGCATTGATCTACACAGTGCGGGACGTGCCGGGCGTTGAACGTTTCAAAATTGAGCAGTTGTCGCTGGATCAAACAATCGTCAAGGTCGTGGCTGGACCAGCCTTTGGCGCAGCAGAAGAGGCGCGCATCATCCGCGACTTCAAAGCCCGGTTGGGTGAAGCCGTTGATATTCGCGTCGAAAGGGTGAGTGACATTGCCAATGAATCCTCAGGCAAGTTCCGCTATGTTGTGAGCCAGGTCAGGACTGTTGGAAATAGCAAGGAGGGAAAAAGTGCGTGATTTACTGATGCTGGGAATTGTTCTGGGCGCGTTGCCGTTTGCCCTGCGGCACACCTGGATGGGCGTGTTGTTGTGGACCTGGATCAGCATCATGAACCCCCACAAGCTGGCGTGGGGTTTCGCCCAAAACGCGCCGTGGGCAGCCGTAGTAGGCGGCGTCACGATTCTTTCTCTGTTTACTTCCCGGGACAAACTGAATATGCCGTGGGAACCTCCGGTCAAAGTCCTGTTTGCGTTTGTCATCTGGATGTGCGTGACCACAGCATTCGCTATGTACCCCTCGATCTCTTTCGAGCATCTCACCAAGGTATTGAAGATACAGCTGATGACGGTCATAGCACTTGCTGCCTTGCGTGAGCGCAAGCACATTGAACTTTTTATCTGGGTGAATATTCTTTCAATTGGCTTCTATGGTTTAAAAGGTGGCCTTTTCACCCTCAGGGGCGGTGGTGCGGAGCGGGTATGGGGGCCGCCCGGTGGTTTTATTGAAGGAAACAACGAGCTCGCTGTGGCGATCGTCATGGTGATCCCGCTGATAAATTATTTGAGGGTAGTCGCAACGCGTCCGTGGATTCGCCACGGATTGTTGGCGCTCATGCTGCTGTGTGCAGTTTCGGTCTTCGGATCACAGTCCAGAGGGGCGCTGTTGGCTGTTTCCGCGATGGGCCTGGTTCTATGGTTGCGGTCTGAACGAAAAATAGTGACCGGTTTTTGGGTTGGTGTCATTGCTCTCGCCTTGCTTGCCTTTATGCCTGGCTCGTGGGAGCAACGCATGAACACGATCGGAAGCTATGAGCAGGACCACTCGGCGATGGGGCGAGTTGATGCATGGAAGATGACTATCAACTTGGCCAACCGAAACTTCTTTGGTGGGGGTTTTGAAATTTACAGGCCCGACATCTACGCCATATTCGCACCCGATTCACCGCAGCACCAGGGGGCCCACAGTATTTATTTTTCGGTACTTGGTGAGCATGGTTATGTTGGGCTGATTCTATTTATTGCGATATGGGTGCTGGCATTTCGAACAGCCGGGAAGCTCAGGCAGGATGCGAAAAAGCGGGCCGAGTCACTATGGCTTCACCACTTGGCCGGTATGTGCCAAGTGTCGCTTGTTGGCTATTTGGTCGGTGGCTCTTTTTTGGCCTTGGCCTACTTTGACCTGCCCTATAACGTTCTCGTCGTGCTGGTGGTCTCTTTGCGCTGGTTACAGGAAAAAAGATGGGAGAGCGAACCACAAGGGGCTTTTGGTGCGGCAACGGCCTCGAGTTCAATTCCGACGATCGTCCGGAAAAGGGCATAACAATGGTTATGAAAGGTCTCTTTGGCGCGCTATCTCCCGGTGGACCGAGGGCCCGCCTGCCCATTTTTGTATTTCACCGCGTGTTGGCGCAACAAGACCCGTTGTTTCCCGGCGAGCCTGATGCCCGCCACTTCGACGAAATTATGGGTTGGGTGGCCAAATGGTTTCAAGTACTTCCGCTGGACACGGCGGTCATGCAGCTTCGCGCCGGTACGCTGCCTGCACGTGCTGCCGCTATTACATTTGATGATGGTTACGCGGATAACGCCACCAACGCACTGCCGATACTGCGGCGACATGGCTTGCATGCCACCTTCTTTGTGGCCACATCGTTCCTGGATGGCGGGCGGATGTGGAATGACACACTTATAGAAACAATACGGGCTTGTGAAGTGGACGCACTGGACTTAAGCGGTGCAGGTTTTGGGCACTTCAAGCTGACGTCTGCCGTAGACAGACGTCTTGCCATTGAGTCCTTGCTGGGGCGCGTCAAGCATCTTCAGCCGGACCAGCGGAGTGAAGCGGTAACACAGGTGCAAAGAGCAGTGCCGATTGCTTTGCCTGACGACTTGATGATGACGTCCGGACAAGTCATTCAGTTGCGCGATGCAGGTATGCAAATTGGTGCGCACACCTGCAACCATCCCATTCTGGCGAACTTGACTGACAGCGAGGCCATGGCAGAGATAGCGGACAGCAAGATGGCACTTGAATCATTGTTAAATGAACCGGTTTCCTTGTTCGCTTACCCCAACGGTAAGCCGGGCACGGACTACTGTGGAAAACACGCCGAGATGGTCCGCCAAGCCGGCTTTGCCGCAGCGGTATCGACGGCCTCAGGCGTGTCATCGGCGGCCACAGATGTCTTTCAGTTGCCACGCTTCACGCCGTGGGACCGGACGCGGCTGCGGTATGGCATTCGGTTGATGCTCAATCTGCGCGCCGCGGCGCCGCAGGTGGCGTAGCGGATCAATCGGCTTGGCCGCCAAGGACCATTGTTGATGTTGAAAAAGGAGAGTTCGTGATGTTGAATAGATTGAGTCACCTGCTGGTCTTGGTTGGCTGTCTTGCCTGTGGTTCAGCCGCGATCGCGGTATCGGACGCTTTTGTACTCGGTGACGGCGTGGCTGGGCCGACCTGTGCGAACTACACGAGCATGGGTCCTATGGCATGGAGCCGTGCTGGCGGTGACTGGGTCGATGCCGCGGGAAAGCTATATGGCGACCATCCTTTTGCCACGCAGTCAGTGCCACCGGGCACAGGGCGCCAGGCGGAAGACTGGGACGTTACCGAGCTGGTTCGGGCTTGGCTTGACGGGCGTTATCCCAATGCCGGTATGCTGCTGCGGGTCAAGCCGGGGGTCAAAAACGGCGTGGTGGATTTTCACAGTCGAGAGTCGCCAGATCCAAGCGTTCGTCCAGTGCTCAAGTTGCAGTGGTCGGACGGCTCGCAGAGCAGGCTGTCTCCCGCTGCAGATACGTTTCTCGACTGCACCTCGCTGTCCAGTCTGGGCGAAAAACCGAGTATGAAAGTGAGTGGTTCACAAAGTGCGCTGTTGCGATTTGAACTGAAAAGAACGGAGGCGCGGCTGCAGCAGGCGGTTCTCTATCTCGTCTCAGACATACGGTATGCGAGTAACACTCAGATTGGAGTCTACCGCGTTGCCCCGCCTTACGCGCGGATGTCAGGCGATGTTGTGATGGGCTTGGCGAAAGACTACGCTCAAGATGTGGGCGTTGAAAAAAACCCTGATGTTGTGTTTGCAACGGGCTTCGAAAGCCCGGTCTGGCTCACCGAGTGGGGTTATTTTGGTCCGCGAAGTACAGCCGAGGCGATTGCCGAAGACGCTGCCAGACGATTTGAGCCGCTTTCTGGGCGGGCATTGCGCGTTCGTCTGGTTAAGGGACAAAACCTCGGCCTCGATTTGCGCTACCTGTTTGCCAAAGGGGGCAAGCCTGAGCCAGAGGAAATCTATTTCCGGTACTACCTGCGGTTCGCCGATGACTGGAACCCGTACGCTGACGGTGGCAAGATGCCTGGCATTGCCGGAACCTATGACCGCGCTGGGTGGGGCATGCGCAAGTCGGACGGGTACAACGGTTGGTCTGTGCGCGGCGGTTTTGCGCCCCGACCACCTGTGGACAAGTCTGTGGCCCGCCTGACTGCCATGGGCTCCTACGCCTATCACGCAGATGCGGCGGGCGTGTCCGGAGAGTACTGGGGCTGGAATGAAGGCCCGTCAGGCCTGCTGGAAAACAATCGCTGGTATTCAGTGGAGCAATATGTCAAGCTGAATACTCCTGGTGCCCGCGACGGCATATTTCGGGCCTGGATAGACGGTCGCCAGGTGCTGGAAAAAACGACAATTCTGTTTCGCCACACGCGCGATTTGAAAATTGAGAATGTCTGGATGAATATCTACCATGGAGGTACGACGCCCGCGCCCCAAGATATGACGCTGTACATTGACAACGTGGTGATCGCCCGACGCTACGTTGGCCCGATCAAATGATGACCCGTACAACGGTGAGAGTGCAATTGCGTGGAAATTAGCCTTAGCCCAGGCAAAGCGCGCGGTGTGGCCGGTGCCCCTGTGCGAGCCAGGTTTCTTTATTTTCTCTGGCGATGGACGCTTCCCCTCGCGCTTGTGTCTGCTGTATGGATGCCGGATTTTTTGCACTATCGAATTGATCGTAGGCCAGTCTCTCAGGCGGCGCTACAAGCCTGCGCACAGGCACCTGCTTCCGCTGTTTTGGATGAGATATCCGGCATGGCACTGGGTGCACGGCTCGGCATTCCAGATGGAAAAGTCATTGGGGTCGCCGAACAAATACTGGCGGGAACTATCCCCGTGCGCGGCTTCCTGGAAGCGCCTTTGGCCCTGCAAGGCTATCCAATAGACTATCAACGTGGGCCGCCATCGCTCCAGCTTGCCATGGCCAGCCTGGAGGTTGAACGTGTCTTGCTCAGTGCCTTCGAGCAAACGCATAGCCGGCGTTTTCTGGATTTGGCAGCCAGTCGCGTCCTCGATTTTGCAGCGCATGAGGCTGGGCAAAGACACGGGGAGGGGTTTCTGTGGAACGATCATGCGGTGTCGGGCCGAATCTCCGTATTGATAAAGCTGTGGCGACTGGTGCGCGAAAGTCCTGACTTCCCAGTTTCGTCGTCCCGTCAGATACTTTCGCTGGTTGAACGTAGCGGTCGTCTGCTGGCAAAACCAGGTCAATTCACGGTCAGAACCAATCATGGCGTGGCACAAAATCTCGCACTTCTGCAGATTGCTGCTGCATTTCCGGCGTTTCCTGAATCCGACGCGTGGCGCAGTCTCGCGCTGGAAAGGCTGATGGTCCAACTGCCTTTTTATGTCTCGCGGGAAGGTGTCGTCCTCGAACACTCGGCCGGTTATCAATTGTTTGGCGCTGAATTGCTGGCCATGGCGGGCCGTCTCAGCGCACTTAACGGCCTGGTGCCTGCGCCATCGCTTGTTGATGCCGCACGAAATTCGCGTCTGGTGCTGGCTGTCATGATGCGCCCGGATGGAACTCTTCCACTACTCGGTAATACTGGCAGCGGCGGTGGCAACGCAAGGCTAACAAGCCAGAGCACCGGCATCGCCCCCATTCGACACTTGTTGCCACCCCATCCAGACCCAGTGATTGGAAACAGCTTGTTTCCAGCGGCGGGCTACGCGATCTGGTGGCGAGCCAATGAATTGAAGCAGCTTTCCCAAACACTCATAGCCTGGGCCAAACACGATGGACATGGCCACAAGCACGCGGATGAAGGATCGGTTCTTCTCTGGTCTGGCGGCGTCGATTGGCTCACCAATACGGGCTACTGGCCTTATGGGGAGCGCAATGAGAAGGCAGCCTACTCCTGGACTGGCTCCAATGCACCTCATCAACCGGGGGAAGAGTTTTCTATCCCACGTTCTGTCCAACTGCTGAAAACTGGTAACGCATCGGGGGTCAGCTTCATTGAAGTCCAGCGGCGCAATCTCGACGGTGCGCAGTTTCGACGTCAGGTTTTGCAGATCGATAGTCAGACCTGGCTGGTTCTGGATTTCTCCCAGGACGTCCCAAAGGGTACGGAAATGATCTGGACAGTTGACCCCGTACTTCGATTATTGCCAGGCGCGACGACGCATAGTTTTATCAGTACTCCGATATCCGATGGACGGCATTTGACGATCAGTTACGCGACCCAAAGCGTGGCCAAGCTTCAAATTCGCCGTGGTTCTGTGCGACCGTTTGCGGGCTGGGTGGTTGTTAATGGCAGGCCCACGCCGGCGGATGCTCTGCAAATTGTTGATCCGGCAGCCAATTCGGCCAACGCCATTCTGTTTCGGGTTGCGTCAAGCTCAAGCGGCACCACACAAAAAATATCGATGGAAATGGGGGCAACGGCAGACCACTGGGCAGTCTTGCTGGAGGGGGCAGGGGAACCCAGGCGAATCACCAGAAACGACACGACGATCACGATTGGCAACGTAGTGACCGGGCCAAGTCTTGCCGGTGCTTCCTTGCTTGTGCCGTTGCGACCTGCGCCAGACATCGCCACCGAGCAGGCGGCCCTGAAGAGCGCCTATGCGAGTGCCATCAGTAGCTATCCGCCTTGGCGGGAACTGTCGCGCTACAGACTTCGGCTGTCTTATGCGCTGGCTATCCTGGCACTATTCGTTGAGGTGGGGTGGTTTGCCATGTCAAAACAGGTCGGCGTCATAACGACGCGCCAGTCTTTGCACGCCCACATGGGGATCACGCTGGGTTGGGCGGCCATTGCTGTGTGGACATTTCAGTTCTATTTAAGGTGACCACCCTTTTGGTTTTGGGGTGGGCGCCCGTGTTAACTTCAAATGCTACTAACCTGGGACTCTAAAATGCAAGAAGTGACGGAGTGTTGCCACCACGCTGAACCCTCGACCATAAACGGCACATCGCCCAATCGGAGAGGATTCCTGCAGTCTGCCGCGACGGCTGCGGGTTCTGTGGCCTTGTTGACTGGTGCTGGCATCGCGGCTGATCGCGTACGGGCCGCGTCGGCGTCGATCCCTGGCTGGGTACCCGCCAGCGGTGGCACCGCCAAGGCGGTTGCAACGGCGAATACCTTTCTTTCGCAGAATGGGAGACTCGTCGGCTGGGAGTACGCCTTTGGGAAGATCATTGACGACTACTCAGGGGGTGTCTTCAATCCGTACTGGGGTCCATTGGGCGCGATGGTGTTCCACGGTGGGGGGCATGCGGCCACGTTCGATAACAGTGTTGTGATACTCGATTTCAACGACGTGACCTTCAAGCGCTTGTCGATTCCGACGCCCAGCAACAAAGGCGAAAACTGGATTTCAACGACCGGGTTGGCGCAGAAAGTCGATTCCGCGTTCAATTCATCCTATTGCGAATATGGTGATGGCCAGCCCGGTTCGGGTCACACTTATGACACGCTCGCCATATTGCCCCCCGCCGATGGCGGGGCTCCTTTGGGGTCATTGATCCGCGTTTCCAGCTTTGCCGTTCATGTCAATTTGTCGCGCAGCACAGGCTGGGCCCATCGATTTGATTTTCAATCCATGGCGATGCGCAATGGCAAGTGGGTGCGCTGGTCGGTGAATGGGCCGACCAATTATTTGTTTCCCGGGGCCTGCTCCGCGTACGATTCGCGTCGCAAGCGGTTTTGGTGGATGGCTGCTCTGTCGTACCTCCCGCCGATGATCCGTTACCTTGACGTCGCAACGCAACAGCAACTGGAAACACCCTATGCGCGTACGGCACGATTGGCCCCTGCGGCGGACTCAGGTAGCATGACCCTGCGATACGACCCGGTGCGCGACATTCTTGTTTTGACATGCACCTTGGGCGGCAAACTGGTGCTCGCCTTTCTTCGTTGTGCATCGCCTGAAATGGGTTGGGTGGTGCCCCCCTTGTCGGCGAGCATTCCAGCGCAGTCCGGTGCATCACACGCATTCGATTTTGTACCCGAAGCAGACAAGTTTGTGTTGCTCACGGGTGCCGACAACTCGGCGCTCTATGACATCAGGGCTCCGCAGGATCCAACGCTCGTATGGACCGTGACACGCCGACCACTGGTCGGTGTTGCAATTGCGACCGCCCACATTGCCGGAAAGCGATGGAGCTACGCGCCGGCGGTCAAGTCGTTTGTTTGGATGGCGAGTAGTTCGTCCGGCGTCATCGCGTACCGTCCGTTCGTGTGAACGTCTGCCGTCGCATATCTTCCGCGTCGCCCCGTAGGAAAAGTTTACAGATCAGCCGCAGCGCGCAGGTCGAACATCGCTAACCCCTTGTTTCAATTGGCTTCGGGATAGTGCGCACGAAAATTGCGTACTGCGTGATGGTCCACCACAAAACGGCCATCGCTCATGAATCAGTTCTCCCCAATCTCTTGGTGCTGTCAGGCGGCATTTCAAAAAATGAGGTGCCTAGGCTACTGGCTTACGTTTGCAGTGTTGGCTGGCCTGACGGCCTGCGGTGGAGGCACCGATACCCCAGATAAATCGTCACCGACCCCGTCCAGCCTGCAGCAGACTCCGGTCAATTTGGTGATTGACACGACAAGCCCGGGGCTCGTGATCGAAGGTAGTTTTGACCAGGTTCCCGGCTACCTGGCAAAGAGCCAGCAGGTCTTGCGCAGCAATGGTGCCGCGAGCGCGCGCTTTGTGTTCCAGGTGCAGCAGGCAGGTCAGTATGAAGTTTTCGCCTGGTGGCCGCAGACTTTGGCTGATGCCGGTACGGCGGATATCACGGTCGAATACCACGGCGGCCAAAACACAATTTCCCGGAGCCAGCGCAGCGGTGGCGGCGCATGGCAATCAGTTGGCACCTATCCGTTCGACCCGTCGATCCCCGGGGCGGTGGTGCTGCGCAGCGCAAACGGCGCACCCTTGTACGTGGATGCGATGCGTCTGCAGTACGTCGGACGACTGGCGCCCGTTATGGTGTTTGCGTCCGACAAGCTGCCGGTCGGCCTGAAGGATGAGCCGTACATCGCGCAACTCGGTATGGCGGGTGGCATGCCGCCTTACAGCTATGCGATTGTGGATGGCGAGTTACCTCCGGGTTTGGCACTTGATGGGGCCACCGGTGACATCGCTGGCCGCCCGGCTCATGCCGGCGAGTTCACTTTCACCGTGCGTTCGCAGGATGCCAAGCGTCAGTTGGCGTCACAGACGATGACCCTTTACGTCGGAGAGTCGGCAGGCACGGCCAGCACTGTGCAGGGTTTGTCCCCGCGTCCGCTTGACGTCCTCAATGCACGCCGACAATCGGCTGTCACGCCTGCCAGCGCTCCGGACGTCTCCAACCTGCTCTCCATCGTGGCCGGCATGGCCGAAGGGGAATGGCGCCGTGTCAATCTGAACGCTTTCTCATCCGTCTGGACCCCCGCCGACCTGCGCCCTTTATTGTCGAAAAGCAACCCTGACCCCTCCCGCCTCATTCTCGCGTGGAGTAGTTTTGCCTGGGACTCCAACCGTGCTGCGCTGCTACTTTATGGTGGCGGCCATGCCAATTACCGTGGCAACGATGTCTACCTGTGGCGCGCCAGCACACAGATGTGGGAGCGTGCATCGCTCCCAAGCGAGATGGTCCAAACCCCTCTGGGCTACTGGAATGCGATTGACGGTGTCGACAAGGCGCCGGCTTCCGCGCACACTTACGACAACACCATCTTTCTTCCGATTCTGGATCGCATGCTGGTGCTGGGCGGCGCCGCCGACCCCAATGGCGGACCTTACATTACCCAGGACACTGCAACAACAGCGCGCGTCACCGGACCCTACCTTTTTGACCCAAGCCGCGCGAACGCCGACAGGGTGGGCGGCAGCACCGGGTCGCATGTGAAGCGCGTGGCGCCCTACCCTGAAATTGTCGGCGGCAATATGTGGTCAAACCGCGAGTCGTGGTTGAATGCATCGGCGTCATCAGTACCTCCTGTCGAAACCCTGTCCAACGGGTGCACGGGCTATGCCGTGGAGGCCGGCCGTGACGTGGTCTATTTGCGCACGGCCAGCCGCCTGTACCGCTATGAAATAAGCGACTTGGCCAATCCTGCCGCCGATGTCTGGAAGCAGGTCAATAGGTATTACTACGGCGGTTCTGGTGGCCAAGGCACCTGCGGTTACGACCCGCTGCGCAAGATATTCCTGTCGACGCATCTGAAGACGCCATTCATCTTTTGGGACCTGTCAAATTCCAATCCGGGCAACCTGGACAAAATGATCACACCTGTCGACCCAAGTGGCGAGTTTCCGACACTGCTGTCAAGCGGTGAGATCCAGATGCGCAACTGTGGTCTGGAGTTTGACCCCGTTCGCAATGATTTCAAGCTCTGGTGTGGTGATGGTCGCGTCTGGACCGTGACGCCACCGCCAACGCCGGTTGCCACGGGCTGGACTATTGTCAAGGCTGCGTTGCCTGCGAGTGCCGTTCCGACCGAAAGCCTGGGTACCGGCATTTTGGGCAAGTGGAAGTACGTGCCGAACCTGGATGTCTTCATGGGTCTGGCCGATGCGGTGCAGGGCAACATCTGGGTTTATAAGCCGCATGGCTGGGTGAACCCCGCGGGGGGCAGCAACCTGCCACCATCAGTGTTGATCACCGCACCCATTGATGGCACAAGCGCCACGGTAGGGGCGAGCATCGCGGTGTCGGCCACTGCGACGGACGTCGATGGCAGTGTTGCCAAGGTCGAATTCTTCGCCGACAACCACAAGATTGGCGAAAGTCTGGTCGCGCCCTACGGCATGATGTGGTCTGGCGCGACTGTCGGCGCGCATACGCTCACAGCAGTGGCCACCGACGACCAAGGTGGCAGCGCCATCTCGGCGGTGGTGTCCGTGACCGTCGCGCCTGCCTCGGACGGCACAGTGTCGATCACCTTGCAACGCGGCGCGGGTCCGTTCGTCGCCGCCGACACCTATCTGTCTGCGTATCACACGACGTTGAACTTCGGAGCAACGAGCAATGTCCAGGATCAGTACAGCAACTACTCGTCGCTGATGCGCTTTGCGATCTTCCAGTCCGAAGGCGGCCCTGTTCCGAACGGCACGAACATCAAGTCGGCGACCCTGTCGTTGTACAAGTACTCGTCTTACAACATGGTCTTTGCCGTGCATCGTGTGTTATTGGATTGGTCGGAGAGCTCCGCCACCTGGAATCTTCGCCTGCCGGGTTTGCCCTGGACCACAGTCGGCGCCAACGGACTGGGCACCGATATCGCCTTGACACCCGATGCGTTGGCAAGCACCGACTTCAACCCGGGTTGGATTGACTTTGACGTGACTGCAAGCGTGCAGGAAATGAGCCTGGCCTCGTCGCTCGCCAACTACGGCTGGCGCCTCAAGGGGGTGAGTGGCTACACCAGTGCGCTCAAGAAAATTTATGCGAGTGAGTTCACTGGCGCGCCGTCACTGCGTCCGAAGCTGGTAATCACCTACAACTGAGAGGGGAAGTCGTGTGCGCAAGAGCCGCACGCAAGTCCGGGATCACGGGTAAAGTTTGGCTCCCAAGTGTTTTTGCCTCTAAGCCCCCGTATTATCTTCATAGTGTGCTATATAAACAATAGCAATTTCAATCGATGAGCCTGAACTGCGGCGCCTTGGTCGCAAGCCACTGCTCCAGCATCATCAAGATCCACACCATCTCGCCAAAGTAGCCCGGGTGCTCGGGCAGGCGTTGCGTCAACAGGGTCTGGACGAAATCGGCGCGCACCACGCCGCGGCGCGCCAAGCTGTGCAGTGAGTCGGTAGCCAGCGCCTTGAGGGCCGGGTGGGTGTTGGCCCATACGCCAAACGGCAAGCCGAAGCCCTGCTTCTTCTTGGTGATGATCTCGTCGGGCAGAAAGCCGCGCAGCGCCTCCTTGAAGAACCAGCGCAGTTGCAGGCCTTTGAGCTTGTACGCGGTCGGCAGCTTGAGTGAGAACGCCAGCAGCCGCTCGTCGAGCATCGGAAAACCTACGCCCACCCCGGCACAGCCGGTAGCGCCCAGCACTTTGGGCAAGTCACTCTCGGCGAGGGTAAAGCGCCAGTCATAGGCCAACTCTCTATTCAAATGGCTGCAGTTCTGGGGCATCTGCCATACCGCGCGTTCCAGTCGCAGTGGCGCCGCAGTGTCAATTTGTGCCATCAGTTTTGGCGTGAGCACGTCGCCGGCACCCAGGCGCATGATCAGGTTGTACATCTGCAGTCGGTCGGGCATGGGCGCGCGGGCTTGCTCCACGTAGCTTCCCGCCTTGCGGGTCAGGGCGAAGGCCGCCGCGGCACGGGTGCCCAGCAGCGGTTCCATCAGGCCTTTTTGAAGGAAACCGGGAACATGGTTGTACCAGCCAAACACCCGCTGCTTGGCATAGCGGGAGTTGCCGCCAAACAGTTCGTCGCCGCCATCGCCCGCCAGCAGCTTGGTCACGCCGTCTTCACGCGCCATCCTGGCGCAGTAGTACGCGGGTAGGGCAGACGAATTGCCAAAGGGCTGGTCGTAATGGGCTGCCACCGCCGGGATGCTGCGCACCAGGTCATCCGGCGTGACGTAGTACTCGTGGTGCTCGGTCTTGAAGTGCTTGGACGCGAGGCGGGCATATTCCATCTCGTCATAACCCTGCGCGTCAAAGCCGATCGAATAGGTGGCCGCCGTTTTACCATTGGCCAGTGCCGCCATGCCCGCTACGGTAGAGCTGTCGGTGCCACCGCTCAAAAAGCAGGCTGGTTTGCTGCCGTCGAGCTGGGTCGCGACCGAGTCCAGCAGCAGTTGCCTGAATTCATCCTTGAGCACATCAAACGAGGGGTTGCGTTGTTCCTCAAAGCTGGGCACCCAATACGGTGCGACCTTGAGCTGGCCATTTTCAAACAGCGCATAGTGTGCCGGCGGTAACCTGTAGATGCCTTTGTAGATCGTGCGTGGCGACGGGATGACGTGAAAGTAAAGGTAATCAAAAATCGCCTGCGGGTCAATCTCGGCACTGGTGTCAGCCAATTCATCGGCGCGCTCGGCAAAGCGCAGTTGCCCGTTGTCCACTCTGTAGCACAGGGTGCAGATGGCAAAGCGGTCCACCGCCAGAAAAATGCCGCCATCGGGCAAACGTAGCCCCACGGCAAAGTCGCCAGAAACCCCCAGAGCGGTGTCAGGGCCGTTTTTGGCAATTGCTTCGCGCCAGGCCGATACGGCGCCGGCGGTTCGTGCTAATTCGGCCAAGCGTGCATCTGTGAATTTGGGGGAACCAGAGGTCAGTGAATTATCGGTTGCGGCCATTTGGAAGTGACAAGTGATCGTGTTCAGCGCGATTCGCTGTTCTTTATGTTGTTGGTGGATTATGCGCAACCGCGTGGGGCTTCACGGCGCGCTGAATATGAGAATCATCAAGAACAGGCGAACAAATTGTCAACTTGCGCAATCAGTCGCCTCGGTTGTCTCGAATTCGCCGGGCAATTGATATTTCACATTTATGATGGCGATCCCACTCTAGCGGGCGTGCCAGCGCCGCAACAACGACCGGAATCCACTTGAAGCGAATCCTGATGATTGCCTACCACTTCCCGCCGCTGGCGGGCAGTAGTGGCATACAACGAACGTTGCGGTTTGTACAGCATTTGCCGTCACTGGGATGGCAACCGCTGGTGCTTAGCGCCCACCCCAGCGCTTATGAAAAAACCAGTGACGATCTGCTGGCCGATGTGCCCGCCGGCACCGTCGTGCGCCGGGCCTTTGCACTGGACACCGCCCGTCACCTGCAAATTGCGGGACGCTATCTGGGCTGGATGGCGCGACCCGACCGCTGGATCAGCTGGAAGTTTGACGCCATCCGACAGGGGCTCAAGCTGATTGAAGAGTTCAAGCCGGATGTCATCTGGTCCACCTACCCTATCGCCACCGCGCATGTGATTGCATCAGCGCTGCACCGCAAAAGCGGTATTCCCTGGATTGCCGATTTTCGTGACCCCATGGCGCAAGAGGGGTACCCTGCTGACCCCCTCACTTGGCAGCGCTACTTGGCGATAGAGGCTGACGCCGCAGCGCTGGCGCGCTACTGCCTGTTCACCACGCCTGGCGCGGCACGGGCCTACCAGCAGCGCTACCCGGCCGCGGCCAGCCGCATGATGGTGCTGGAAAACGGTTATGACGAAGAGAGCTTTGCGTCTGCTGCGCTGCAGCCCAAGGTGGCAATGCCAGGAGTCGACGAGTTGGCTCTTGGTCTGCGCCCGCTGGTCATGCTGCACAGCGGCATTGTTTACCCATCAGAGCGCGATCCAACACAATTGTTTGTGGCGCTTGGCCGCTTGCAAGAAGCGGGTGCACTGGGCCCGGATGAGTTGCACATCCGCTTTCGCGCATCGGTGCACGATGACTTGTTGCAAAGTCTGGCACTGGCTTATGGTGTGCAGGACTTCATCGAGCTGTGCCCAGCAACTCCATACCGCGAGGCGCTGGCAGAAATGATGGCCGTCGATGGCTTGTTGGTCATGCAGGCCAGCAACTGCAATGCGCAGATTCCGGCCAAGATATACGAGTACCTGCGTGCTGGGAAACCCATTTTTGGGCTAACTGACCCCGACGGCGACACGGCTGGCGTGCTGCGCGGAGCGGGGCTGAATGACATGGCACGCCTTGATTCGGCGGATGAGATTGCGCATGCGTTGCCTGCGCTGGTGCGTGACTGGCGGCGGGGCAAAGCCGTGCTCGCGCACCCATTGGCTGTTCAACAAGCGTCCCGGCATGGACGGGCACGAGCCCTGGCGGCCTTGCTGGCACAGGCGACGTCTTCGCAGGGCTTTGCAGCCAGTAGGCGCTGAACCGCATGTCAACCCGTAAATCGCTGTTTTTTTCCTTTTTGGATCGTTATGCGAGTCTGGCGATTTCCGTCGCGTCTTCCATGGTGATTGCGCGCCTGCTGTCGCCCACCGAGATCGGGGTGTTTTCAGTCACCATGGTGCTCTTGATGTTTGTGGCCACCGTGCGGGACATGGGGGCCGGCCAGTACATGGTGCAGGAAAGAGAGCTCACGACCGAACGCATCCGGGCCGTGTGGGCCGTGCAATTGGGCCTGGGCCTCGGTCTGGCTTGTTTGGTGTTGCTGGCCAGTTATCCCGTCGCGGTGTTCTACAACGAGCCGCGCATGCGCAACATCATGCTGGTGGTTGCTTTGAACTATGCCATTAATCCTTTTGGCTCGCTGACTTATGCGTGGCTGATGCGGGAAATGCGTTTTGAGAGCGTCGCGCTCATGCGCTTTTCAGCAGGCCTTGGCGGGGCGCTGGTTTCAACCTGGCTGGCCTGGAAAAACTATGGCCCCATCAGCCTGGCTTTTGGCTCACTGGCTTCAACCATGGTCAATGCAGTGATCGCAGTTTATTACCGGCCAAAGTCCTTTCCATGGTTGCCGGGCGTGGGCGAGATTAAACGCGTTTTGCTGTTTGGCTCACAACTCACGGCCAGCACCGTGGTCACCGTGATGTCAAGCGGCGCGCCGGAGCTTTTTCTTGGAAAATTGCAAAACCTTACCGCTGCGGGGCTGTATTCGCGTTCCAACGGCTTGGTGCAGATGTTTCACCGGCTTTTTGTCGATGCGGTGGGGGCCGTGTGTCTGCCCTGGTTCGCCAGGCAATCGCGCGAACGGGGGGGGGTTGTTGACCCCTTCCTCAAAGCCACTGCGTACGTGACGGCATTTGGCTGGTCGTTTTGTTTGGCTGTCATTTGCTTGGCGCAACCCATTGTGCGTGTCTTGTATGGCAACCAGTGGGACCAGTCTGTTGACTTGACGCGTCTGCTGGCAGTGGCCATGGCCTGCAGCGTGCCAGCTGCTTTGTGCGAAATCGCATTGCTGTCATCCGGCGCGGTTGCCACCATTGCCCGTGTGACCATTTTGGGAATGATTCAGAGCGTCGCATTCGTGGCCTTCGGTGCCCTGCAAAGTCTTGTTGTGCTGGGTATTTCCATGATCGCGGCTGCAGCAGTCAGCGCCGCCCTTTGGCTGCGAGCAACGTCCAGACATATTGACCTGCCAATACTTGGTCTGCTGACCACCTTGCGCAAGAGTGCGGCGGTTGCCTTGACGGCGGCCATCGGACCGGTGCTCGCCTTATGGATTTACGGTCCCTATCCTGACCGTTTGGTGATGCCCCTTGCGGTGGGCGGCGTCGGCGGTGTGGCCGGTTTTGTGGTGGGAGTCATGGTGTTTCAGCATCCGTTGCAGGAGGAATTAAGGACGATCTGGTCCAAGATAAAGCGACAAGCAGCTTGAGTGAGCCATGGCATCGACTGAGGTCGCGTCTGTTCTAGCCTTACGGTCGCAGAGTGAGCCGCGCGCGGGACCGTCCAGAGGCGACCTGTTCAGACTTCACTCAACACGCGGATTAGCTTAGTTGCCTGTTCCTTCATTGAATATTTTCTCGTCACCGAAGCGCGCGCGGCTACGCCCATCTCTCGCCGCCGCTCAGGATCACGCAAAGCTGTCAGGCAGGCCTTCCAGTCGTGCGTCGAACGGGCGAAGAAGCCGTTGACGCCATGCTCAATCACGGGTTCGTAAGATGGGATGGGCGTGGCGATGACCGGCAGTCCGATGGACATTTTCATGGTGAGTCTGTTCTCGGACTTGACCTTCCAGGGCGGTGATGCGGTCGAGTCCAGCGCAGCAGCAGGCTGGTCAATTGGAATAACAGCAAGATCCGCTTGCAGCATCTCTTTGTACACGCCTTCTTGATCCCAGGGCAGGCATTCAATGCGGCGATTTGCCAGGAAACGCAGGTAGTCAAATCGCTCGTCGCGTGTTTGCATTGCCAACGTCCAGCGAGTTTCTTGCCATCTGCGCAGGCCGCGCGCATAACGCCCAACAATGCCAACTTTCAGCCACCGTGGCGGTTGGTCGATGAACGGCAAATGATCAAGAGTCGCCGATGTCACCAATACCGCCTTCAACGGATTGAGCCAAGTGCCTGTGTTGTTGCCCCATTCTTTTTTTTCCATGACGGGCCGCTCGATACCGTCATGCACGACGTGAATGCGCGACTGTAATTGCGTCGGGTAAAGCGATTTCAAATACTCGGTGACGACGGTTGTCGCATCCGTGGCCCTTGCCATTGACGCATCAACCAGGTCGCAGACACAGTACACGGTGCCTACACCCGCCGCCGCCAATTTATGCGCCAGTGCTTCGGCTCCGGGTCCGCGAATCTTCTGCAAAACCACCACATCACATTTCGCCTCGATCGCACGTTCGGCGACACCTGTGAGGTCCGGTGTTTCGGTTGGCTCAGCGGGCTCAAATAGTATGCGCGTATCTATCCCTGCGGCCGACAGGAACGGCAGCATGTTGAGCACGGCAATACGGGAGCTGGGAAGCGGTCTTGATGAAGGCGAGCACAGCACGAAGCCGACACACTGAACACTCACGGTGCGCCCTCGGCGCGCAAGCACATTTGGTAGGTGAGAAACTCACGTACCGGTGCCCATTGCATGATCGTTGTTGGCAAGCGGTTGAGCAGCCTGTTCCAACGACCACCGCCCTGATCGCCCCAACGCAGTGCAAAGCTCATGGCGCTGGTCTTGAAACCACAGGCCCCGAGGAGTCGCTGCGCATCGCCCACCGTAAACCAGCGCAGGTGCGTGCTATCAAAGATGCCGCGCTCATTTTGTGGGAAACGACCGCTCACAAAAATGGCGCGCAAAGCGGACAGGTGACGAATGTTGGGTAGGCTGACAATAATGCTACCACCGGGCTGCAGGTGCTCGCGTGCCTGCAGCAGGCTGCGTTTCGGATCAACCAGATGCTCCAGTACATCGGCAAAGATGATGCAGTCAAAACGGCGACCAGCCATGGCCTCGGACCAGTTCAGCAGATTGAGGTCTGCGTTGAGCACCTGATCAAGATGCGTTCCCGCTTCTTTTGCGAAAAGCGCGTCAAATTCAATCCCGAAAACAAATCGATCCGGGCGCTGAATTTTCAAACTGCGACCCAGGGCGCCGCTGCTGCAGCCTACGTCCAGAATCTCCATCGAACCGGTTGGTACCATCGCCACCACATCCGGGCGCGGTGTGGTGTATGCGGCGTCTCGCAGGGTTGCGGTGGTTGGGTTGATTGACGAGTCGGTTGACATGAGGGGATGATGCGGGCTATTTTTTTAACGTCACCGGTGCGCTTGCCGTAGCGGCGGGTGGCCGCGGCAAGTCTGCCGGCTCGCGCCATTGGCCGACGCTCTTCAACTCGTCACGTAAAGCCGACTGAAGAAATCCAAGCGCAATGGCTTTGTGGGCCTGAATCAGGGCTTTGTCGTACTTCTTGAGGTCGAAATAGATCAGGCCTATGTTGTAATGTGAAAAGCCATTGTCTGCGGCCTCCACGGTGGCCAACTCAAGTTGTCGAATGGCTTCTGGCGTGCGTGAGTTTTTGGAGAGAAACGTGGCGTAGAGCATTCTGGCAATCGTGTCATCGGGGCGAAACCGCACGGCCCGTTCAAAATAACACGTCACCGAGTAGCCAGTGCCTCGCGGTTGCGGGGATTTCATTTTTTCACCGTAGCGCATCATGGACATCAACGCTCGATGGTGGTTGGGAAAGGCCCGCAGGGTGTAGTCAAGGTCAGGTCCTGGAAGGACGTTGGTACTGCCCCGTATCAGCGTTTCGACCGCAGGCGTGAAGTGGTATCGCTCAACGATACCTAATTTGGACTTGTCAGTACGGTAATCGTACGGGCCATAGCCATTGGCGAGAGACCCGCAAGCCAAATCGCCTGTTTGGGCGTACCCCGGCATAACGCCAAAAATGGCTATTGACAAGCCGATCAACTGGCAGACGAATCTTTGACTGGGATTGAAATGCATCAAAGGTGGCTCCCCTTGGTTGAGTAATTGGACCATCTTGCAAGTGTATGGGGCTGGCCGTGGGCGAGCGTTTACGGGCCACGCCCTGAATCCTGGGCATACAGACTTTCAAGCTACCATAGCCTACTGATGAAAGCAATCTGCCAAAGTGATAATCGTCAAGGAACTCGTTAAACAATGAGTCTCTCCGTTTGGCAACGCCTGAATTTTCTGGTTCGCGAATTGGGCATCTCCACCGCATTTTTGTATTTATTGGATCGTCTATTGCGTCGAATCAGCAGCACATGCGGTCTTTGCTACTACCTCTTCGTCGCTCAACCTTTGGCCGATCAGCCCCGCCTGCCGCCGATGCGCGGCAAGTCATTCACATTTCGGCTGCTACAAGGCCCCGCGCCTGTTTTGAATCGCTTGGATCGTCCACCGGCGGTGATAAACCAGCGCTTTATCCAGGGCGCCCAGTGCCTGGTTGCGACCAAAAATGACCTGCTGGTGGGCTGCATCTGGTTCATTCGCGGTGCTTACGTTGAAGATGAAGTACGTGTCGATTATTTGCTGCAGAACGACGGGCGCTGTGTCTGGGATTTTGATGTTTTTGTGGCCGAGTCGGAGCGTCTGGGTTTCCTCTTTGCCAAGCAATGGGATGCTTTTGATGCGTTGCTCAAGCCGCAAGGTATACGTTATACCGTGAGCCGAATCAATGCGTTTAATCAGCGCTCTATTGCATCGCACCGCAGTTTGGGGGCAAAAGACTGTGGGCGCGCACTGTTTTTGCGGCTGGGGCCGTATCAATGGATGCTGTCCAGCCAACGCCCATTCATTGCTTTCGGGGGGCGTCCAAAACTGCACATAGGCCCGAAAGGACCACCAGAGTCTTGAGGTTCAAGCTCTCTGGTCGGGTTGTTGCAGACTTTTTGTCAGCGTCAATTCTTCTGCCTTGGTGCGAGAGGCCAGGCTGGAAAATGTGTGGTCCGCATCCTGCAACTCATGGCGAACCAAACGCGGATGCGTTAATGCGTTGGTCCAGGCGGCGTCCGTGTGCACGTACTCCAGAAATTCTTTGGCCGTGTAGTCGTCGCCACTCAGGAGTAGCAAAATATTGCCATTGAAGGCATCCCAAGCGGCCGCCATGCGATGCTGAAAGGGCATGAGAGATGTCGTTGCTCCGGAATGCCGCGCACCTGTCAACGCGACTCGAATAGTTTGCATCAGGCCAGGCAGGGCTTGCAAAGTGACTCCCCCGTGAAGCAGCTTGGTCCAAAACTCTTTTTGCCTCAATCTCCGGGTGTAGTAGTGCTTGACCTGGGTGCGCGCCAGGCTGGTCTCGGAGCGCACCCACGGGTTCAACAGGCACAGGCCACTGACGCGCGGGTCATGGGTTTCGTGGCAGTAGAGCAGGGCGGCCGAGGCGCCGTCACACAGGCCCCAAAGCACCATTTGTTTGATGGCGGGCAGGCGCTGTTGCAGTGCGTCAATGGCGGCGGCAATGTCGGCGCTCACCGCTTCAAAATTTCGCGGTTCACCTTCGCTGTCACCCATGCCCCGGTAGTCAAAGCGCAGCACCGCGTAGCCAGCCGCGGCCAGCGTGCGCGACAACAGTACAAACTGCCGGTGGCTGCCGACCCGGTACTGTGGTCCACCCACGATCACGACCACACCGACCTCTGACGGTATTTCAGGTTTGGCCAGAATGCCCAGCAAGGTGTCGCCTTCGCAGGCGAAGAGGGTGGTCTCTTCGGTGTAGGTCATGTCGGAAAATTTTAGGGCGAGGCCTTATAGAAATTGATGCCGAATGTTAGAACCAATTCGGGTTTTGGCCATTTGTGTACCCAATTCGATAACGGCAGATTGTCAGGCAACCGCACTTGACGCATCAAACGTCCTTCTCTTTTTGCAAGGCGAACCAGGAGTTGGTTGGGTCCAGCAGAGAGGACTTGCACCCCCGCAGGGAGCACCTTGAAAAAAGGCCCGCAATGGCGGGCCTTTTCACGGCGAGGCCGAAGCTCAGACCTTGCGTCGACGGGATACGGCCAGAGCGGCAAGGGCCAGGCCGAAGAGGGCGAGGGAGGCGGGTTCGGGAATGGCATTGCCGAACACCTGTACATTCACGTCTGAGGACTTGTCCCAGCCTCCACCTGGGTCGCTCGAACTCCACGCCCCGACACTGAGCGGGTCGACTACACCACCAAGAACATTTGCGAAAAGCATCAGGTTGTCTGCCCCATCTTGCGGCGATCCACTCAATGCGGCGTTGGACGCATGAACAAATGGAACAGAGGTACCTTGCCCAGAGGCGGCAGAACCAGTTCCATCAAGGAAGAAGTCATAAGTTTGGCCGGCTCCCAATGTAATATTGACGGCAAAATCGATCTGGTGCATGGCAATCATCGAGCCAGAGCTGCCTTGGTACAGGCTTGAGCTTGGATCCGCGTAAGTTGCGTCCGATATGACGCCAATGGTTGAACCATCAACGCCACCCCGAAGAACCGTCGTGTCAGTTTTGCCTACCGTCCACAGCCGAATCAAGTCGATGTTCCATGTTTGCAAGCTTGTATTTGTAAAAGTATCGCCAACCAACCAGTAGTCAGGCGACGTGTATGCCGAAAATGCCCAAGCAACATTGGAGCGGTTGGAGCCGGCGACGTTGTTCAAGTTGGCCGTCGGCAAACCCCGATCCACGAGCAACGGCGCAGCGATGACGGTGCCGGAGAGCGCGGCGGTCAGCAGCGCGACAGTAATACATGATGATCGAAACATTGAGGTCTCCTGGTATGGGTTACCCAAAAAATAGGGGTGCCGTAACAAAATGTTGCACGATGTGTGCCACATATTCAGGAAAATCTGCAAGTCATTGTTTTCATTGAATTAATTTGTGAAATTCACCATTTTTTAGCCGCCGACCGTCGCCCTCGGTATCCACCTGTCAGCCTTGCAATCCCCACACATTGGCGGGTGACAAATTCCAGTAATCCGTCAATCGGCCCTCCAAGAATCGCATGATCTCCAATGCAGGCAATTCCAGCGGAATTTTTGACGCGATTTCAGCCGAGACACCCAACACAATGCGGGGGGTGGCATTTCTCAACCTTCGGCGCGCAAGTGTAAAAAATCCCGACAATTTGGCCGAAATGGGCCTGCTGGGACGCGCCCTTAGCGCTGCGTGACGCGGCGCAGTACGACCAGCAAGCCTCTGCGATCGGGTACGCCGGTGCGCTGTTCCAACGCTGCCAAATGCTCATTGGCCGTGTGGCGCGAGATGCCCATCGCCCGTGCGGCACCTGCCAGAGTCTGGTCCGCCAGCAAATGGGCGGCAAGTTCGCTTTGGCGTGGTGTCAGTCGCAGTTGTTCGGCCAACGCCAGGGCGAGTTCCATCGGGTCCGGCGCGTCCAGCAGCGCGGTGACGGCGATGTGCGTGGCATCGGACAGCGCCCGCAACATAAAGCTCACGCGCCTGCCGTTGCCGTCGGTCCAGGGAAGTCGCGTGCGTGCACCCGCTTTGGCTAGTGCCTTGAGCAACGCGCGGGCCCCACCCGGGCCCGCCAGCTCCAGCCGCGTACCCACCAGGCTGACGCGCTCGCCAGACTGGGTTAGCGCCTTGGCCGCCGTGTTGGCCTCGCGCACCTGGGCATTGCGGTCAACGATCCAGGTGGGTGGCAGCTGATCAAACAGCCCGGCCTGCAGCGTCTTGTGGGCCGCCGCCGCCGCAGTGTGCATGTGCGCCGCGAATGCCGCGCAGAGGGCGCCATTGAGCGACGCGTCGTCACCACATTCATCGCCGTAGTTGGCGCAGTGTGTCAGGCACCCCGCCAGCGCCGCCAGATCGTCAGGGCCCAGTGGCGCGTCAGGCGCCAGATCGAGCACGCCATGGCACGGCGTGCAATCTTGAAAGGCCAGCAGGGTTTCGCGCCAGACATCCGGATTGGCGCGCGCTGTGTGCAGGCGCGCCGCCAGTTGCAGCAACATCGGCACCTTTTCGAGTGAATGACGATCAGGCTGATTCGATTTCATTGGCACTTTTTTTTGCTCCCTCATTAGGCATCACAGTGAGGTGTGCCAATTTTTCAATCGTTACAGACGGCGGCCGTGGTGGCGGTAATCAAGGCCGGAGCATCTTCCATTTCGGTGGTTTGCCAGAACGCCGGACCATGCACGATGTGGCTGCCAACCCTGTAACCCGCTTGCTGCCACTGGGTGATGGTTTGGGTCGAGACTGGGCTCAAGCCTGCATCCTCGCGCGTGGACAGTTCGAACCATTCCAGTCGCTGTGTCGGGCCTCGGGCGGCAGGTGGCACCAGAGCCGCTTGCTCCAGGCCAGATGCAAGTCCAGGTGAAAGCAGGTAGCCCGCAATTTCTACCGGTGAGCCATTGGCCAGCTGCTGGCGCATGCCTTCCATGACGCCCTTGGCCTGGCCGCCCAGCAGGTCGCCCGCCACTTTGAGGCGCAAGAACTGTTGCAGCAGCGGCTTGCCGGCAGCGGGCGGCTGCCAGAACAGAAAGTTGCAGGGCGCGCCAAGCTGCCTGGCCGCCTCCACCGCCAGCAGGCAGCCACCGCGCAGGCCCCACAGCCACAGCGGCAGTTGGCCCGAATCCGCGCCAGGTGTGTTGCTTTGCTTGCGCAGCCAATGGCAGCCTTGCAGCACGTCGCTCACCCAGCTTTGCCAGCTGGCGTCGCCAAAGTCGCCCGAACTGTCGCCACAACCGAGCAGGTCCATCTGCAGCACCGCGTAACCCGCCCGAGCCAGCGCACGCGCCTGCAAGGCCGCCATGTGGCGGGCCTTATTCATCTCTTCGGCAAAGGGGTGGATGTACAGCACCAAGCCGCGGGCTGCACCGCCACTCGCGCCACATTCAGCCGGGTAAAACAGGCAAAAACGCTGGTCGTTTTGAGTGGTCTGCGCCGCCCCGGCAGGCAGAAAAAAAGCCTCCGGCTGCACAGGCGGGCCGTGTTAAGTAGCCAGTTTGCTGCTGACAAAGTCAGTCAGCGAGCCCACCGTGGCAAAGGTTGATCCATCGATGTCGTCATCGTCAACCACCAGGCCAAACTGTTCTTCGAGGGTGGTGATGAGCGTCACGACGGCCATTGAATCCAGCTCCGGGATGGCGCCCAACAACGGGGTGTCGCGCGTGAAGGTGGCCGTGCGCCCCTTCAGACTTAGAACTTCGTCAACAACGCGAAGTACTTCTTGTGATATGTTCAATTAAATCTCCCTGGGAGGCAATTTCGCCGATCAGGATTATTCTAGGGTTCAAAAGCGCGTGCGGGTTGTGTGATGTCTTGTGTCCGCATGGTTTTTCTCAATTGGCATGATTTTTTCTTGAATTTCTATGACCGAATCCACACTCCTACCCGAACTGATAACCCTGGCGGCCCAGCGCACGCCGCAGGCGATTGCACTGACCAGTGGCACCTCACATTTGAGTTACGCAGAGCTCAGCACCAGCGTCAGCCAGTTTGCCGCTGGCTTGTTGGGCCTGGGCCTGGCTCGCGGTGAGCGGGTCGCCATTTATCTTGAAAAACGTTTCGAAACTGTCATCGCCAGTTTTGGCGCCCCGGCGGCCGGGGCGGTGTTTGTGCCAGTCAACCCGCTGCTGAAACCGGAGCAGGTGGCATTTATTTTGCGCGACTGCAATGTGCGCGTGCTGGTGACGTCGCCGGAGCGTCTGGCCTTGATGAAGGAGGTGCTGGCTGAGTGCCATGACCTGCGCCATGTGGTGGTGACCGATGCTGTGGCTCCTTCAACCCCAGCCGACTTCACCCTGCCCGGCCCGTTGGCCTTGGTCTCCTGGCGTGACTTGCTCAACAGCCCGGCCCGGCCTGGGCACCGCGTGATTGACGTCGACATGGTGGCCATTCTTTACACCTCGGGCAGCACCGGCAGGCCCAAAGGCGTGGTGCTGTCGCACCGCAACATGGTAGCGGGTGCCAAGAGCGTGGCGTCTTACCTGGAGAACAAGCCCGAAGACGTGCTGCTGGCGGCGCTGCCTTTGTCGTTTGATGCGGGCTTCAGCCAGCTGACGACGGCATTTCATGCGGGTGCGCGGGTGGTGTTGCTGAACTACCTGATGCCGCGCGATGTGCTCAAGGCCATGGAGCGGGAAAAAGTGACCGGTCTGACCGCCGTGCCACCCCTCTACATCCAGTTGACACAACTGGAGTGGCCCGCGTCTATCAACGGGAATTTGCGCTATTTCGCCAACACCGGCGGACGCATGCCACGTGAAACGCTCACCTCCTTGCGCCAGCGGGTGCCCAAAGCCAAACCATTCCTGATGTATGGTCTGACCGAAGCTTTTCGATCAACCTACCTGCCGCCGGACGAAGTTGACCGGCGCCCCGATTCGATCGGCAAGGCCATTCCGAATGCTGAAATTTTGGTGCTGCGGGAGGATGGCTCCCCGTGCAGTCCGGAAGAGCCTGGTGAGCTGGTGCACCGCGGCGCGCTGGTCGGCATGGGTTACTGGAACGATGCCGACAAGACGGCGGAGCGCTACAAGTTATTGGCGTCAGACGCGCCGGGGCGGCAGTCGGGCTTGCAGCTGCCCGAGTACGCGGTTTTTTCGGGCGACACGGTGCGCATGGATGCCGACGGGTTTTTGTACTTCATCGGCCGACGCGATGAAATGATGAAAACATCCGGTTACCGGGTGAGTCCCACCGAAGTGGAAGAAATTTTGTACGCCACTCAACTGGTAGGAGAGTGCGTGGCTTTTGGCGTGGATCATCCCACGCTCGGTCATGCTATACATGTGATAGCTACTCCCTCAGGTTCTACGCGGGCTACAGACCTAAATGTCTTGATGTCTGAATGCCGCACCCGGATGCCCGCCTACATGGTGCCAGCAGGCATTGAGGTCGTCGCAGGGCCGCTACCGCGCAATCCCAATGGCAAAATCGACCGGAAATTACTGTCAACCGAGTGGTTGGAGCGCCATGCACCTTAGCCGCATGGCCCTGACCTGAACTTCAAAGCCGAATCAAATTTATGTCAGTTACTGAACGCCAATTGCCTGTGCATGCCCCCATGAACCAGTTCTCCGTCAGCGATGGAGAACTGGTGGTCGGTGGTGAGCGTTTGTCATTGCTTGCCGCCAGAGTGGGGCAAACGCCTTTTTATGCCTACGACCGCTCGCTCTTGCGCGCACGGGTGGCCGAGTTGCGCCAGGTGCTGCCTGCCCGGGTGAAGCTTCACTACGCGATGAAGGCCAACCCGATGCCAGCGCTTGTCGGCTTGATGGTCAGTTTGGTGGATGGGATTGACGTGGCCTCCGCGGGCGAGTTGAAGGTCGCACTGGATGCCGGTGCCAACCCGCTGGAAGTCAGCTTTGCCGGGCCTGGCAAGCGCGACGCCGAGTTGCGCCAGGCGGTGGCGTCCGGCGTGCTGATCAATGTTGAATCGTTTCGCGAAGTCGTGGCACTGGAGGCGATCTCCAGCGAACTGGGCCTGCGGGCCCGGGTGGCGGTGCGCGTCAACCCGGACTTTGAACTCAAAGGTTCGGGCATGAAAATGGGCGGGGGCCCGAAGCAGTTTGGCGTCGATGTGGAGCAGATGCCTGCGCTGCTGGCGGACATCGGCCGCGCCGGTCTGGCCTTTGAAGGTTTTCATTTGTTCGCCGGTTCACAGAATTTGCGGTCAGAATCCATCTGCGAAGCGCAACAAAAATCCTACGAACTGGCCGTGCGGCTGGCACAGGACGCGCCAATGCCGGTGCGCTTCCTGAATTTGGGGGGTGGTTTTGGTATCCCCTACTTTCCGGGTGAACAAAGACTTGATCTGGCGTCCATTGGAGACAACTTGGCTCGGCTCGTCCAACGTGCCCAAACTGAACTGCCCGAAGCTTCGTTGGTGATCGAACTGGGCCGTTACCTGGTGGGTGAGGCCGGTGTTTACGTGGCGCGTATTGTGGACCGCAAGATCTCGCGCGGACAAGTGTATTTGGTGACCGACGGCGGACTGCATCACCATTTGTCTGCGTCCGGTAACTTTGGACAGGTGGTGCGGAAAAACTATCCTGTCACGATTGGCAGCCAGGCCGATTCGCTGGACAAAGAAACTTCGTCTGTGGTCGGGCCGTTGTGTACCCCGCTGGACCTGCTGGCTGACCGCATGACCTTACCCGTGGCGCAGGTCGGTGATTTGGTGGTGGTGTTCCAGTCGGGCGCCTACGGTGCAAGTGCCAGTCCGCAGGGGTTTTTGGGGCATCCAGTTTGCCTCGAAGTTCTTGTTTAGGGGCAGTCCCCTGAAGAATCCAACTTGGCTGCTCGTGGCCCTGGGCAGCTTCTCTGCAGGAGTGGCGCTGGCGTGGCACCACCCTTTGTGGCCCATCGCGGCGTTCGCGGTCTTTGGGCTATGGTGCGTCATGGTGGTGTGGCGTCCGGGTATCTGGCTTTTTGTGGTGCCCGCCTGCCTGCCGTTTCTGAATTTTTCACCGTGGACGGGTTGGCTCGTTTTTGAGGAGTTTGACCTCCTGTTACTGGGGGCGTTGGCGGGCGGTTATGGCCGTTTGGCTTGGTCGTCCCGTGCCGGCGCGCAGACCAGAATGCCAGCGGTTTTGTTGGGGCTGTTGGCTCTGATGGGGGGCTCGGGTCTGTTAGCCCTGTACCGTGGATTTTTGGATGCAGGTGGCTTTGCCTTTGACTGGTTTGCCGGGTATGTCGATGCGCTGAACAGTTTGCGCGTGTTCAAGAGTCTGGGTTTTTCGATGCTTTTCATTCCCTTGCTGCAGCAGGAAATTGGCAATTCCAGAGCGCTGGCGGGTCAGCGTCTGGCGACCGGCATGGTGGCGGGGCTGACCGTGGTCACGCTGGCGGTTTTATGGGAGCGCGCGGCATTTCCCGGGCTACTGGATTTTTCTACGAACTACCGCACGGTCGCCCTGTTTTGGGAGATGCATGTGGGGGGCGCGGCGATTGACGGCTACCTGGTTTTGACGGCACCTTTTGTCGCATGGGCTTTGTTTTCTGCGCGTCGCCCCGTGGTCTGGGCCACCGCCGCCGCGCTCGCTTTGCTGACGGGCTATGCTTGCTTGACGACCTTTGCACGTGGTGTCTATCTTGCCCTTGCGGCGCCGTTGGCACTGCTGGGCGTGTTGCTCTGGGCCCAAAAGGCTGACTTCAACGCGCGGGCTTTTTGGGGGCATGTAGGGCGACGCTACCGACCCGAGGGCTGGCGTGCGAAGGCCGGCCTGATGCTGATGCTGGCACTGACGGCAGAGTTGGTGGCGGTGCTCGGTGGCGGTTCGTTCATGATGGAGCGCCTGGCCAGCACGGATCGTGACTTCGGTAGCCGCGTTGCGCATTGGCAGCATGGCCTTGATTTGCTGGATGGCCCGGCCGACTGGCTGCTGGGAAAGGGCCTGGGACGTTTCCCGGCAAATTACGCGGCGCATGTTCCTCAAGGTGAATTTTCGGGTGATGTGAAGTTGCGCGATGAGTCGGTGCCGGGCGGCGGCGTAAACGGTTTTTTGACTATGCGCGGGCCTAACACCATGAAAATATTGGGGGGGCAGTTTGCCTTGACGCAACGGGTGGGTCAGGTGTCGAAGGGAAGACATAGGGTTAGTCTGGATATTCGGGTGCAGAAGGATGCCGATATTTACCTGGAGCTGTGCGAAAGGCATTTGCTCTATGACCGTAATTGCCAGTCGGTCTTCATTCGCGTTGTCGCGGACAAAACGGCGGGCACGACGTCGTGGCGCACCTTTGTATTGCCGCTCAAAGGTTCGACGTTGGCGGGTGGCTTCTGGCATGCACCCCGCTTGGGCATGTTGTCGCTGTCGGTGGTTAACGCGGGCGGGGTTGCTGATTTCGACAACGTGCGGCTGATCGGGCCGCGTCGTGAGTCATTGCTTGAGAATGGTGACTTCTCCAAGGGACTGGTGCACTGGTTCCCGGCCGCACAGGCCTATTTTTTGCCGTGGCATATGGATAACTTGTTTCTGGAAGTGCTGTTTGAACGCGGGGTGGCCGGTTTGCTGCTTTTTGCCGCGCTGATGGCGTATGCGCTATGGCATCTGGTGTTCGGGCGCGCCCGGGCGCTCGCATTGTCCCCCTACCTGGCCGCTTCACTGTGCGCGGCGTTGCTGGTGGGGCTGGTGAGTAGTTTGATGGATGTGCCTAGAGTGGCGTTTCTGCTTTATTTTTTGACACTGTTTTCGATTCAAACAGCGCAAGAAGTGGGATGTCAAAATCTGCCGAAAATCAAGGTCTAATAGCTTGATTTCCAGCACAAAGCCTAGGATGGTTTTTTCTCGATTGCTTGAGAAAAATCAAGCGCTTAAGAGCTGGTCAAGGCAGACTCGATCTTGAGTGGGGAAAGTGGAGCTTGAACGTGATAAAAATATTCAATCATTATTTTCATAAGCGTACGCTTTTACAAATCTTTTTTGATCTTGGCTTGGTGGTCGCTGCCGTGGTGGTATCTGTTCTGTCCCAGGTGGCAGATCCGGCTTCAGTCTCGTCCATGGTTGTGACCATGGCTGTCTTGTTGGCCGGTGCCATCGTGGTCATCAATGCGAGTCTCGGTTTTTACCAGCGCGTACATAGTTGCACGCTGGGGCAGACGCGTGCGCGCGCCGTGCTGTCGTTGTGCCTTTCGTTGCCCTTAGCCTACGGGATTTTTCATCTTTCGCCTCTCAGGTTGACGGATGAACGGGTTTTTACGTTGGCATTGGTGGCTGCGGTGATCGTTATGCTGATGCACAGGATTTATGTGACCCACGCCACGCCAAGGGCCCGGATGCGGCAACGTGTATTGGTCTTTGGTTCGGGTGCGCGTGCCAAACTGGTTGGTAAAATACTGAAAAATTCAGATCCCAACGTTGACTTGGTAGGGTATTACGCCAGCCCTAATGAGACCGTGACCGAGGTCTCCGCATGGGGGCTTTTGTCACGCGAAAAGTCGCTGACTGATATTGTGCTGGAAGAGCAGGTTGATGAGATCGTGGTCGCATTGTCCGAGCGTCGCGGCGGCAGTATGCCTTTGCGTGAATTGCTGGATTGCAAGCTTCAGGGTGTGCGGGTAGTCGACATTGCAACCCATTTTGAAAAAACATTGGGACAGATCAGGCGTGACTCAGTGTCTGCGGGCTGGCTTATTTTTGGTGACGGATTTGAACAAGGGCTGGTTCGCACCATGGTCAAACGCCTTTTTGACATTGTGTGTGGGACGATATTGATCGTGTTGGCATTGCCCATCATGTTGTTGACTGGGATTTTGATTTTTCTGGAGAGTGGGGGGCCCGTTTTGTACCTGCAGGAGCGCGTGGGTTTGAACGGACGACTCTTCAATGTGGTGAAATTTCGCAGCATGCGCACCGATGCCGAAAAAGACGGAAAACCACGTTGGGCGTCGGCGACTGACGACCGCGTCACGCGGGTTGGCCGGGTAATCCGCAAACTCCGAATTGATGAGTTGCCGCAGCTGTTCAGCGTGCTGGGTGGCGATATGAGTTTGGTCGGGCCGCGTCCAGAGCGGCCTTATTTTGTGGACAAGCTAACGCAAGAACTTCCGTATTACGCGGTGCGCCAGAGTGTCAAGCCAGGCGTCACGGGGTGGGCGCAAGTTCGATACCACTATGGGGCTTCTGTCGAGGATTCGGCTGAAAAACTTCAGTATGACCTCTACTATGTCAAAAACCACACCCTGTTTCTTGACCTTGTCGTTCTTTTTGAAACTGTAGGTGTTGTCGTGATGGGCAAGGGTGCGCAGTAATATGGTTTTCACTTCGGTCGTGGGGAGACGCCAATGCCGCAGTTGTTGATCCATGGATAGCGGTAATCTTGTCTTGAGCGCGTGGGGTTATGGCTTGGTGGGATTGGCCTATTCGGCTTTTGCGTTGCGGCTACTCCAACTCGGCTATTTGCGCTCCGCGCGTGAGTTGTCCAAAACCACGGTGCTCGCGGCGGTGACGTGGACTGCCCTGTGGGGGTGGTTTGGACTGGCGCTGCTATTTACTGGAAAGCCATTATTTTTATGGTTCAGCACCTTGTCTGATCTGCTTCGGTACGGTTGCTGGTATGCCCTTTTGTTAGTTTTGTTGCGACCGAATCGGACGCACGGAGCGCCCGCCGGCATGGCTTGGATGGCTCCTGTTGCTGTTGCCGTGGTGTTTTTTGGACTGCTGGCGCTTTCTTTCGCCGCGCTACGTATCAGTGTTTTGGGCGACACCTCAAGATTGATCCTGTTCAGTTCGATGGCTTCATCGGTTCTTGCCATGGTCTTGCTTGAGCAGGTGTTCCGAAATGTCGCGGAAGATTCGCGCTGGAACATCAAACCCTTGTGCCTTGGCCTGGCCGGTGCGTTTTTATTTGACTTGTATTTGTTTTCACAGGCCGTTCTGTTCAACCGCTTCGACGCAGATGCCCTCAGCATCCGTGGGGCGGTGCATACCTTAATCGCCCCGCTGTTGTTGCTTTCGATTACCCGGCGTAGCGACTGGATATCAACCATCCGTCTTTCGCCCAGGGCGGCCTTTCATTCGGCAACACTGTTGATCGCGGGCATCTATTTGATATTCATATCGGGGGTCGGTTACTACGTTCGCTATTTTGGAGGCGAATGGGGGCGGGCACTTCAGTTGGGCTTGGTATTTTTTGCGCTGGTGATTCTGGTGGTTCTGGGGCTGTCTGGCTCCGTGCGTGCCAAGCTTCGCGTGTTTTTGGGTAAGCACTTTTTCCGCTACCGCTTTGATTACCGTGAGGAATGGTTGAAGTTCACGCGCACCTTGTCGGCCAAAAATTCCCCGCAGGAAATGGGACAGCAGGTGATTCGTGGCTTGGCGGACATGCTGGAGAGTCCGGCAGGGGGACTGTGGATGAAGACCAAAGGAGAGACTGCATTCAGTCAAACGGCTCGCTGGAATCTGGCACAAACGCTGGAAAAAGAAGATGCCAATTCGCCTCTGTGTCAGTTCATGATGACCAGCGGTTGGGTTATCAACCTGGAGGAGTACCGCTCCTATTCCCGGCGCTATGGGCAATTGAAACTACCGACGTGGTTGCAGGAGCTGGCGCAGGCGTGGCTGGTCGTGCCGCTTATGGTGGGGGAGGAACTGATCGGCTTCTGTGTGCTGGCCAGTGCGCGCACGCGTGTGGACGTGAATTGGGAGGTCAATGACTTGTTGAAAACGGCGGGTCAGCAGGCGGCCAGCTTTTTGGCACAGATGCAGGCCACCGAGGCACTGCTGGAGGTGCGCAAGTTTGATGCATTCAATCGGATGTCGGCCTTTGTGGTGCACGATTTGAAAAACATTGTGACGCAGCTCTCGCTGATGATGAAAAACGCCAAACGCCTGGGCGACAACCCGGAATTTCAACAAGACATGTTGATGACGGTTGAGAATTCACTGGACCGAATGCGCCAGTTGATGCTCCAGTTACGCGAGGGGGCCACGCCGCCAGGGACGGCATTTGGTGTGAACTTGGGTGGAATCATTCAACGCATTGAGGCCGTCGCAGCAGGGCGGGGCAGAACGCTTGAGGTTCAGTTGTTGGAGTCGGTCGTTACGCGCGGCCATGAGGAACGATTGGAGCGGATCATTGGACACGTGGTGCAGAATGCTTTTGATGCCACGGATCCTTCTGGGCGCGTCTGGCTCAATCTTGATCGTTCAAGCGGGCAGGCCAGAATTGTGGTGGGTGACACGGGCCAGGGCATGTCTCAGGATTTCATTCGGGATCGCCTGTTCAAGCCCTTTCAGACCACGAAGCAGGCCGGGATGGGCATTGGTGCCTATGAAAGCTTCCAGTATGTGCAGGAATTGGGAGGGCGAATTGAGGTTGACAGCGAACTCAACAAAGGAACCACCGTCAAAATGCTCTTGCCCTTGTTTGAAAATCAGAAGGAATCAGACCTTCACTCGCTGGAAGCCACATGACATCCGAAAGAACACGTTCGTTGCTGATCGTTGAAGACGATCTGGCCCTGCAAAAGCAGATCAAGTGGTCGCTCGACCGGTTTGACTCGGTGACAGCCCATGACCGGGAAAGCGCCTTGCTGCAATTGCGCAAAAGCACACCTGCGGTGGTGACGATGGACTTGGGACTGCCGCCTGACGCGGACTCGGTGTCCGAAGGATTCAGACTGCTTGAGCAAATGATTGCTTTCGACCCGGACATCAAGGTGATTGTTCTGACGGGACAGAACGATCAGGCCAATGCTTTGCGTGCCGTGGCCATGGGTGCTTATGATTTTTTCGCAAAGCCGTTCGAGCCCGAGTTGCTCAACCTGACCGTTGAACGCGCCTTCAGGTTGTTCGAACTGCAAAGCGAAAATCGGCGGCTGCACTCGCTGTATCAACCGGATGCCTTGTCGGGGTTGATGACGCGTGACCCGGAGGTATTGCGCATCTGCCGCACGATTGAAAAAGTGGCAAGCAGCAACGCCACGGTCATGCTGCTGGGCGAAAGTGGAACGGGGAAGGAAGTGCTGGCGCGTGGCCTGCATCAGGCGTCACCCCGGCGGGCTGGCAAATTTGTTGCCATCAACTGCGCCGCCATCCCGGAGAATCTGCTGGAGAGTGAGCTATTTGGTTTTGAAAAAGGTGCTTTCACCGGTGCGGCGAAAATGACGCTGGGCAAGATCGAAACGGCCAATGGTGGAACCTTGATGCTTGACGAGATTGGGGATTTACCCTTTTCATTGCAGGCCAAACTGTTGCGGTTCTTGCAGGAAAGAGTCATCGAGCGCGTGGGTGGTCGGCAAGAAATACCGGTGGACGTCCGGATCGTTTGTGCCACCCATCAGGATTTGAATGCGTTGAGCAAGGAAGGCCGGTTTCGCGAGGATTTGTATTACCGACTGGCTGAGATTGTCGTCAACATTCCGCCGCTGCGTGCCCGCGTGGGCGATGCGGCGTTACTGGCGCATGCCTTTGTCCGGCGTTTTGGACAAGAGCAAAATCGATCTTCCATGACGCTCAGCGAAGACGCTGTCAGGGCGGTTGAATTGCACCCGTGGCCAGGCAACATTCGCGAGTTGGAAAATTGCATCAAACGCGCCACCATCATGGCGGAAGGTAGCCAGATTTCTTGCGAAGATCTGGGTTTGAAAAATACGGCCTTGGATGAAGTTGACGGTTCACTGGATCTGCGCCTGATTCGTGACAACGCCGAAAAACGGGCAATTATTGCGGCCTTGGGTCGCGTCAACGGAAATATGGTCAAGGCGGCTGAATTGCTTGGGGTGAGTCGGCCCACGCTATACGATTTGATGCACCGGCTGGCTTTGAAGTAGTTTGCTTCAGCCCGATATTTATTCTCAGGGTACAGATATGAACTCCAAAAAATCAAAAACTCGCATGACCCTGTCGGCTTTGCTGGTGTCATTGCTGCTGGTCGCTTGTGGCGACAAGCCGGAAGCCATGCTGGTCTCGGCCAAAGACTATTTAGCGAAGAACAATAGCAAGGCTGCGATCATTCAGATCAAGAATGCGTTGCAGAGCAATCCGAACCTACCCGAGGCACGCTTTTTGTTGGGTAACGCGCTTCTGGATGGTGGAGACCCGGTTGGCGCGGAAACTGAGCTGCGCAAAGCGCTTGACCTGAAACACCCGCAAGATGCGGTGGTTCCACAATTGGCCAAAGCCCTTCTCGCGCAAGGGCAAGCTAGGAAACTGACGGATGAATTTGCCAAAATTGAATTGAGCCAAAGCGCCGCCAAAGCCAGTCTCCAGATGTCGCTTGCCTCTGCCTATGCCATGCAGGCGAATACTGAGCTTTCACAGGCGGCCTTGAACGCTGCCTTGCTGGCTGTGCCTGGCTATGCGCCGGCCCTGATCATGCAGGCCCGACAGAAGGCCGGACGGCGAGACTTTGATGGCGCGCTAGCGACGGTAGATGAAGTGATTGCAAAGTCTCCCCAGAGCTATGACGCCTGGAAACTCAAGGGTGACATATTGCTGTTTGCGAAAAATAATGTCAGTGATGCATTGGCGGCCTATCGCAAAGCGGTTGAAATCAAGCCAGATTTTCTGGCGGGCCATGCAGCCGTGACAACGATGTTGCTGCAACAAGGCAATCTAGCCGAAGCTGCAGTGCAAATTGAACAATTGAAAAAATTTGCTGCCAATCATCCACAAACCAAATACCTTGAGGCCCAACTGGCGTTTCAAAAGAAAGATTTCAAATTGGCCAGAGATCTGGTGCAGCAGGTTCTGAAAGCTTCCCCAACGAACATTCAGGGATTGCAGTTGGCCGGGGCAGTGGAGCTTCAACTCAATTCACTGCTGCAGGCGGAAGGCTTTTTGAGCAAGGCCGTGCAAGCCGCACCCAAGCTGGCGTTAGCCCGTCGCTTGCTGATCGTGACCTATCTGCGCTCAGGGCAACCGGCCAAGGCGATGGCGACCTTGCTCCCGGGCCTGAACCGAGAGAACGTCGATCCCGAGTTGATTTCGGTGGCCGGCGAGGTTTATCTGCAAAATGGCGATGTCAAGAAGGCAGAGGAATACTTTACGAAGGCCAGCCAGCAGGCGCCTGCGGACGCAAGAAAGCGAACATCCCTGGCGTTGACCCATTTGATGACCGGTCCGGCGGACGCTGCTTTCGAAGAGTTGGAGGGAATTGCGGTTTCTGACACGGGTACGACCGCAGACCTGGCCCTGATTAGTGCGCACTTGCGGCGGCAAGAGTTTGATAAGGCTTTGAAGGCCATCGATGGTCTTGAGAAGAAGCAGCCTGACAAGCCGTTGGCAGCCCAATTGCGGGCCAGAACACTGTTAGCCAAACGAGACATTGCCGGTGCGAGAAAGAGCTTTGAGCGTGCTTTGACGATTGACCCCACTTACTTTCCGGCAGTGGCCAGTCTGGCAGGGCTGGACGTGGCGGACAAGAAGCCTGAGGACGCAAAAAAGCGATTCGAGGCCGTGCTCACGAAAGATCCGAAAAATAGCCAGGCGTTGTTGGCGCTTGCTGAGATCGCGGCCAGCTCGGGGGCTGCAAAAGATGAGGTTGCCAAGCTGATTGGCAATGCGGTGTCGGTCAACCCTACTGACGCGGCTTTACGTTTGTTGTTGATCGATTTCTACCTGCGCAATCAGGATGTCAAAGCCGCTTCTTCGGCCGCCCAAAATGCATTGGCTGCGCTGCCAAACAGTCCCGAGGTGCTCGATGCGTTGGGCCGCACTCAACAAGCGTCTGGGGAATATAACCAGGCCATTGCCACCTATAACAAGTTGGCCAGCATGCAGCCGCTGTCACCGCAACCTTATATGCGCTTGGCGGATGTCCATTTGGCTGAAAAAAACAAGGAAGCCGCGGCCCAAAGTCTTCGCAAAGGGCTTGAGATCAAGCCGGATCTTCTGGATGCGCAACGCGCCTTGATCGCGCTCGACCTGGATGCGAAGAGAGTTCCGGATGCGCTGACGACTGCGAGCACGGTGCAAAAGCAACGGCCTAAGGAGGCAGTGGGCTACGTGCTGGAAGGTGATATTTACGCCGCGCAAAAGAACTGGGATGGCGCTGCAGCGGCTTATCGTGGTGGACTGAAGCAGTCGAATTCGTCTGAGCTGGCGTTGAAGTTGCACTCTGTTTTTCTTGCCTCTGGCAAGGGAGCGGAAGCGGACAAGTTCGCATCTACCTGGCAGAAGGACAACCCCAAAGATGCGGCCTTTCTGCTTTATCTGGGTGACGGCGCTATTGCGCGCAAGGACTACGGCAATGCCGAAAGGAATTATGCGGCAGTGATCAAGTTGCAACCCAATAACGCGGTTGCGTACAACAATCTGGCATGGGTAAGCGCAAAGTTAAGTAGGGGGGGCGCTATCGCCTATGCCGAGAAGGCAAATACCCTGGCGCCAAATCAGGCGGCTTTCATGGACACCTTGGCGATGTTGCTGTCTGACAAGGGCGACTATGCGAAGGCGGTGGAACTCCAAAACAAAGCGTTGGCGCTGCAGCCGCTGAACTCATCGTTGAAACTCGACCTGGCAAAAATCCATATCAAAGGCGGGAAGAAGGATTTGGCGAAGAAGGAACTGGATGAGCTGAGCAAACTGGGCAATAAGTTCCCGGCACAAGCTGAAGTTACAGCGCTCTTGGCGCGGCTATAAATATGTCGATATTTCTTACATTCGTTGATCTGCTTGCGCATATTTAAAGAAATATTTATACAAATCAATAACTTAATTCTTAGGCATGAAATATGCGTATGTATTGCATCATGGGGGTAAGGCAAGCTCAGGATGCCTGGGAACTCCTTTGGAAAAGGCCGACATGGATATCTGTCATGTGGTGCATGTGTGCGAGCGGAGAGTTCGATCGGATTTCATCCCGCGGACATGAATTAGTGAGGTAAGTTTATGAGCGAAATTGAAAAAAAAATAGATGCGGGGTTTGACGAGGTGACCGTGCCCACTACGGCTTTGCCTCCTATTGCGTCTCCGTCCCGGCGTCGACTCATCAAGTTGGGGACAGCGGCTGTTCCTATTGTGGCCACGCTGGCTAGTCGACCAGCTCTCGCTTGGCATTGCCAAAGTCCGTCGGCTTGGGGATCCGAACAGATCAATCCCAATACCAGTCTGAAGCATGGTGTCGCGCATAAGTCGTATATCGATGAAACATGGACGATAAATAATTGGAAAACGAACACACCACGAACTTCTGTTGATCTTGCGACTGGTGTTGATGCTGGAGCGCCTTGGAACGAACTGTGCGTTGCGTGCCCCACGCTGTTGACTATCCCTGCGTGCAATTCAAAGCATAGAAACAAGAGTGTTTTTGACTACACAAAGGTGACAGTGGGGCATCTTGTGACTTGTGGCTTTATTAATCCTGGATTTTCCACTACCTTGCTTGTGAAAGATGTGCCAACCGGCACCTATGGCACGCAGCCCAAGACTTACGCCCTTATTGGCCAGTTGAACTATGCTGTACTGAAGAAAGCCAGGTTCAAAAATGACATCGATAGTTGTCTTAGAGACGGTCAATTGGAATCAATGATCGCAGGGACCTTCGATGGGGGTGACGGGAAGTGGACTCTAACGAAGGTAAGTGAGTATCTTTTCAATAACTGGGTTGTGACCCCTTAGCGGAGCTTGGTGGTGAGAATCAAACATTACTGGGTGTTGTGGAAAAAGGCCAATTGAATTTCTGGTCTTCTTTGTCCAATGGGGTGTTGCAGTTCTGTGGTTGGGATGATGATGAATTGTCGGTGGTATACAACATTGTCACAGGAGATACGCACCTGATTAGTTCAATCGACGTTGAATTGTTACAACGACTCTCAAAATCATCGTGTACGACGGGGGCGCTGGCGGGAGAGCTTGCCGGGTTGTTTTCGGAAGCGGAACATGCAGTGGTCGTGGAGTTCCTTGATGCCACTTTGCTTCGGTTGCAAACGGTTGGCCTCGTTACTGTCTCTCCACATTGAAAATAGCTGAATTCACCACGTCGCAACTCGCCAGTTCGCTTCGTCGAAGCGAACTCCTGTTAACTGTGGGCCCCTTTGTCGCACGAATTAAGAGCAATGTGACGTCTCTTGCCACCGACATCGCACTGATGTATGCAGATTTTGACGTTTGTTCAGTTGACGCGTTTGCCGATTTCCACATAGAGGTTGCCCGTGAAACCGGCTTGCGACGCTGGATCAAACCCCAAGTTCGGTTTTTCTTTGATGGCCAACCTTCCTTCATTCCCTTGCCTGCTGCCCAGGCATTTGCCATGCTGGAGTGGGGGCTCAACTGGTGTGTGGCTGCCCATTGCCACCAGTATTTGATCATTCACGCGGCAGTGATCGAAAAAGAAGGGAAGGCTGCGTTACTACCCGCCCCACCCGGGTCCGGGAAAAGTACTTTGTGCACTGGCTTGGTCATGCGGGGATGGCGTCTGCTTTCGGACGAATTGGCTCTTTATGACATGGAGGGTGGCATGATCTATGGCATGTCTCGGCCGATCAATTTGAAAAATAAATCAATTGACGTCATTAAACAATTTGCACCATCTGCCGTGATGACGGCCTCAGTGCCCGATACCACCAAAGGCACGGTGGCTTTGTTGCGTCCGCCATTGAACAGCGTCTTGCGTGCTAACGAACCGGTGCGGCCTTCATGGATTATTTTGCCCAAGTATTCACCTGATGCGCGCCCTGATCTGGCGCCGTATAGCCGCGCGCGCACATGTATGCTGATTGCTGAGCAGTCTTTCAACTACGACGTCCAGGGCGTGCGCGGCTTCGAGGCGATTGGGAAATTGGTAGACCAAAGTCAGTGTTACCAGTTGACTTATAGCCAGCTTGACGATGCCCAACGAATTTTTGAAGAACTACTGGCGGGAGGGGGATGACTCCAAAATGTGATTCGATTGTCATGGCTCTGCTGAGTCCGCAATCACTGTGTCACTTGTCTGCGCTGGAATGGGACTTGCTGATTCGTCAGGGACGACGTGCAAATTTGTTGGCGCGTCTGGCGCACAAATTGACTCAAAACGGCTTGATAGATGCTATTCCCCTGGCTCCTCGCCACCACCTGACCTCTGCACTGAAAATGGCGCAACGACAGGAAACCGCCTTGCGCTGGGAGGTTGAGTGTATTGGCCAAGCCTTGACGGATGCCGAGGTAAAGGTCGTTCTGCTCAAGGGCGCTGCGTATGTCATGGCCGATCTTGCCGCTGCGCATGGGCGGACTTTTTCGGATGTTGACATCATCGTACCTAAGAAAAGACTGGGTCGCTGCGAAAGCGAGTTGATGATTCATGGCTGGCAGGGTTCACATCACGATGACTATGACCAGCGTTACTACCGTCGCTGGATGCACGAAATACCTCCGATGCGTCACGTCAAGCGGGGAACGACCATTGATGTGCACCACACCATCCTGCCTGAGACCGCGCGCGTCAAAGTAAATACAACGGCCTTGTTGACGGGCGTGGTTGCATTGCCGGGCCATACCAATTTGTATGTCCTGCAGCCCACAGACATGCTGCTACACAGCGCAACTCACCTTTTCCATGAGGGAGACTTTGAGAAAGGACTTCGTGACCTGTTTGACCTGGACAGCCTGCTCAGGCAATTCGGTGACATGCACGGCTTTTGGGAGCAGCTCGTGCCGCGGGCGGCGGTGCTGGGATTGACACGACCACTGTATTACGCGTTGAGGTATACCACCTTGATGCTGGATACCCCCGTCCCCAGTCATGTGCTGGAACTGGCCCGAATTGGAAAACCGCCGCCGTTGGTAGGCCAGTTGATGGATGCCTGCTATTTGCGGGCTCTGCGACCAGTGCATGCAAGCACCAGCTCGCTGGGGACCTGGCCCGCACGTTTCGCGTTGTATGTCCGATCACATTGGATCCGCATGCCATTCTTTTTGCTGGCCTACCATTTGGGGCGAAAGGCATTTATTCGACCAGAATCACACGATTTGGAAAAATCGATTGCTGACGTTGATTTGAAAGCCTGATGGCATGCGTGCACAACGTGTGTCGTCGTGGGTAGGGCAACTCGTGTCCCTTGACTCGATTGCATGGAGGGTGAAAAGATGAAATCCAGGCTGCTATTCATTGTTGTCGTGAATCTCTTTTTTGTCGGCCCGCTCAAGGCCGACATGTCCAGCACGATTGCCAAAGTCAAACCGTCGGTGGTCATAGTTGGCACTTACAAGAGCACAAACAGTCCGCGATTTACTTTGCGGGGCACGGGTTTCATTGTGGGCAACGGCAACCTGGTTATCACCAATGCCCATGTCCTTCCGCAACCCACAGAAGAGGGCGCCCAAGCCGCTTTGGTGATCCAGATCAGGGTTGGCAAAAATGAACTTGAAATGCGACCAACGACGGTGCTCGAAGTGGACCCGATTCATGATCTGGTCCTGCTGCGTTTTGATGGGCCTGCAGCACCTGCGCTCAGCGTGCGTGATTCGGGCTCGGTTCAAGAAGGGCAAGCCATTGCCTTCATGGGGTTTCCGATTGGGGGGGCACTTGGTTTTTCCCCCGTGACGCACCGGGGTATGGTTTCTTCCATTACAGCGGCTGCGCTGCCCACCCCTTCCGCACAGCAACTCAATGAAAAAACAATACGCAGCCTGCGGGGCGGGGGCAGTTTCGATATCTTTCAGCTGGATGGCACGGCCTATCCCGGAAACAGTGGCGGTCCTTTGTTTGATCCGGACACGGGCGAGGTGCTTGGCGTTGTCAACATGGTTTTCATCAAAGGAACCCGGGAATCGGCGTTGACTCACCCGTCGGGGATCAGCTATGCCGTTCCATCCGTATTCATTCTGCAATTGTTGCAACGGGACAAGGCCAACTGACCCGAATTGAATGATTGAAACCTTCAATCCGTCAGAAATCGCGTGGCATTGTCCAGGTCTTCATGGGTGGTCCCCGACTTGAGCACGCTGACAAGTTTTCGCCAGGATAAATCAGATTCAACCAGCTTGAAACCGTAAAACCCGTGAGAGCCCTTGTGATTGCCACGTACGACCATGGCCTTCACGATCGATTTCTCCTCACTCCCGAGTCGAATACTGGCTTCACCCCAAACGTTGGTGGGTAAGGGTGCTTTGGAATGCGCCAGAAAGCCATCGTCGGAAAACTCGACCACCCGCAGTGCATAGACCTCCGTCTTTTCAGGACTGATGACCGAGAAACTGCCCGGGCATTTGAGTGAATAGCGTTGATGCCTGCGCTGACGGATGCGGAAGTTGGACTCGGAAAAAATAACCGGCAGCACCTCTTTGTACTCGGGGAGGTTGTAGATGGAATGCAGCAGCCCCTTCTCTCTTTCATTTAAATTTTGAAAAGTATGGGTGCATTGGTTGAAAAAATAGTCGAGCAGATCCGGCGTCATCACCGGATCATTGGTTGTGAAGTAACGCCGACTTGGCATCACAATGTTGCGCAGCCTGGTCCGCAAAAAATACAGATAGAGATTCTTTCGCCTCGGCTTCTTCCCATAAACCCGTTTGAAGATTTCAGGGGCGACGTGCAGGTCAACGGAGGCCCCTACCGCCGGTGCGCCATTGGCGAAATCGTAGTTTTCAACTTCGTTTTCCGCCAATCTCTCAAAGAACAAAAGAGACTCGTACATTTCAATCCGGTTGGGATTGACGGCGATCACAAGATGCCGGGTATCGAAGAACGTGGTGCAGTATTCATACATGAATTTCATCAGCGGAAACAGGATCGTCCCTCCGGTGTTCCTGAATTTTGGATGCACGGCAAGCGCAGACACCTCCGCAACCCGGCCTTTTTTCTCGCGAACTTCGTGCAAGTCAAAAATGGACTGCAAGGGAAAACCGAACACACTTTCGCGAATCAGCGAGATGGTCCCCACCACCTCGTCATCGTATTTGGCGCAGAGTGTGGTCGTGGTAGGCAGAGCGTGGTAAATGGTGACGCGCATGCCTGACGGGTCGGGCCGCATGAAGCCGCTGCCAACGTAGGCATCATGCAGGAGCTTGAAACACGCTTGCAACTCTTCCCTCGTCTCCGCGATCTTGAGGACCAGGCGTTTGTCGGGTCGGGGGTCACAATCAACAAAAGACCGGTACACCGCAAATCGCAGGCTTCGCGGGAAGAAAGAAAATGCTTTCCGAAGTGTTTGATGCAAGAATCTTCTGGCGTCTGATGCACGTGGATTTTTCATTCAACTTTTTGCAGCGTTACCGCTTTGCTCGTAGAGTCAAGAAATGGGTGGCATTCTTCGGTTCATCTTCTGTTGTCCTTCATTGCATTGCATTGACGAATGACAAGTTGGACAGCTAACGCCCGTACACATCTTCAAACCGGACGATATCGTCTTCGCCCAAATAGGCGCCTGATTGCACCTCAATCATCTCCAGCGCCACGCGGCCGGGGTTTTCCAGGCGGTGCGTGGTGCCCAGTGGAATAAAGGTGGATTCGTTCTCTGACAAGAGGAAGGTGCTGTCGCCCCGCGTCACTTTGGCCGTGCCGCTGACCACAATCCAGTGTTCGGCGCGGTGGTGGTGCATTTGCAGCGACAGCGTGCCGCCGGGTTTGACCACAATGCGTTTGACCTGAAAACGGGCGCCCGTGTCCACACTGTCGTACCAGCCCCAGGGGCGAAACACTTTGCGATGATTTTGCCCCTCGGTTCGTCCGGCCTGTTTGAGCTGGTCGACAATTTTCTTGACGTCTTGGGTCTTGTCCTTGTGAGCCACCAGAATGGCATCCGCAGTTTCCACCACGACCAGGTCGCTCACGCCCACGCAGGCGATGAGCCGGCCTTCTGACAGGGCCAGCGTGTCATGACAGTCCTGCAGCAGCACATCGCCTTGGGCGACGTTGCCCGACTCGTCTTTGGGCAGCACCTGCCACAAGGCGTCCCAGGCGCCCACGTCCGACCAGCCCGCGGCGAGCGGAATGACCACTCCCGGCGGCAGTGAACCCGCCCTGGTGCCGGACTCAGCGCCACTGGCGGCAATGCGTTCCATCACGGCGTAATCGATCGAGTCAGGCGGGCAACCGGCAAATGCTTCTTTGCCAACCCGAACAAACTCACCGTCGGTTGAGCCCTGATCCCAGGCGCTCTGGCAGGCCGCCAAAATGTCCGGTCGGCAGACCCCGACGGCGGCCAGCCAGACCGAGGCGCGCATCATGAACAGGCCGCTGTTCCACAAGTATGAGCCCGCATCCAGATAAACCTGTGCCGTTTGCCGGTCTGGTTTTTCAACAAAGCGGGCGATCAGCTTGGCCGGAGAGGGTTTTTTTTCGTCGGGCGCCCCGGTGTAAGTCGCACCCGACTGGATGTAGCCGTAGCCGGTCTCCGGCGCATCGGGTGTGATGCCGAAGGTAACGATAGCGCCGCCTGCGGCCAGCAAGGCACCCTGACTGACAACGCTCTGGAACGCCGCGGTGTCGAGGATGACGTGATCCGCCGGCATCACCAGCAATACCGGGTCTGCTCCTATTTTAATAGCTGACAATGAAGCAATCGTGAGGGCTGGCGCCGTATTTCTACCTACGGGTTCGAGCACGATGGTGCCGGGCTTGCCCATCAGGCGCAGTTGCTCGGCGATGACAAAGCGATATTCCTCGTTGCACACCACCATCGGGGGCGCCAGCTCGGCGCCTGCGATGCCGTCTACCCGGCGCACCGTGGCCTGCAGTAGGGAGTCTTCGCCAATCAGCGGCAGCAGTTGCTTGGGGTATTTCTCGCGTGACAGAGGCCACAGACGGGTGCCGGAGCCGCCAGACAGAACAACGGGTTGAATCAACATGGGGAAATCAATCTCAAAGCGGATTGGTGGGTCAAATGGGTGCGCGCTTTCAGGCTCTGGCATCGCCCCAGCGCAGCTGGGCGGTATCGTCGCCGCGGTACAGGGTCTCGCCGTGGCGGTCAACACAGTAATCGGGCGAGACAATCATCTCGCTGAACCGCATGTCGGCGGCGATGCGGGTGTACTCAAACAAAATGCTGCGGACCACCTTGGCCCCCGTGCGAATGTGGCTGCCATGACCGATCCAGGCTGGGCCCGTGATGGTGGCGCCGGGCTCGATGCGCACGCTGGAGCCGATATACACCGGCCCTTCAATCTTGACTTCATCCCAGGGAACGGAGGTATTGAGACCGACCCAGATACCCGGCTTGATCTGGCGCCCGGGCATGTTCATCTGGGCCACTTCGCCACTTAGCACGCGCTGCAAGACCGACCAATAGTCGCTGACCCGGCCGATATCGATCCAGTTGAAGGGGCGGTTCTGGGCAAAGAACGGCAGGTTTTGCTCGACCAGCTGGGGGAACAGCTGCGAGCCGATGTCATAGACCTTGCCCGACGGCACCAATGCCAGCACCTCGGGCTCGAAAATATAGATGCCGGTGCTGGCCAACGTGGATTTAGCCTCTTCGGGCTTGGGTTTTTCCTGAAATGACTGAATGCGCCCGTCAGGTGCCGCCACCACAATGCCGTAGGCTTGGACATCTTTCAGCGGCACGTCAAGCGCCACCACACTGGCGATGGCACCCTTGGCCTTGTGCTCCGCCACGGCCGCCGTGATGTCCAGATCAATCAGGGCATCGCCGCACAGCACCAGGGTGGTCTCATCAAAGAAGCCGCTGAAGTCCTGGATGCGCCGCATACCGCCGGCCGAGCCCATGGGGCGGGGCAAGATGTCGCCATGGTCGCGAACACCTTCGTAGGAATAACCGATCTGCACACCCCAACGTCTGCCATCGCCAAAGTACTCTTCAATTTTCTGATGATGCCAGGCGACGTTGACCATGACCTCGGTGATGCCGTGGCGCGCGAGGTGCTCAATCAGGTACTCCATCACCGGTTTTCCCAAAATCGGCACCATCGGCTTGGGCAAGTCGCGCGTTAGCGGCCGCACGCGGGTGCCTTGCCCGGCCGCCAGAATCATGCCCTTAGCCATGGTTGACCTCGTTTTTGCTATTCATTTTCCACTCCCTCTGTTGTTGATAGTCAAGCCACGGAATAGCCGTTGGGGTTGCCGATTTGCCAGCGCCAGGCGTCCGCGCACATGGCCTCCAGCCCACGCTCAGCGCGCCAGCCCAGCGTCGCGAACGCATGGGTTGGATCAGCGTAACACGAAGCGATATCGCCGTCCCGGCGTTCCGCTACCTTGTAGGGCACGGGTTTGCCGCTGGCTTTCTCAAAGGCGCGCACCATGTCCAGCACGCTGTAGCCAACGCCCGTGCCCAGGTTGACGGCCAGGCATTCGGTCTGCTGTTGCAGCCGCTCCAGTGCCTTGACGTGCCCCAGCGCCAAATCCACCACATGAATGTAGTCGCGCACGCCGGTGCCGTCGGGCGTGGCGTAGTCGTTGCCCCAGACGTTCAGGAACTCGCGCCGCCCCACGGCCACCTGGGCCACAAACGGCAGCAGGTTGTTGGGCACGCCCTGCGGGTCTTCGCCGATCAGGCCGCTCGCGTGGGCCCCCACCGGGTTGAAGTAACGCAGGATGCCGATGTGCCAAGT